>NZ_LNTB01000001.1:1200998-1501248 GCF_001462395.1 Pyrodictium occultum
GGCAATGAACGCTGTGGACCATCCCCATGGCGGCGGTAGCCACCAGAGCCCAAGCTTCCCAACCACCGTATCGAGGAACGCTCCTCCAGGCAGGAAGGTTGGCCACATAGCTGCACGCTCCACGGGCCGCAGGAAGGGGTAGCGTTAAACCCCCTGCACGCGGCCCTGAAGCCGGCCTGGGGTGGGTATGAGTGCAGGCTAGGCCGCAGCTCGACGAAGAGATGAAAAAGTGGCTTGAAACGCTCCCGCCCGAGTGGCTTAAGTTCCGTTACCGCGGCTACACCTTAGAGCAGCTCCTCTCGATGCCTATGGATACTTTCATAAAGCTGCTCCCCGCGAGGCAGAGGAGGAGCCTCCTACGAGGCCTTACCGACGCCCAGCGCAGGCTCCTATGGAAGATACGGCGGGCCCGCCAGAAGATCTTGCAAGGCAAGAAGGTCGTGGTCAAGACGCACGTGAGGGATATGATAATACTGCCCGAGATGGTCGGCATGACCATAGCCGTCTACAACGGGAAGGAGTTCATCCCCGTGCGCATAACACCCGAGATGATAGGCCATTATCTCGGCGAGTTCAGCCCCACCTGCCGCCAGGTGCAGCACGGCGAGCCGGGTCTAAAAGCTACGAGGAGCAGCCTCCACGTAGCCCTCAAGTAGCTCCTGGCGCCGTTTTCCCTACCCAGCAGACTTTCCCCTCCCTCCTCCCACGGTACTCCCGGCAGTCCCTGCATCCTACTCTCCGAGGCAAACAACTGGCGACAACGAGGTGCTGCAGCTTTTGGCATCCAAGAAGCCTATAAAGGCAGTGATGCGGGAGAGGTACAACGTAACCAGCTCTGGCTACGACGAGCTTTATAGGAATGAGCAGTACGAGAAGTACAGGCTCGCTATGCGCCTCCTAGAGCCCCGGGGAAAGGTTCTCGACGACGGCTGTGGCACAGCCCTCCTCCTAGAATACCTATACACTACCGGCATGCTGGGAGGACTCCTCTACTACATTTGTCTAGACCTATCTCCCGGGATGCTTCGGGTCGCTAGAAGGCGCATAGCGAGCCTGAACCTGGGCCACCTGGTTGAGTGCATTGAAGCTGACGCGGAGAACATACCCCTACGCAGCAAGAGCATAGACTACACTTTCTCGTTCACTGTGGTAGATCTAGTCGAGGATAAAGCGAGAGCGTTGAAGGAAATGGACAGGGTGACTAAACTCTATACTATAGTGACCAGTTTGAAGAAGGCCCACCAGTTTGCCAGGAAGATTCCGAAATACGGGCTCTACGCGGGAGAGACCTCGAAGGACTATGTCTTCATACGTAAGAGCAGCCAGGGGCTCTGCCGGTTGATCCCTCATCACGGCTCTAGATGGTCAGCCTATCGGGCCCTCTTCACAGCCCCTCGGCAGTCTCCAAGCCTTACATCCAGATACTTCTTAACGGCGCTCTTGACCATATCGTAGACCTTGGGGGAGAACTCCACGCGTATACGCCTTCCATCGCGCAGCAGCACCTCCAGAAGGCCCGGCGCCAGCGTGGCTTCACGCGGCCTTGGACGCGGCTTTAGAAGCTTATACCCCACGATATCACAGTAGCTTATAACAACCTCCTCACCGCCCCGGAGCCTCTCCCTCCTCTTACGGAGGGAGTATATAAATAGGTCGACACGCCTCTGCAGCCCCGTCCTGGGCCTTATACTTTCCCAATGCTCGCCGAGATAGATCAGCCTTAACGCGTCCCTGTCAAACACCATGTCGTAGTGAAGCACGTCGGGGCCGCGGCGCACCCAGACGCTATATATAACGTTTGGCTCCCTACTCCCTCCGGTCAAAGCACGGCCCCGTAGGGAGGGGCTGACCCCTAATTCTCCTCATAAAGCCTCGCAGCCCATCTATGTAGGACTCCCGTAAGCACCTATAAGACTAGAGCCAGCATCTCCATCGATAGGGAGCTTCAGGGAGCCCTCCCGGGGGACGCTTAGAGAAGGGTACACAGGTATGAGCGGCCCGGAGACCAGTGGCTGGGATAACCAGGAAGCTGAAGCTACGGCCATAAGAGAGGTCCTACACGAGGCAGGTGAACAGGTAAGCGAGAGCATTGAGGAGAAGGTTGCGAGCATATACGCTGATGTCGTGGAGAAGCATAAGAGGAAGCCAGTGCGCGACGTAGACAAGATGACCGAGATACTCAAGAAAGAGTACAGACTACTCGTTGACAAGAAAACCGTGACGCTAACAGTGGCGGCCTTTCTCGCCGGCAGACCCGTGCTCTTCGAGGGGCCCCCAGGCACGGGTAAGACAGAGATAGGCGAGGCAATACTCTCCCTATGGGCTGGGAAGCCTGCACTAGTGATACCATGCAGCGAGAACTACGACGAGTACCGCGTCATAGGCGACTTCCACCCATTAATGGCGCTGCGCTACGGCTTCAACGAGAAGAGCTTCATACCCCGGCCGCTGCTCGCCGCAATGATACTCGACACGGGGGTCCTCGTAGACGAGATAAGGAGGAGCAATGAGGAGTTCCAGAACTTGCTGTTAGACGTTATAGATAAGCGTCGTATAATAGTCCCAGAGCTGCGCCGCGTCTTCCGCGCCAAGGGAGAGGGCTTCCAGGTAATCTTCACCAGTAATCCCGAGGACTATGCGCAGGGAGAGCTAAGCGACGCCTTCCTAAGAAGAGTGGTGCGCATACCCTTCAACTACCCCCCACCGGAGCTCGAGGCTAAAATAGTAAGGCTAAGGTATGACGCCGATGCTGAACTCGACTCCGGGCTACTGAAGTCGATGATAGAGGTGGTTAACCTGCTGCGGCAGAAGGCAGCCTATAAGCCCGGGCCAGCCGACACCGTGCTCTGGGCCCGCATAGCCGGCAGGCTGGCAGCCCTCCGGGGCAGGAGGCAGGCAGCTGTAAGAGACGTTGTCGAAGCGGCCACCATAGTCCTCTACAAGAGGGTTAACGAGGAGGAGATAGTTGACGAGGTCCTCGAGAAGGTATTCGGGCTGCGGCCCTAGGGACGGGCTCCAGGATCCCCGCGAGCTAGCGCTACGTGTAGCAGTCGAGGCGAGGAGAAAGGGACTACGCATATCTACAGCCGAGATCGTGGAGGCCTCGAGGCTCCTAGCCCTCTACACCGCGGTAGCCGGCTTCAAGCCTCAGTCCCCGGAGGAGATAGCCTTCGTACTAGCCTCCGTCTATGCTAAGCGGGCGGGCGAGGAGAGGATAGTGAGAGAGGCTGTGGAGGAGCTGTTCGGCCGCCGCCAGGCCGGGAACCCTGCAAGGAGGATAGAGGAGGAGATAGAGAGGGACCTCCAGAGCCTGGGCCTCTACTATGGCGCCAAGCTGCGCCGTAGGGACTACGCGTCCAGCAGCCGGGCCCGAAGCGCCTATGCCAGGCTCCGCCTCCTGGGCATAATACGTAAAGGCCGCAAGGGAGAGTATGTAGTCAGCAGCAGCCAGGCCCGCCGCATGATCGATAGCCTCGCGCGGCGCTACGGGGGCTACCGGGAGGCAGTGAGGGACGCCATAAAACAAGGCATTAAACGCAACGGCAGCCTCATAGCTACAATGGGTGTTGATGTACTCAACTATATAGATCTTCGCGATTTCAGCGTAGATGAGCTGGTGAAGCTATACCGCTACGCGGGCAGAGACAAACAGCTTAGGCGCATCGTGTCCAGGCTAATAGCAGACAAGGTAGGCCGGGGAGAGCACTATACGAGCGCTGAAAGCGTCTACGAGATACTCCGTAGAGAAGGAGTACTGAGCCAGCACCACCTGCGAAATATACTCGAGCGAAACCCCCGCCTTGCCGAAAAGGCTGCCAGGGACTTCGGGAGAGAGGCGCTTCTCGACATAGCAGCAGAGATGGCTAGGCACGACCGGGAGGGGGCGGTAGAGGTAGCCCTACGCGCGCTGGGCGCCCGCTCCTCCAGGCGGGGTGCACTGTCCGAGATCCTCGAGAGAAACGAGCCAGGACTTCTCAGCAGCATAGGCGAAGCCCCCGACGAGGTGCTGGATACCCTTAACACCGTGGCTACCGCGAAGAGCTACCTTCTGAAAGGCCTCTCCGACCCAACGGGCGCAGCTCTCGAGTATGCCGAGTACGAGCTTGGCAGGGCGGTGGCGAGATGGGAGGAGATAAGGAAGAATTACCATGGAAGAATAGTGGACATCATAGAATCGGAGATGCTCCAGCTCCGCCAGCTGCTGGAGGCGGCCAGGCGTGGAGACGCGTACACCATCCTAAAAGGCATGGTCAGGCATATGGACGCCTTTGGGGCGTTGAAGCTTCTCCACGAAGTGTACAGTAGCACGGGAGACGGGAGGCTGAGAAACTACGCACTAATGCTCATGAAGAAGCTCTGGAGAGAGGCCCGAGCCCGCTACGGGCTAAGGCCATCTCGGAGGACGAGGTTCAGCCCCGTGCAGGGCAGACTCCACGTACGCAGGACGCTCGCAAACCTGGTGAGGCTGAACCCCAGCCCCCTGGTGCGCAGGGCCAAGTATGCTCTGAGGCAGTATGTGGTAGTGGTGGACAAAAGCGGTAGTATGAAGCCCTACGCGGTCTATGCGGTGCTTGTAGCGTCCTCCCTGGCGGCAAGTATAAGGCGGCTAGTGGTATTCGACGAGAACGTAACGGTCTACAATAATCTTAGCCGCTTATACCCGCTGCGCGTGGTCGACCTGATATTCTCAACAAAGTTCTCCGGCTACACCGACATAGTGTCGGCTCTACAGCAGGCAGCAGCCGGCCTGAACCCCGGTCACCTGGTGCTTGTAAGCGATCTCCGGCAGACAGTGGCGGCCTCTGCACGCGTAGAAGAGGTTCTTGAGGGCCTCTGGCGCCGCGGCTGGTGGATCACAATAGTACTCCCGCCGCGGTACGACGTGGAAGTGGCGCAGCGTATACAGAGCTATGCCCGCCTACACGTGGTGCGCTCGGCAGAGGATGTGGCTAGGGTTATGATGAGAATAGTCCGCGCTTAGCCTTCACTCCGAGGACGCGTCTACACCATACACCTTTACCCCGAAAAGGAGGCCGCCATGCCTAGCCTTTGCCTCCTCGAGAAGCCTACGCGCCTCTTCTACAGCCTTACCGAGATCACCCTCTCCAACCTCTATCTCAGCGTAGTATAGCTCCGGCACAACTCTCGAGGCCGACATCCTCACCGGGTAACCCAGGCCCTCTAGACCCTTGACCACATCTCTCGCCACATCTTCGTAGTAGGTGTTGAAGAACACCCTGACGAGCCGCTTCTTCCTGCCCAAGCCTACTCGAACCTCGCCATGTAGTCGTCCATGTCTACAACGCTCTTGCAGTCCTCTAGCTTATTAACGTTTACCGGCCTCAGCCTATGCGCCTTTGTGAAGGAGGCTATTGTGAGGAACTCTATGAAAGCCTTCTTGGCAGCTTCGAACTCGGATGGGAATACGCGGGGTATATCATTTGGGCGTGCGGCAAGCCTCTCCATGAGCTGGGGGCCCTGCTTCTTAACCCAGTCGCATTTCCCAGATACGAGGAGGTTGCCGGAGGGCATCTCCAGCAATATCGGGTACATCTTGCATGCAAGAGGCTTGTCCTCGTGTATTCTGCACCTCTTAGTGGCCCGGTCAAAGAAGGGGCAGAATCCCCTTATCACCCACCTGTAGAGGGCGACAGCGCAGTTACCCTCATCATCCATGTAGACTTGGAGCGGCTTGAAGCTGAGCTTGGCGCCCAGCACCGAGGCTATCTCCTCAAGCCTCCTCTTCTCCCAGGGGTACACTACAGGCATCTCATACTCCTCGGAGAAGTAGCAGCAGTGCTCGCAGAAGAGACACTTGAATACAGGCAGCCCGCGGGCCATGCTGCCCAGGCACCCTGGGCTAAACCGGGCTTCAGCTGCTCCAGTATTTTACCAGGACCGCTGGACCATCGCCGGGCAGTGATGAGGGGTGCAAACGCCTAGCCGCCCGAGGGCAGTGACGAGCTGAACCCGTCTGAGCCCCCAGAGCCGCTGGCGGGCCTCGGTAGAAGGGGTCTACTCAGCACGGCTTGTCCGCTCAGCACTCGGCAAACACGTCACCGGCCCCAGGGGCCTATACGCTGTAGCGAAGCAGTAATGTACCTAAGCCGGGCCCAGGTGAGCCACCACGGGTATGCTGCATGGGCGGTAGGCAGAGGACCAGCCTCTTCATGTCCAAGGAGGAGTCCACAGCCAAGAAGAGCAAGCAGCAGCGCCGCGCAGGCAAGCGCGAGCGTTGACCCGCCAGTATCGAATCCCTGGAGCCTATGCCGGTTTTTTAGCGGTGTCCCGCGGGAGGGCTTAGATCGGCCAGAGGATAGGTAAAGGGATGGCTGCCCTGCCTGCTCCTCCCCGCAGGCTAGAACTCGTGGCCGCGGTTCCAGCCTCCTACCTTTCCACAGAGCATACCCTCCTCCTCAAGACGGTGAAAGCAGGGATACTAGCTAGGCTGCTAGCCGTGTTCCGCGTCACCAGGCTCATCATATACGTGGACAGGGCAGGGGTTGAAAGAGACGCGGAGCTGCTAAGAGAGATACTGGAGTACATAGCGACAGCACCTTATCTCCGGAAGCTCCTATACCCGCTCAAACCAGAGCTACGGTATGCGGGCGTCCTTCCTCCCCTCCAGCTGCCCACCCACGGGGTTGGAGGCCCCCGTGCTGGTGAGGTGCGCGAGGCGCTCGTGATACGCGATCTCGGCGACGCAGTGGTGCTCGAGGCAGGCCTCGGGAGGCCGGTTAGGTGCAGAAAGCCTGGCCGCCTCCACAGCAGGAGAGTGCTGGTGGAGATCATCTCATTGGAGCCGCCCCGGATCCGCATCCTCCAGCCGGGGGAGGAGAGGGTCTACACGGGGTTCACAGTGAAGCTGGCCAGGGGGCTCCGAGGCGCGCTGGAGGCCACCCGGGGACTCCTGCGGATTGCTACAAGTAGGCTGGGGGAAGCCGTGACTCCTGAGAAGCTGAGGCGCGACTCCCTGGAGGCTCGGGCCCGGGGAGGGGTGGCGGTTCTCCTAGGGGCGCCCGACGCGGGACTTCACGAGATGGCGAGGCGGGAGGGCATGGTGCTGGAGGAGTCGGTGGATAGGATATACAACACGGTGCCGCTTCAGGGAACCCGTACGGTACGCGTCGAGGAGGCGCTCGCCGCCACCCTATCCATACTGAACCTCTTCCTGGAGTAGATCTAGCCAACGCGGGCTTAGGGTTAAAAGCTAGTAGCCGGAGGCCGCGTGGGGGATGGGGCTGCTCTAGCGGCGGTGGTGACCAGTGGGCGCAAGAAAGAAGCACGCGCCTCGTAGGGGCAGTCTAGCTGTAAGGCCACGTAAGAGAGCTTCAAGTATCGTGCCGCGGGTTAAGAGCTGGCCTAACGTAGAGAGTGAGAATCCTCTGCCACTCGCCTTCCTAGGCTACAAGGCGGGCATGACCCACGTATTCGTCATAGACGATGAGCCTGGCTCGCTCACGCACGGCAGGGAGATATTCGTGCCCGTCACGATAGTGGAGACGCCGCCCATGATAGTGACGGCAGTCCGCGTCTACGGCTATGACCCCAACATAGGCCTCTACACCCTCGGAGAGGCCTGGGCCCAACCCGAAACCCTTGAGGAGAAGTACAAGCTCGGCCTAAACCGCGTTATACCCAGGCTACGGTTCCCCGACGCCGAGAAGGCTGTTAAGAAGCTCGAGGAGAAGCTTGGCAGCGTATACGACGTGAGGATAATAGCTGCGACCCAGCCTAGGCTCGTGGGCGGTCTTAGCAAGAAGAAGCCCGACCTCATAGAGATAAAGATAGGCGGTGGCAAGGGTATCGAGGACAGGTTTGGCTATGCGGTAAAGCTCCTGGGCAACCCCTTAGACGTTAGGAGCGTATTCAGAGAAGGCCAGCTAGTCGACGTGATAGCGGTTACCAAGGGTAAGGGCTTCCAGGGTGTAATAAAGAGGTATGGCGTAAAGGAGCTGCCGAGATGGCATAAGCACCGTAAGGGGAGCCGCAGCGGTCCCGGCAGCAGGGGCCCCGCCACCACCTTCTCCTGGAGCGAGGTGCCCCAGCCCGGCCAGATGGGGTTCCATAGGAGGACGGAGTACAACAAGAGGATACTCCGGATAGGCGACAACGGCCTGGAGGTAACCCCATCCGGAGGCTTCCCCCACTACGGCATAGTGAGGAGCACCTACGTCATGCTCGCCGGCAGCATACCAGGCACCCCCAAGAGGCCAATAGTGCTCCGCCATCCTGTCAGGCCCTCTTGGACCCCCGAGTCCGCCCCCAAGATCACGTACATCAGCCTACAGAGCAAGCAGGGCAACTAACCCCCACCCGCGAGGTGGATGAACTATGCCTGGCAGGCTCGGCTCAATGGTATTCCTCCTGGCCCAGGAGCCCCCGGCGGTGCCGGTGTACAGCGCGTCTGGCGAGAAATCCGGCGAGGTGAAGCTGCCTAGGGTCTACGGGCTGCCAGTCCGCATTGATCTGATAAGGCGTGCCTTCCTCTCAGAGTTCACCGCCAGGCTCCAGCCTAAGGGCCGCGACCCGATGGCCGGTAAGAGGACCACTGCCAGGAGCTTTGGCGTCGGCCTGGGCATAGCAAGGGTGCCGAGGATCCCCGGGCTGGGCCGTGCGGCCTTCATAAACTCTGCCGTGGGCGGCCACCTGGCTCACCCGCCTAGGGTTGAGAAGAGGATCCACGAGGAGATAAACAAGAAGGAGAAGAGGCTAGCCACCGCCTCCGCGCTAGCGGCCACGGCGAGGAGAGAGTTTGTGGAGAGGCGGGGCCACCGCTTCACCTCCGAGGCAGTGCCAGTGGTCATAGAGGATGAGGCTGAGCAGGCTATATCCCGTGTCCGCGACGCTAGGGCCCTCCTGGAGAAGCTGGGCGTGTGGCCGGACATAGAGAGGGCTAAGGAGAGGACCAGGATACGCGCCGGCAAGGGCAAAAGGAGGGGTAGGCGCTACATAACGCCGCGCAGCATCCTGTTCATACTTGGCAGCCACACCTCGCCGCTAGCGAGAGCGGTTGCAGGCCTGCCAGGGGTCGACGTCGCCGACCCCTGGCACGTGAACGTGCTCCAGCTGGCCCCCGGCGGTGTGCCCGGCAGGCTCACCGTGGTGTCTAGATCCGCGCTGGAAGCGCTCGCCAAGAGGTTTGATAGCATAATACTCGCATAGGGAGGTGGGCGGCGTGAGCGCCTGGAGCATCATAATAAGGCCGGTGCAGAGCGAGAAGGCTCTCAGGCTGATAGAGGAGCAGAACACGCTAACCTTCATAGTGGCCAGAAGCGCCACTAAGCACGACATAAAGAGGGCTGTTGAGCAAGCCTTCGGCGTCAAGGTCGAGAAGGTTAATACGCTGATAACGCCCCGCGGCGAGAAGAAGGCCTACGTCAAGCTGGCCCGGGGCTACAATGCCAGCGACGTGGCCGCTAGGCTAGGCATGCTCTAGCTTTTGGGCGTCCCCCTCCCTCCGCCTCCTCCAGGTCCTCCTCTAGGGGCGACGCGCCGCTCGCACCCCTCCCCGGGTCCCCCAGGCCTTAGCCTCTCCCCAGGAAAGCGTTGAAACCCCCAGCCTCTCTCCCAACACCGGGAGCTAGGCCCGCGCGAGTGCCCCGTGTCCCGGGGCCCGGTGAGCGCGTGGAGGCTCCACCCCTAGGCGTCACGGCCCCCCTTACACGCTTCCCTGAGGGATGAGGGGAGGAGATGTAGGGGTCGCTGCACCTCTCTAAAGCCGCTCCTCATCCCGGCATAGCCTCGGTGCAGGTCAGCGCGCTCATCCCCCCGGGGAGTGCACTGGACTACCCGTGTCCCAGGGGCTCTATTCACTTATTTAGGCGTGCAGGGCTGCGGCTCACCGCCCGGGGGATGTGGCAGCAGGGAGGGTGGCTTAGGTCTTGCCGGTATGGCGTTACTCGGTGAGGGTTGACGAGGAGCGCTCGGCTAAGGCTGTGATGTGGGACGCGCCCATATCCTACAAGAAGGTTATAGACCTTGCACGGCTCCTGCGCGGCATGAGGCTAGAGGATGCGAAGCGGCTCCTTGAGCGGGTAGCGGCTGGTAAGGAGCCCATACCGGTCCGCAGGTACATGGGGAAGCAGGCTCACCACCGCGGGCTTGCGGCCAGGTACAGGTGGCCAGTGGGACGCTACCCTGTTAAGGCTGCACGCATACTGCTCAAGCTCCTCGAGAGCGTGTCCAATAACGCCGAGGTAAAGGGGCTTGATACTGAGAAGCTTCGCATCGTACATATAGGCGTGCATAAGGGCCGCGTGATTAAGAAGTGGATGCCCCGTGCCTTCGGCCGCTCGAGCCCCAGGTTCAGGAAGTATAGCCATATAGAAGTGGTTGTGGCGGAGGAAGAGTAGCGATGGTGCTCGTGAAGAAGTTCTTCGTCGAGAAGGCTATAGCCCAGGCCAGGATAGATGAGTACCTCGCCAAGCGCTTCTACCGCGCCGGCTACGCTGGCGTGCAGATAATACAGTTCCCCCTGGGCACGAAGGTGTTCATAGACGCTGAGAGGCCTGCAATGATAATAGGCAGGAGGGGCGAGACGATAAGGCAGCTAGCCGCCATATTTGAGCACCAGTTTGGGCTCCAGAACCCGCAGATAACTGTACGCCGCGTGGAGAACCCTGACCTGAACGCTCGGGTCGCCGCCTCGAGGATAGCGGTGTTCCTTGAGAGAGGTGCCTACTACCGCCGCGTGGCAAACGTTATGGCCCGCCGCATACTGAATGCAGGCGCCATAGGCGTGCAGATAATCATAAGCGGTAAGCTGCGCACCGAGAGGGCTAGGTACGAGAAGGTCCGCGTGGGTAAGGTGTACTCCACGGGCTACCAGGTAGAGTATATGGTTGACCGCGCCGTGATGCATATAACTCTAAAGCCCGGCACCTTCGGCATAGAGGTCACTATAGTTAAACCTGCTAAGCCCAGCGACTACGTCCGGATCAAGGAGCCCGAGGAAGCCAAGGACTTCATAGAGGAGGTGCGCGAGGAGCTAGAGAAGATCCGCGCAGCTGAGGCTGAAAAGCTTAAGGAGGCTGCGGCCGAGGCCCCCAGCGAGGAGGCTGAGGCTGTGGAAGAGGAGGAGCCCGAGGAGGCCAAAGTCTAGCCCTTCTCCCGCCTCCCTAGAGAGGCTCCTGGAGGGGTGGCCCCGGTGGCCAAGTACATGATAAGGACCGATGATATACGTAAAATGAGCCCCGAGGAGAGGCTCAAGAAGCTCGAGGAGCTCCGGGAGGAGCTGGTCAAGCTCCGTCTAAAGGCCTCGGTGGGTACCCTCGAGAACCCCGGCGCTATACGCGCCATAAGGAAGACTATAGCAAGGATACTCACCGTGATGCGGGAGGAGGAGCTTAAGCAGCAGCACGTAGCGGGCAAAAGGTCTTGAGGCACACCGAGTGGAACATTATTTTCCATACGCTTGTCGGCCTCCGTGCCCGTGTGCTCCTCCATCCAGACCCCGGTCTCCGTGGTGTCGAGGGTAGAATTCTGCTAGAGACACGGCGCGGCCTCCTCCTGGAGGCCGATGGGCGGAGGCTCTGGGTCTCGAAGGCAAATGCTATATTCCTAATCCAGCTGCCGGGCGGCAGCTGGGTTGTTGTACGAGGGGAAGAAATACGGGGTGTGCAGTCTGAGCGGCTCAAGCGGCTGGAGAGGAGCAAGGGGGTAGGATGGCTTGTCCGCGCGGGTGAGAAGCGTAGGTATACCTGGGGTCAACCCTCCGGAGAGGACGTGTAACGACTCCAAGTGTCCTTGGCATGGCAGGGTGCGGGTGCGCGGCCTTGTACTGACGGGCGTCGTGGTCAAGGCTAAGATGAAGAACACCGTGGTTGTGGAGCGTGAGTACGTCTACTATGACCGGAAGTACAAGAGATACGAGAAGAGGAGGAGCAGGATACATGCCCACAACCCGCCCTGCATCAACGCTAAGCCGGGCGATATTGTGGTGATAGGCGAGACCAGGCCGCTGGCAAAGACGGTACACTTCGTGGTCCTGGGCGTCGTGGGCAGGAAGACCATGAGCTGAAGGAACCAATGAAGGTTACGTTGTTGCCATCTTTAAATAGCTCTAGGCGCTTGGGGGCCTCGACACCTGGGGGTGCCAGCCTCTATGCCCAAGGGCGGTGCAGGCGCAGGATCCAGGCGGCACATAGCTCCCGGCCTGCAGGTGGGCAGCTACGTCAGGGTTGCCGATAACAGCGGGGCCAAGGAGGCCATGATTATAGGTGTGATAGGCTACCGTGGCCGCCTCCGCAGGATCCCTCCGGCGGCAGTCGGCGACATGGTTGTTGTGACCGTGAAGAAGGGCACGCCGGAGATGAGGAGGCAGGTTACAAGGGCTATAGTGATTAGGCAGAGGAGGCCGTATCGGAGGCCCGACGGCACCTGGGTGGCTTTCGAGGACAATGCTGTGGTTATAGTGAGCCCTGACGGCGCCCCTAAGGGCAGTGAGATCCGTGGCCCGGTGGCCCGGGAGGCTGCCGAGCGCTGGCCCAGGGTAGCCAACATAGCCAGTATAATAATATAGCTCTGGGTGGTCGGTGTGAGGTGGGTCAAGTCCAGGCAGCCGAGGAAGCAGAGGAGGGCGCTCTTCAACGCTCCCCTCCACAAGAGGCAGAAGCTCATGGCGGCGCCTCTAAGCCCGGAGCTGCGCAGGCAGTATGGTATACGCAGCCTTCCAGTGAGGACGGGTGACGAGGTAGTAGTGATGAGGGGCGACTTCAAGGGCCACAAGGGCAAGGTGGTCAAGGTAGACCTGCGCCGCATGAGGATATACGTTGACGGTGTCACCGTGAATAATGCCAGGGGCGAGCCCAGGTACTACCCGCTCCACCCCTCCAAGGTCATGATAGTCTCGCTCAACCTTGACGACAAGAGGCGCCGCGAGATAATAGAGCGTAAGCGCAAGCAGCGCGAGGCCCAGCTCGCCCTCCTCCGTGGCGGGGGAGAGCAGGCTATAGGGGGCCGGGAGCAGGGGGCCCAGCAGTAGGGTTAACGAGGTGGCACACAATGGCGCGGATGGGCGGGCGTAGGCACCTCAAGACGCTGGCTGCGCCTAAGTTCTGGCCCGTGAGGCAGCGAGTCGGCGTCTTCACCGTGAAGCCCTCGCCGGGGCCCCACCCCGTGGAGAGGTCGATACCGCTGCTGATACTGGTGAGAGATGTACTCGGCTACGCCAAGACCGGCCGGGAGGCCAGGAAGCTGATAGCCGAGGGCCACTTCAAGATAGATGGCAGGGTTAGGAGGAACTACAAGTACCCTGTGGGCTTCATGGATGTAGTCGAGATAGTAGATACGGGTGAGGCCTACCGGCTACTGCCCTACCCGGTGCGCTTCTTCACCCTCCACCCCATACCCAGGGAGGAGGCTGGCTTCAAGCTAGGCAGGATAGAGGACAAATCCACAGTGAAGGGCGGCCACGTGCAGCTGCACCTGCATGATGGGAGAAATGTGCTGATACGGGTCTCGGATCCCACCAACCCGGTGGAGGCTAAGGAGTACCGCACCCTGGGCACTGTCAAGATAAGCCTACCCCAGCAGGAGCTCCTCGGCTACGCCCCGCTGGAGACGGACAGCCTTGCCATAGTGGTGGGCGGCCGGAACGTGGGCCGCGTCGGCAGGGTGGTATCCATACAGCGTGGAATCGGCCGGAAGAGGAGCATAGTGACCCTCGAGGACGCCCGCGGCGAGAAGCTCCAGACAAGCCTGGACTACATCTTCGTGATCGCACCGCCCGGAGAGGAGCCCTGGATAAGCCTGCCCGAGGGTGCGTGGAAATGAGCCAGCTAGCCGCCGCCCAGGAGTCCTCTTCCCTCCCCCTGCCCCCGGAGCGGGTTGAGGAGATCAAACGCCGCTGGGAGCAGAACCCTATGCTGAAACCGCGGCTCGTCAAGGTGACTGTGAACATCGGCGTCGGCGAGTCCGGTGAGAGGCTGCAGAAGGCCGTCAGAGTACTAGAGATGCTCACTGGGCAGAAGCCCTCGGTCAGGAGAGCTAAGAGGACCATACGAGACTTCGGCATAAGGAAGGGGGAGCCCATAGCGGCGGTGGTTACTCTACGCCGCGGGCGGGCGGTAGAGTTCCTCCGCAAGGCTCTGCAGGCGGTGGGCAACAAGCTCCGGGCCAGCCAGTTCGACGAGTTCGGCAACGTGGCCTTCGGGATAAAGGAGCACATACTGATCCCCGGCGTACGCTACGACCCCGAAATAGGCGTCTTCGGTATGGATGTTGTGGTGACTGTTGAGAGGCCCGGCTACCGCGTGGCTAGGAGGAGGAGGGCCCGCAGCAGGATACCGAGGCGCCATAGAGTGACCAAGGAGGAGTCAATGGTGCTCCTCCACGAGATGTTCGGAGTAGTTATAGAGCCCAGGTGAAAGTGGCCACCTCACGCGGGTGCGGTGGTATGGGCAAGTACAGGCCGCCCAAGGTTGTGAGATATGGCCGCGGTGCCTACAAGTGTCAGCGCTGCGGCAGCCGCGACGCCGTGATAAAGAAGTATGGCCTCATGCTCTGCCGCCAGTGCTTCCGCGAGCTTGCAGTCAGCCTGGGTTTCCGCAAGTACATGTAGCATGAGCCTCGAGGTGGCCGAGCCATGGTGATGCTTGATACCCTCGCGAACGCTATGGCCGCGATAGTCAATGCTGAGATGAGGGCTAAGCCCGAGGTAGTGATAATGCCCGCGTCCAAGCTGATAGCCAACGTGCTGCGCGTCATGCAGCGTGAAGGCTACGTGGGCGAGTTCGAGTACATCGATGACGGCCGCTGGGGCAAGATCAGGGTAAGGCTGCTGGGCCGTATAAACAAGGCTGGCGTGATAAAGCCCAGGTACTCGGTCAAGTACCGCGACCTCATAAGGATGCCCGAGTGGCTCCGCAAGTACCTGCCCAGCAGGGACATCGGGATACTGATAATATCTACTAGCCAGGGCGTCATATCACACAGGGAGGCTCTCGAGCGTAAGATAGGCGGCGTACTCCTGGCCTACGTCTACTAAGGTGCCGAGCGCCTACAATACCGGGTTTTACTCCTGAACAGCTCTCCTCCCAGCTCGCCGCCAGCCGCCTGGGAGCTCGTGTCTAGCCATGTTGAGGGTGTGGAGGGATGCCCAAGATAACCCACGTGGTTGAAGAGGTGCCTATACCGGAGGGCGTGGAGGTAAGCGTCGACGGCATGAAGGTAACAGTCAAGGGACCGAAGGGGGAGCTCACGAGGGACTTCTCCCACGCCAAAGGCGTGATTATACGTGTCGACGAGGACGAGGAGGGCAGGAAGGTTGTTATTGAGAGCTACTTTGCCGATAGGAGGCTGAAAGCGCTGGTCGGCACAATTGCAGCCCATATAGAGAACATGATAACTGGTGTCACCAAGGGGTTCCGGTACAAGCTCAAGGTGGTATTCTCCCACTTCCCGGTAACAGTCAAGGTGCAGGGCGACAAGGTTGTTATAGAGAACTTCCTAGGCGAGAAGGCGCCTAGGATAGCAAGGATAATGCCAGGCGTCACAGTGAAGGTCCAGAAGGATGACGTTATAGTGGAGGGTATCGATATAGAGGCTGTAGGGCAGACCGCAGCTAACATAGAGCAGGCAACTAAGGTGAAGGATAAGGATAGACGCGTTTTCCTCGACGGCATATACATCTACGAGAAGGGGGTGGCTGAGTAATGGCGAACCAGGATGTGGAGAGGCTGCTCCGTGTAAGGAAGAGGCTCAAGTCCAAGAAGCCCGAGTTCCTACGCACCCTCTGGTGGAAGTTCCCCAAGTTCAAGAATGACCCCAAGTGGCGTAGGCCTAAGGGCATTGACAACCCAATCAGGCTGAAGCTGAAGGGCAGGCAGCCAATGGTCGAGATAGGCTACGGCTCCCCCGCCGCGGTCCGCGGCTTCCACCCTACGGGGCTCCAGCCGGTGCGGGTATCGAGCCCTGCTGAGCTGGAGAACTTGGACCCCTCGAGGCACATAGTCTACATCGCCGCCGGGGTTGGGCTGAGGAAGAGGCTAGAGATACTGAAGAAGGCCCGGGAGAAGGGCTTCAAGGTAGCTAACGCCTAGTCCTCTCCTTTATTATACCCCTCCCGGCCTCCGGCGTCCCCTCCCGGGGTTTCGGGCAGGGTTAACGAGGTGGCGGGCCCTTGGCGCAGGACCTGTCGATGCAGCGTAGGCTTGCGGCGGAGATACTCGGGGTGGGCGAGTCAAGGATATGGATAGACCCTGCAAGAATAGAGGATGTTGCCAGCGCTATAACTAGGGACGAGGTACGCAGGCTCATCAAGGAGGGTGTTATCAGGGTTAAGCCAGCTCACAGCCCCTCCCGGGGCCGCTGGCGGGAGCGCCACGAGGCGCGTAAGAGGGGCAGGCATCGCGGCTACGGGAGGCGTAAGGGCGAGGCCACCGCCCGGCGGGACCCGAAGGAGGAGTGGGCCAGCAGGATAAGGAAGATGCGCCGCTACCTCCGCTTCCTCCGTGACCACGGGGTAATAGACCGGAGGACATACCGGAAGCTCTACATGTGGGCCAAGGGCGGCATGTTCCCCACCTTCGCCTCGCTGAAGCGCTGGCTCGAGGAGCACGGGTACCCGACGAGCGTGAGGAAGTAGGCCGCCGGCGCACCCGTCGGCCTCCTTCCCGGTCCTGCTCTCCTCTCTGCATGGCTTTCCCGCGTGCATGGCTTGTATTTATTTAGGGCTCGTGCTGCCGGGGCCTCCGCCCCGGGTGCACGGCTAGGGCTGGTGGACAGACATGGCACATGGTCCTAGGTATAAGGTGCCGAGGAGGCGGCGTAGGGAGGGTAAGACCAACTACTACAAGCGCTATGTCATGGTGCTCTCGGGTAAGCCTCGGTTTGTTGTGAGGAGGACCAACCAGTACATATGGGCTCAGGTGATTATAGCTAAGCCTCAGGGCGATGTCACGGTGGCGGCTGCTCATAGCAGGGAGCTTGTCAAGCGCTATGGATGGCTTGGCGGCACCAAGAACACCTCGGCCGCCTACCTGACTGGCATGCTCGCCGGGCTGCGCGCTCTCCGCGCGGGCATAACCTACGCGGTTCTCGACATTGGGCTGCACCGGCCAGTGAAGGGCTCCAGGGTATTTGCTGCCATGAAGGGGGCGGTGGACGCTGGCCTCGAGATACCCCACAGCGAGGAGATATTGCCAGAGGAGTACAGGATTCGGGGTGAGCATGTAGCCAAGTATGCTGCTATGCTCGCGCAGGAGAACCCGGAGCTGTACGAGCGGAGGTTCGGCCTCTACCTAAAGCGTGGGCTAAAGCCGGAGGACCTACCCAAGCATTTTGAGGAGGTTAAGAATAAAATACTGGAGGACTACCGCGACGTTCTTGGGAAGGTAAAGGCTGCCAAGGAGGCTGCCTCGCAATGAGCGTCTCGCCCTACGAGCTTGAGCAGGAGTGGAAGCCCCGTACCTTCGTAGGCAGGCTGGTGAAGGAGGGAAGGATACAGAGCCTCAGCGAGATATTCGAGCGCAACCTGCCGATACTCGAGCCGGAGATAGTCGATTACCTCATAGGCCCTGAGCTGAAGTCCGAGACCGTCGACGTTAGGCTGGTCCAGAAGATGACCGACGCAGGCAGGATTAACAGGTTCAGGGTAGTAGTGGTCATAGGTAATGAGAACGGCTTCGTCGGCGTCGGCCAGGGGAAGGCTAGACAGCTCCGCACAGCGATAGAGAAGGCGACGCGTAACGCAAAGCTCAACATAATCCCAGTGAGGCGTGGCTGCGGCAGCTGGGAGTGCCTCTGCGATCAGCCCCACAGCGTGCCCTTCACAGTGCGGGGTAAGAGCGGCAGCGTGGAGATAGTGCTGAAGCCCGCGCCCCGAGGCACCGGGCTAGTGGCCGGCGATGCCGCGAAGGTGGTGCTACGCATGGCCGGGATAAAGGACGTCTGGAGCTTCACCCGCGGTGATACAAGGACTACGCTCAACTTCGTGAAGGCCACCTATAACGCGCTCAAGCAGACCTACAAGTTCGTGACCCCCATCGACTGGGCCCGGGCCGGCACAGCCTAGAGCCCCGTGGCCGCACCCTATGTTAAATCCTTCCGGTTTCCAGGCCGCTGGTTTAGGGCTCGCAGAGCCCTTAGCCCATGCCCTCCAGAGGCCGAGCGGGGTGGCACGCCGTGGCGGTATCAATGGCCGAGGGGGAGAAGGCTCAGGCTAGCCAGGTGAGGCTCTACGCGGTAATAAGGATACGTGGCAGGGTGGATGTCCACCCGGACGTGGAGCACACCCTGGCTCTGCTGCGGCTGCACCGAAAGTTCCACCTGGTCCTTTACCCCTCCACGCTTCCCGGCATATGGGGGATGCTCCACAAGGTCAAGGACTGGGCTACCTGGGGCGAGATAGACAGGGAGACTCTGATAGAGCTGCTGCGCCGCCGCGGCAGGGTGCCAGGCAACAAGCCGCTCACCGATGACTATGTCCGCGAGAAGCTGGGCCTCAAGGGAGGCATAGAGGAACTTGCCGACAAGCTGCTCAGGGCGGAGATAGTGCTCCACCGGCTATACGACAAGAGGAGGAAGATCTGGTTGATCAAGCCTGTGTTTAGGCTGCACCCGCCGCGCGGCGGGTTCCGGGGGAGCATAAAGAAGCCCTACGGGGCTGGCGGCGAGCTGGGCTACCGGGGGCCCGCGATAAACGAGCTTATAAGGAGAATGCTCTAGACGCGGCCCGCGAGGGGAGGCGGTCTTGGTCGTCCGCCGCAGGAGGAAGAGCAGGCACCTAAGGGGCCGCACGAGGACCATGGGCTGGGGCCGTATAGGCCAGCACCGCGGCAGCGGCAGCCGTGGAGGCTTCGGTGCAGCGGGCATGCATAAGCACATGTGGACCTGGGTTGTCAAATACGCTCCCACCTGGTTCGGCAAGCACGGGTTCAACCGGCCCCTAACCTACGAGGTCAAGATCAATGCTATAAACGTGGGCGAGCTGTCCGAGAAGCTCGACGCGTGGCTGCGCGAGGGCAAGGCGAGGGAGGAGGAGGGCAGGATAGTGGTAGACCTGGCTAGCCTAGGCTACAACAAGCTGCTGGGCCGCGGCAAGATAACTAGGCCCGTCAAGGTGATAGTGCCTGCAGCCACCGAGTCAGCGGTGCGCAAGATAAGGGAGGCCGGCGGCGAGGTAGCGGTCCCGGGCGAGGAGGGAGAGGAGTAGCCCCTCCTCCCACCCCAGAGACGCCTGCAGGGCTCCAGCCTAGAAGCTCTCGGCCCTCTTTACGGGGCCATCCCCCGGGCTCCCTTCTCCTGCTCCCCCGGGCCAATGCCGGCTTCGAGAAGCTCGCCGGGGCCGGGCTGCTGCTTCTTTAAATAGTGCTGTAATGTGGAGTCCAGCCGGCCTCCGGGGAGTACTAGGGGAGGCGAGCTTCCAGTGGGCGTTCTAGAGGCTCTCGCCGAGATCTCAAAGTACATACCCGCGGTGGGCAAGCCTGCTAGGAGGCCCCCTCTGCCGACCAGGCTGGCGTGGACGGGTATAGTTGTGCTCCTCTACCTGATTATGAGCGAGATACCGCTCTATGGCGTCCTCGGCTACCGGCAGCAGACGACGCAGGCGCTGGCCTCCCTGCTGCTGGGTATGGACCTGGGCTCGTTGATGACGCTGGGTATAGGCCCGATAGTGACCGCCGGTATAGTGCTCGAGGTGCTGGTGGGCGGCGGCCTCGTAGAGATGGACCTCACTAAGCCCAGGGACCGCAAGATATTCATGGGTGCCCAGCGTACCCTAGCGCTACTCTTCGCCCTCCTCGAGGCAGCAGCCTATGCCGCTGGCTGCCGGTTCTGGACCACGGCGCTGGGCGGTGGAGGCTGCCCGGTGGGCCTCGGGATCAAGGCGCTGGTCGTGCTCCAGCTAGTGTTCGCCACGCTCATACTAATGTGGTTCGACGACCTGGTCCGCGAAGGGTGGGGTATCGGCTCGGCGCTCAGCCTCTTCATAGTGGCTAACGTGGTTAAGGGCCTCTTCTGGCGCCTCGCAGGCCCCGTGCTGGTTCGCAGCAACCCCACCGAGTACTATGGCTGGCTCGTCCACGTGGTCAAGACCGGCGACCCGGCTATACTCCGCTACGGGCTGCCCGATCTCGTTGGGCTGCTAGCCACCATAGCTATAATCATGGTGCTCACCTACTTCCAGCTAATGAGGGTATACATCCCGGTAACCAGCCCCAGGTACGGCAGCATAAAGACGAGGATACCGCTCAACTTCATATACGTGACTAACATACCTATACTCTTCGTAGCCATAACAGTGTCCGACCTGGCAGTATTCTACGAGATGATAGCCGGCGTGACGGGAGGCACAGACCCACTCTCTAGGGCGCTCTACGTGCTCTACCATTACACGAGGCCGCCGCAGGGCCTCCTCGACGCCGTGCACACGCCGCTGCGCACACTCATCTTCGCCCTCGCGTGGCTGGCGATGGGCCTCCTCTATGGCTTCATCTGGGTCGAGATAGCGGGGCTGAGCCCGAGGCAGCAGGCCGAGAACCTGATAAAATCGGGTATGGAGCTTCCCGGGCTCAGGCGGAACGTGAAGCTGCTCGAGAAGGTGCTGGCGAGGTACATCTACCCGCTCACCGTGATAAGCTCGCTGCTCGTCACAGCGCTCGCCATCATTGCAGACATATTCGGCGCCTACGGCACCGGCTCGGGCCTAGTGCTGCTAGTGGGTATAGTGTATAGCTTCTACGAGACGCTGACCTACGAGAGGACGCTGGAGATGTACCCAATACTTCAGAGGATAATAGGAGGCTAGCCCTCCTGCCAGGTTTTTAAAGCGCCCTCGGCTGCACCGCGGTCAGGCAGCCGGAGACCCACGGGAGGCCCACGGGCCGTGGGCCTCTCTAGAGCCGTTGAGAGGGGTGGAGGCCGGTGGTGCTGCGTAACCCTTTCGTAACAATAATTGTGACGGGCGTGCCCGGCGTAGGGAAGACCACCGTGCTCAACCATGTATCGGAGATGATTAGGGAGAGAGGCGGCGAGATCCTGGTGGTGAACTTCGGCGACTACATGTTCCGTGTAGCCTCGGAGCAGGGGCTGGTCAAACACCGGGATGAGATGCGGCACCTCCCCCTCCGGAAGCAGCTTGAGCTGCAGGAGCACGCCGCCAGGAGCATAAGGAGCGACGCGGAGCAGGGGCTCTCGGAGCGCGGCTTCCTATTCATAGACACCCATGCGGTTATCAAGACGTCTACAGGGTACTGGCCCGGGTTGCCCGAGAACGTCGTTAAGGAGCTGCGGCCCGACTCCATAGTTCTCGTTGAGGCGCCGCCCGAGGTTATACTCGCGAGGCAGCAGAGGGACAAGACAAGGGTTAGGAGCGACATAGGAGGTGTCGAGGCTATAAAGCTGCTGCTCGACATGGCCCGCTCCGCTGCCATGTCGAGCGCGGTGCTGGTGGCGGCCAGCGTCTACATCGTCGAAAACGTTGAGGGCAATCCCCGGGTGGCTGCAGGGAAAGTAGTCGAGCTCGCCTACATGCTCCGCTAGCCCCCGGGGCCCTCTTCTTTCCCTCCGGCGGCTCCTCCCCGAGCGGCATAACGGCAGAGGGTCCCCTGTTGGACGTAGACCTGCTAGCCTACGAGGCATACGTGGTCCTACTCGCCCTGCTCGGGGTGGCCGCGGCCGAGACCATATTCTACCGGGTGGCCGGCGCGGCCTATCTCGAGGCCCGCGTGGAGCTGGAGCAGCTGCTCAGCACGTACCGCAGCCTCCGCGGCCGGGGGGATAAGCGGGCCCAGAGGCGGGCCGGGAAGCTGCACTCTAGGCTGCCGGTGCTGCAGAGGACCGTGCGCCGCTATGCCCTGCTCCGCCTGAGCCTTCTCACCCCCGTCTACGCTGCAGCCGTGATCGCATTTACTATCCGCCCAGTGCTCTTCCCCTCGGCCTGCTGCATCCCGGCCCTCACCCTGGGGGGCTCCGGGGTCTGCGTGGCCCCCTCCGGGCTGGTGGCGGCGCTCGCCTTCCTCGCGTCCCTGCCCGTGGTCCAGTATGACCTCGTCGGGGTGCTAATGCTTAAGAAAGCCTGGAGGCATGCTGACCGGGAGCCCGGGGTATAGGCTAGCGCGGGGTGTGCACGGCTATGCCTAGGCCTCATCAGAGGAGCCGCTCGCTGCGCAGAGTGTATGTGAGGACTCCAGGCGGCGAGACGAAGATACACTATGAGAAGAGGAGGCCGGGCCCGGCCCGGTGCGCTATATGCGGCAGGCCTCTCAACGGCGTGCCGAGGCTGCGCCCCGTGGAGCTGAGGAAGCTGCCGAAGACTGCCAAGAGGCCCGAGCGCATGTACGGGGGCGTAATCTGCCCCAGCTGCCTCGCCAAGCTCCTCAAGAAGACTATAAGGAGCCAGCTCCTAGAGCAGCTGCGCGCAGCCCGGGCAAGCCAGTAGCCCCTGCCCCCCGGGGCCTCGCAGAGCGCTTTCCACCGGGGCCAGGCCCCCTCCGGCGCGTCTGCATCCCCTCTCTGGCTCAGCGCCTCCCGCACGCCTACAAGCAGTCTTATCCTCGCAGCCCGGGTTCCACGACTCCACCGGGGCGTACAGTTTGATCAGCGCGGGGTGCAGCGGCGGGAAGAAGGGCCCCACGATAGCTGTGAGCGGGCCCCCCGGTAGCGGGAAGACCACCTACGCCCGGCGGCTGGCGGAGGACCTCGGCCTAGACTACTACTCCGCGGGCATGATTTTCCGCGAGGTGGCGCGTAGCCGCGGCGTCAGCGTGGAGGAGCTCAACCGCGTGGCGGCCAGCGACCCGAGCATAGACCTTGAGATAGACCGGAGGACCCTGGAGCTGGGCTGCCGGGGCGGCGTGGTGCTCGAGGGACACCTCGTCGCCTGGGTTCTCGCCGGCGTCGCGGACGTCAAGATATACGTGACGGCGCCGCTCGAGGCGAGGATTAGGAGGATAGCCTCTCGGGAGGGGAGGCCGCTGAAGGAGGTCTACCGGGAGACCGTGGCCAGAGAGTACATGCACTGGCGCCGCTTCCTCGACTACTACGGGGTTGATGTAACCAACCTGCAGATCTTCAATCTTGTAGTGGACACGGAGCCTCTCGATATAGAGGAGGCGTACTTCATGATAAGGACCTACACCTGCAGGCTGCTAGCAAGAAGGGGGTTTAGGCTAGGCGCGTGCAGCCGGTAAGGCTTAAATGAAGCTCGCCGGCCCCCGGGGCCTAGAGGTTGGGGGTTGAGGAAGCGGTGCCCGCGATAGAGGTCGGCAGGCTCTGTGTCAAGATACGCGGCCGCGAGGCTGGTAGGAAGTGTGTCATAGTGGAGATTATAGATGACAACTTTGTGCTAATAACCGGGCCCAAGGACGTCTCGGGGGTTAAGAGGAGAAGGGCTAACATCAATCACATAGAAGTGCTCCCCGAGAAGATCAACATTGAGCCTGGCGCCAGCGACGAGGAAGTCAAAAAGGCGCTTGAGGAGGCCGGGCTCCTAGACTTCATGAAGGAGAGGGTGCGCGTAGAGCTGAAACCCGGCCTACTCTAACCCTTCTAGCCCCCTCCTTCCCTGCGCCCTCCCAGGGTATCCCGCGTAGTCGTGGAGCCGGGAGGCCTCGTTGACCAGGGGTTTATTCAGTGCTGCCGCCCCTCCCGGTCCTCCCCCGGGTAGCGGGTGGAGGGGACCCGGAAAGCCTTGTCGAGCAGCCTCACGAGGCAGGGCCTAGAGTTCATAGAGGGCCTTGACAGGTTCGCGGGGCTCGATAGACGGTGGATAGTCAAGGTTGAGGAGGATACGAGCCCCGAGTACGGCGTGCCGCCCTGGAGGAGGCCGATAGAGCAGCACATCCGGCTGGGCGTCATAGCTCTAGACAAGCCGCCGGGGCCTACGAGCCACGAGGTCGTCGCCTGGGTTAAGAGGATGTTCGGCCTCTCCAAGGCGGGTCACGGAGGCACGCTGGACCCGAAGGTCACCGGCGTCCTCCCCGTAGCCCTGGAGGAAGCAACCAAGGTCATAGGCCTGGTGGTGCACACGAGCAAGGAGTACATGTGCGTAATGCAGCTCCACCGCCCGGTGCCGGAGGAGGAGCTGCGCCGCGTTCTAGGCATGTTCGTGGGCGAGATCTACCAGAGGCCGCCGCTCCGCAGCAGTGTTAAGAGAAGCCTCCGCGTCAAGAGGATATACGAGATAGAGCTGCTGGAGTACAACGGCAGGTACGCGCTCATGAGGGTGCTCTGCGAGGCCGGCACATACATGAGAAAGCTCTGCCACGACGCCGGCCTCATCCTCGGCGTGGGCGCCCACATGAGGGAGCTGAGGCGCACCAAGAGCGGCCCCTTCCGCGAGCAGCACGGGCTGGTCCGGCTGCAGGAGCTGAGCGAGGCCCTCTACCGCTGGAAGAACGAGGGCAAGGAGGACCTGCTGCGGAGCTACATCAAGCCCGTCGAGTACGCCGTGAGCCACCTGCCCAAGATAGTTATACGCGATACCGCGGTGGACGCCATAGCCCATGGCGCGAACCTCGCGGTGCCGGGGATAGCGAGGCTCCACGAGGGCATCAAACGGGGCGACCTCGTAGCCCTCTTCACGCTCAAGGGGGAGCTGGTGGCGGTGGGGGTGGCGCAGATGAGCAGCGAGGAGATAGCTAAGGCGCGGCGCGGCATAGCGGTGAAGATGCGCCGGGTCATAATGAAGCCCGGGGTCTACCCCCAAGCCTGGAAGCGGCGTGGGAGGAGTTGACCAGCCACTACTTCAGGCCGCGGGGGCGCCGCGGCCCCAGGTGGCTGGTCAGCGACCACCTCCGCGGCGTCACGGTGGAGTTCTACGTCTCCACCGACGTCTTCTCCCCGGGCGAGGTCGACACGGGCACACGCCTCCTGATCGAACACGCGCTGGTGCCCGAGAGGGGCACGGTGCTCGACCTGGGCTGCGGCTACGGAGTGATAGGCATAACCCTCGCCAAGGCGTACCCGGGGCTGCGCGTGGTCATGGTGGATGTTAACCCGCGCGCCGTGGAGCTGGCCAGGCTCAACGCCAGGCACAACGGGGTCGAGGACCGCGTCACGGTGCTGCAGGGAAGCCTCTACGAGCCCGTCGAGGGCATGGTGTTCGACGCCATACTCTCCAACCCTCCCCTCGCGGCGGGCATGAAGACCGTTGAGGAGATTATACGCGGTGCCCCGCGCCACTTGGCGCCCGGCGGCAGCCTCCAGCTGGTGATGAAGAAGGGGGCCAACAAGGCCCTAGAGCTTATGAGGAGCGTCTTCGGGGAGGCCCGTGTACTGCTACGGAAGAAAGGCTACACCATACTATACGCGAGGAAGCTGGGCCAGGGCCCCGGGGAAAGCCAATAACCTCCCCGGTGCCGCCCCTCTCCTACTCCAGGGGCCTCCCGGGCGCCGGGGTGCCCGAGCGGTCCAAGGGGCCGGCCTGGAGAGCCGGTGGCCGCGCAGGCCGCGCGGGTTCAAATCCCGCCCCCGGCGCCACATCTCCGCAACCCTAGATCCCCCATCTCCCTACACCTCCTGGGGGCCCTGTACCTCGAGCCGCCTCTGCAGTATGCCTCACGGCCCCGGGAGCCGGCGCTACTATAGAGCTAGAGTTCTGTTGCCTAGGCACCCCACTAGACGTCTGTACTCTCACACCTTGATGCTGCACCCTTGATAGGTCGGCTACTGTACATCAATTCCGTACAGCTGTTGGTATTTTCTGCATTTGTGTTGACGTGAACCCTGTACGCATGCAGCCCTCCTTGGTGGTAATCACCTTAGCGGCGTTCGTAGCGGCGGCGGCCCCCGGTCGATAGCAGTGGCGGCCTTCAGCTCCGGGGATACGGCCTGGCTGCTGGCGTCAACATCGATGGTAGTATTGATGACTATGGGGCTGGGCTTCTTCTATGGCGGCATGGTCAGGAGGAAGAATGCTGTATCAATGATAATACTCTCGTTCGTGTCACTGGCCCTGGTGAGCCTCCAGTGGCCCTGCTAGGGTACAGCCTGAGCTTCGGGGACAAGGTGCTGGGAAGCTTCATAGGCGGGCTGAAGTACATTGGCCTCCGCGGCGTGACGCCAGACCAGCCAGCGCCTGGGGCTAGCCAGCTGCCCCACACGGCGTTCGTAGCTTTCCAGATGGCCTTTGCGGCTATAACGCTGGCTATACTCACCAGCGCTCTCGCCGAGAGGGCTAAGCTGGGCGCCTTCCTCCTCCTGGGCCTGCTCTGGACGACCCTCGTCTACGACCCGGTGGCCCACTGGGTCTGGGGAGGAGGCTGGCTCCACACCTGGCTTCACCGGGTCCTGGGTGCGGTGCCGCTAGACTTCGCCGGCGGCACTGTGGTGCATATAACCTCGGGCTTCGCAGCGCTCGTGCTAGCCCTGGTAATAGGCAAGAGGTTGGGCTACGGCGAGTACAATATGCCTCCTCACAACATACCTCTAACTCTCATAGGCACAGCGCTGCTCTGGTTCGGCTGGTTCGGGTTCAACGCCGGGAGTGCTCTCGCGGCGAACGCCTCCGCAGCTAACGCGCTGCTCGTAACCCATATAGCTGCCGCCTCCGGCGCCCTTGCCTGGCTGCTCGCAAGCTGGGCGCGCGGCAAGCCCAGCTCACTGGGCCTAGCCAGCGGCGCGGTAGCAGGCCTCGTGGCAATAACGCCTGCAGCAGGCTACGTCGGCGTGGGCGCTGCGATAATCATAGGGGCGCTAGCAGGGATGCTATGCTACGCCGCCATGCTTTTCCGCGTATCTCGCGGCCTCGACGAGAGCTTGGACGCCTGGGCAGTCCACGGCATCGGCGGCGTCTGGGGCTCGATAGCCACCGGGATATTCGCCGACCCCAGCGTGGGCGGTGCGAGGGGCCTGCTCTACGGCGGCGTGGCCCAGTTCCTGGCTCAGCTGGTTGATGTGGGCGTAGCTGTAGCCTACACTGTGGTGGCGACCTACGTGCTTGCAAAACTCGTAGACGCGTTGATAGGGCTGCGCGTGAGCACTGAAGAGGAGTACGTGGGCCTAGACCTGGCCCAGCATGGAGAGGAGGCCTACGCGTGGGGTGAGTAGCCTATGAAGATGGTTATAGCAGTAATAAGGCCGGAGAAGCTTGAGCAGGTTAAGAGAGCGCTCGGGGAGAACGGCTACACAGCCATGACAGTGATCGAGGCCAGGGGTCGTGGAGAGCAGGGTGGCATAAGCCTAGAGTTCCGCGGCAGGTCGATAATGGTCGACCTGATACCGAAAGTTCAGATAGAGGTGGTTGTCCCCGACGAGGACGCGGAGAAGGTGGCCAGGATAATAGCGGAGAACGCGCGGACGGGGAGGCCCGGCGACGGCAGGGTCTTCATAGTACCGGTGGAGAAAGCCATCAAGGTGCGTACTGGTGAGGTGCAGGAATAGAAGGGGCTGGGACTCCTCTGAAGCCCTCATGTTTCTATCATTATTTCACTCTCTCGACCGCTCCTTTGACTATTTCCTCGAGACTCTCATCGTCGAGGACGCCGACGAAGGCCTCTACAGCCTCGCCGTTCACGTAGACTATTGTTGTCGGCGTGGCCGTCACCCCCCACTCGAACGCCGCCTCGGGGGCCTCGTAGGCGTCCACCTCTATCCACTTGGCCTGGTCGCGGAGCTTCTCGGCGGTCATGTAGAATATCGGCTTATACACCATGCAGGCGGTGCATGTGGGCGTGGTGAATACCGCCACAGTGACGCGGTGGTTCTTTAGTATCTCGCGGAACCTGGCATAGCTGGTTACATATTCCACTATACCCTCCTTCCTCATCCTCTCTATCTCATCGTACATTCTCGTATAGAAGTCTACCTCCTCCATCATAGTAACCACCTTCTAGCTGGCTACGAGCCTACCCATACTTCTATACTGGGAGCAGGCCCAGCAGATACCCCCGTGAGGCATCCCTCTATAGAGGGTAGCGCCGGCCACACCATCGCATGAGGCGCTCTGGGGATGAGCGAGTTAACCCTCCCAGGCTCCTAGCCGTACCGAGGGCCTCAGCTGAGCAGGGGGCTGACGCGTCTTGGCGGGTGTCAGGGTGAGGCTCGTTTCCCTCCTCCGCGAGGCCGTCGGCGGGCAGCAGGAGCTAGAGCTTGAGCTCGGTGGCGACGGCGCCACGCTGGGGGAGGTCCTAGAGAAGCTGTTCGCCAGACATCCCAGGCTCCGCAGCCTAGTCGAGGAGCTGGAGAGGAGGGGGATGCAGGTAGTCTACCTGGTTAACGGGAGGAGTGCCTCGAGGGATACAAGGGTGGGGCCCGGGGACGAGGTGGTGTTACTCCCGCCGGCCTCCGGCGGCTAGCCTAGCGGGAGTAGAGCCCGTAGGTGTAGCCGTAGGCGAGCACGTGGCCCCTTACCCGCTCCTCCAAGGTTTTCCACGTAGCTCCAGGCCCCAGCCCCGTGCTGGGCACGTCGAGCGCAACCACGAGGAAGACGTAGCGGTGTGGCCGGTCGCCGCGGGGCGGGCAGGGCCCGTTGTAGCCTATCCTGCCGAAGCTGTTACGGCCCTGGACCCCTAGGCCCTGGACTACGGGCGTCTTGGGCACGGCCTCCGGGATATAGGTGGTTGCAGGGGGTATGCTGTAGAGGAGCCAGTGGATGAAAACTCCCCCAGGCGCGTCGGGGTCGTAGACCAGTATAAGCAGGCTCCTAGCCTTCTCAGGCACACCCTTCAGGAGGAGCGGGGGCGACACGTCCCCGCCGTCGCAGGTATAGCGGCTAGGAATCCTCCCCCCTTCGCTGAACGCAGGCGACGCTACCTCGATGCTCCTGGGCGCCCCGGCCACCAGCTCGGGGAGCGGCAGCTCCCCGGCCCCTCTAGGCGCCCCGCCGCCCTGCCGGTGGAGGTAGATGACTGCAGCCAGGAGGGCCGCAAGCAGGAGGGCTGCCAGGAGCACTTCCCGCCTCAAGGAGCCCCCCGCCCCGGCTCTGTAGTCCTGGCGCTCCAGGGGCTCTAGAACGGTTGCTCCTAGAGAACTCTAGATTAGCCCTCTCTCAGGAATTCATGCACTGGAATGATGTTGGCCCGGAGCCCCCTGGCTGCGGCCGAGGGCTGCTGCAGAGGTGGCCGCCGCTATGGCTAGGGTCTACTTCGAGACCTATGGCTGCGCGCTCAATCACGCCGACACCGCTATAATGAAGAGTGCGCTGGCCCGTAGGGGCTACGAGATAGTGGATAGCCTCGAGGACGCAGACGTGATAGTAGTGAATACCTGCACGGTGAGGCTGGACACCGAGGAGAAGATGAGGAGGAGGATAAGGGAGCTGTACAAGCTTGCCCGGAGCCGGTCTGCAGCCCTAGTTGTGGCAGGCTGCATGGCCACCGCCCAGCCCTACACCGTGAAGCGGATTGCGCCAGAGGCGCTGCTCGTAGCAACCTATAATGTGCACCGTGTGCACGAGGCGCTGGAGCAGGGCCGGGACCTTCTCGGCGAGCCTCCTAGGCCTAAGACCCTCTACACCCCGGAGCCGGGGCTGATGCAAAGAGGTAGGGTGGCGGAGGTCCCGATAGCCGACGGCTGCCTCAACGACTGCAGCTTCTGCATAACCAAGCTTGCCCGCCGCAGGGTCTACAGCCGCCCGATGGAGAAGGTTGTCGACCTCGTAAGGGCTCTTGCCCGCCGGGGCGTGGTGGAGATCAGGATAACTGGCCAGGATGTGGCGGTATACGGTGTAGACATCTACGGGAAGAGGATGCTCCCGGAGCTGCTCCAGCGCCTAGCAGAGCTGCCGGGTAGCTTCATGATACGCGTCGGCATGATGAGCCCCGACCAGCTTATGCCCATACTCGACGAGTTCATAGAGGCGCTGAAGGCGCCTAGGTTCTTCAAGTTCATCCACCTCCCGGTCCAGAGCGGTGACGACAGGGTGCTCAGGATAATGAAGCGCCGCTACACGGTGGACGAGTACCGCTCAATGGTGAGGGAGATAAGGAGCAAGATACCCGGCGTAATGGTGGCCACCGACATAATAGTGGGACACCCCGGCGAGGACGAGGAGGCCTTCGGCAACACTGTGAGGCTCGTCGAGGAGCTAAGGTTCGAGAGAGTGCACCTAGCCCAGTACACGCCCCGGCCCCGCACAGTGGCAGCGGGGCTGCCCCAGGTCCCGGACCCGGTGAAGAAGAGCCGCTCTAAGAGGCTCATGGCGGTGGTGGAGAGGATAGGGCTCGAGGAGCACCGGAAGTACATCGGCTCCCGGGCCCGCGCGCTCGTGGTCTCACGGGGCGAACGCGGAGGCCTGGACGCGAAGCTCTACAACTACACTCCGGTGATACTCCCCGAGGGCTCTGCGGAGCCTGGTGAGTGGAGGTGCATTGAAGTAACCGACGCCACCTGGTATGATCTCCGGGGACGCGTTCTTGACTGCTAGCCCGGCTAAGCGTGCCGCCGCGGAGAGGGCGGTCGAGCTACTTCGGCCAAGGCTCCTCGAGGCGGAGAGAGTGGGAGTCGGCACCGGCTCCACCGTGGCGGCGGTGGTGGAGGCGCTGCTACGCGACCCCGAGCTGTCCAGGGCGCTTAGAGGGGCTAGGGTCTACGCCTCAAGCCTCTCAACCCTCCTCCTGCTGCGCAGCCATGGAGTGGAGGCCTACACCCAGGTGCCGGGCAGGGGCCTGGACCTCTACTTCGACGGAGCCGACGAGGCAGCCCCGGTCGGCGGCGAGTGCATGCTGGTGAAGGGCAGGGGCGCGGCGATGCTGCGGGAGAAGATAATGGCCTACAACAGCAGGTACACCGTGATAGTGGTGGACGAGTCTAAGCTCTCCAGCCGGCTCGGAGAGCTGGGGAAGCCCGTCCCCGTGGAGGTGCTGGAGCCCGCCCTCCAGCCGGTCATCGAGGAGCTTAGGGCCCGTGGGGTGAGAGCCGAACCCCGGCTCGGCTGCGGCTGCCGTGACGGCCCCGCTCTCACGGATAACTGTGGCGTGGTGGTGGATACCTGGCCCTGGGGGGTCATAGAGCCCATGGAGTACTCCAGCCTCCTCGATAGGATTCCTGGCGTGATGGGCCACGGCTTGTTCATAGGCTATGCCGATGCCCTCGTAGTGGGCAGGGGTGACGGCGGCTCAGAGGTCTATGAGTGCAGAAGGCGCTGGAGGAACCCGACGCTTTGACTACCCCCAGGCTCATGGAGCTCCGGCGCCGGATAGCTAGGAGGAGCGAGGAGGCCCGGGGCCAGGAGGCCGCGGCAGCGGGGGAGATGAGGGCGGTACGTATAGCCCGTAGCCCCGTGGAACTCTGGATAGTTATGGGGAGGGAGTCCGACTATATAGCAATACCAGGCACGTACTGTAGCTGCCCCCACTTCACCATAAGGGTCGCCGGCGGGGAGTCGAGCGAGCCCTGCTACCACCTAGTGGCAGTCGACATAGCAAGGAGAACCGGGAGGTTCCACGACTTGTCAATGGTGCTTAGAGGCGACAAGCTGGTAGACGTGCTGCTTGAAACTATTTTCGAGGGGAGGACCCGCACCCTGAGAAGGCTCCTCTACCAGCAGAGCCGCCAAGGGAAGCAGTAAAATATAGCCTGGGCGGCAGGGCCCATAACCCTCTCGGGCCCACGCGCGTCCACCAGGCTCCGGAAGGGTTGATGCATCCTTGCAGCCAGGCCTAGCAGGGGCCTCAGAGAAGGAGATACTGGACAGGATGACCGAGCTGAGAGAGGAGATAAAGAGGCTCAAGGAGAAGCGGTACTCGCTGATAGAGGAGGTCAGGAGCCTCCGCCAGGAGAGGCGAAGCCTCATAGAAAGGGCTAGGCTGCTTCGGGACCAGCTGCGCCAGCTCCGCGAGAAGAGGAGGAAGCTCGTGGAGGAGGTCAGGAGCCTCCGCCAGCAGCGCCGTGAGCTGCTCGAGAAGCTCCGCTCCACGGTCAACGAGCTAGAGCAGCAGCGGAAGATAGCTGCAGAGCTGCGGCCCCTCGCCCGCCGGAGTATAAACGCGATACGCAGGAGGATAGAGGAGCTGGAGTGGAGGCAGCAGACCCAGGTCCTCACGCCTGAGCAGGAGAAGGAGATAGTGGACGAGATAGTCCGCCTTGAGGCGCTGCTCCAGAAGACGCTGGAGGCGCGCCAGGTTCTCCAGGAGCTGGCGGAGAAGCGGGCGGAATTGATGGGGCTCCGTCTCCAGCTCCGCAGCTACGGCGAGGAGATAAGGTCCCGGAGCGAGCGCATATCAAGGATAGATGAGAGGATAAACGAGCTGAGGCAGGAGCTAGACAAGCTCAGTCCAAGGATAGACGAGCTGACCAAGACCATAGATGAGAAGAGCAAGGAGATAGACCGGCTCAGGGAGGAGATAAACAGCAAGGTCCAGGAGCTACGGCAGCTCAGCCAGCAGTTGAAGAACCTCTACACCGGCATGGAGAAGGAGAGGCTCCTCCAGATATACGCGGAGAGGAAGCGCCAAGTTGAGGAGAAGCTTAAACGAGGCGAGCCGTTAACACTAGAGGAGTTGAGGCTGTTGTACGCATCACAGCTAGAGGAGCTAGAGGAAGAGGGTAATGAGGGACGCGAAGAGGATACTAGTGCTGGCGGTTGACCTTGACAACGATCTAGGCCGTGCAGGTATACCTACCCCTATACTCGGCCGTGACCGGGTCCTAGATGCAGCTATACGCTTCGCTCTCTACGACCCCGAGGATTCTGACGCCAACGTGCTTTTCGCGGCGGTGAAGCTGGCCGACGAGCTACGCGGCAAGGGCTATGACGCAGCGCCTGCGGTGGTCGCCGGCAGCGAGCTGGGTGGCGCAGAGGCGAGTATGAGGGCCAGGCAGGAGCTTGAAAGGCTGATAGAGGAGTACCAGCCGGATGGCGTGGTGGTGGTCTCTGACGGCTCCGAGGACGAGCTACTCGTGCCAATGGTGTCCTCCCTGGCCCCCGTCTACGGGGTTCACCGTCTCGTCATAAAACAGCTCCGGGGAGTCGAGGAGACCTACATCCTCCTGGCCAAGTATATCAAGAAGGTGATTACCGAGCCGAGGTTCTCCCGCATGTTCCTAGGGGTGCCCGGCATAATCCTCGTGGCTTTCTCGGTGCTCGCCCTCATGCACATGCTCCGCGAGGCCCTCCTAGTAGTGCTTATGCTGGCCGGCGCAGCCATGGTTGTAAGGGGCTTCGACCTGGAGGAAAGGATAGTGAAGACACTGACGGAGACCCCGGTGGCTCTCGTATCCTACGCCATAGCAGGCATATCAGCCGCTCTAGGCATAGTCCTTGCAGTCCTTCAGTTCATCCACGCTGAGACAGTGACGCCAGGCGTGGTGGCCGACACGATACGGGGCGCCACCGGTCTACTGGGCTTCGCGGCGAGCATCGCCATTCTCGGCCATGCTGCCTCGAAGTTTGTTTCCGGCAGCACCAGGCTGGGCCGGGAGCTTGTCTCGATAGTTACTGTTGTAGCCGTTGTAGTGCTCCTCGACACGCTGGCAGAGGCGTTGGATATGATGAACAGCTTCAGCCTCAGCTCGCTGATACACGCGTTGATGGCCAGCAACTTCGCCGTCTACACTATAGTCTCGGTACTATTGATGGCCATAGCATGGCGCGCGGCTAGGCTGCTGGAGAGGCCTACCTACCGAACCTCCTCTCCCTCCGCTGAAAGGAGAGAAGAGCACGGTACAGCTCAGCCTCGTCAAACGCGGGCCAGAGACGGCGAGTGAAGTAGAACTCGGTGTACGCCACATGGTAGAGGAGGAAGCCGCTGAGTCTCAGCTCTCCTCCTGTCCTGATCAGCAGGTCGGGCTCGGGGAGCCAGCCGAATACCATGGCCTTGCGGAGCCCCTCCCAGGCCCCCGCCTCTCTGCAGAGCCTCCGGGCCGCCTCCTCCACCTCCCAGCGCCCGCTGTAGCAGACCGCTACCGCCAGTGTGTAGGGGGCGTTACCCTTTGTTGAGCTGTTTATCCACTCCATGCTCTCCACGAGCCAGCCTGGCAGAAGGGAGAGATCGCCACCGAAGAACACCCTCGTCCGGCCACTCTCGACACGCTTATCCCTCGCCAGCTCCTCTACAGCCCGGCCCAGCAGGCGGTGAAGGTTCTCCAGCTCCTCCCTCGGCCTGTAGAGGCAGTTCTCCCTAGAGAGCCCGTAGAAGGTGACGTGACGGACCCCCAGGCTCCAGAGCAGGTCGAGCGTTCTCCTGGCAACCTGGTAGCCCCGTAGATGGCCGGCTACAGCTGGCAGCCCCCGCCGGCGGGCCCAGCGCCGGTTACCATCAGGTATGATGGCCACGTGGTGGGGCAGCTTATCCCTCGCCAGCCTCCTCCGCAGCAGCCTCGCCAACAGCCTCCGGTACACCGTATTGCCCACCCAGCCGAGTAGAGCCCCAGCCACTACCCCGCCGAGAAGTGCTAGCCTCCGGGGGATATCCTCTAGCTCTTTATGCCTACTAGGCCCCCGGGGCTTAAGGGGTTATAAGGCCCCGGGAGCTATGATACTATCCTCGCCACATAGAGGCGGGAGCGTGCCTGGTCATAGAATATCTCCGTGCCGACTACCTTCGGCAGCTTTATCACGGCATCCCTCTCGGTAACAATGCCCTGAAGCCTCCCCTCCTGGTCGACCACGGCCAAGCCGCTTATACCCATCTTCTTCATGGCCCGGAGAGCCCTCGACACATCCACGTCGGGTTCCACCGTGGCGGGGGCGCCGGTAGCGATGCTCGACGCAGGGATGTTGAACACCTCGCTATCCCTCCCCTCTCTTAGCTTCTCCAGTGTGGGCTCGAGAGCCACGTAGCCTATAATGTCCCTGGCAGTCACCATCTCCTCAACTCTGCCCTCCTCGTCCACTAGAGGCACATGCCTATACCGATGAGAGGCCATTATGCTCAGAGCCTCACGTAGCCTGGCATCCCTCCCAAGGCTCTCAGCTGGGCTAGTCATAATCTCGTGCACCGCTACATTGATGCTGGTCATAGCCATTATGCCGGTTATATGCTTCTCAGAGACAATACCGAGCACCCTCTCATCCCTATCCACGACGGTGACTGCGCCCACGTTGAGCCTCGACATTATGTAGATTACGTCCTCTATACCGTACTCCCCTAGGATGACACGGGGCGGGTTACGCCACATCAGCTCCTCTACACGCGACTCCTCGAGCCCCTTGTAGACGCTCTCTCCCTGGCCGAGCCGCCGGTCTATTAAGGATAGTATGCGGCGTATCGAGAGTATGCCCTGCAGCCTACCCTCATTGTCGACAACGACTCCATGGCGCACCCCTCTCTGGTCAAGGGCCAGGAGGGCCTCGAGCAGGCTCTGACCGGGCTCAAGCACCACAGTGGGCGGATACTGTCCTAGGAGCACAAGCCTCCTGGGCAAAGCGTGCCCCTACATGTATGAGGCGTACACCCGGCGTATAGAAAGAGTGTGGCCTCCTGGGGCTAGAAGGGCGGCACGGGCTGCTCCGCGCCGCAGGCGTCGCAGACGAGTATCCACGTCTTCCCCTTGCGCACCAGCCTCGTGTCGGGGGCGCCACATGTCGGGCATATGACGTAGGTCTTTACGAATCTCTGGATCAGGTTATTGAGCGTCGCCGTAGACACTTTGGCGTTTATCACCAGCATACCGTTCTCCTCGTCATAGTTGCCGCTTGTTCCAAGCTCCTTGAGCAGGTACCTCATCAGCAGCCTGGGCTCCCGCCTCATAACGTCGGCTACCTGCTTGAAGTTCCTTATAACGGTCTTGGTGCCCACCCTCTCAACCACGAGCCTGGGCAGCTCGAATCTAGAAGCCTTAGCAGTCTTGGCCGGCAGCCTCTCATAGAGCCTCCTCAACAGGTATTCATAGTCGTATATCAGCTGGATCCTGCCTCCTCTAGCCTGGCCCAACTCTCCCCATCCCCACAGCACCTGGTGAACCCTCGGGCAGCTAATTAATCCGTAGCCGCTTAGGGTGCAAGGTACCGGGGTAGCCTGGCTATGCCGGAGGATGCCGCCGAGCCTCTAGTCTACATCAACGTGATAGAGGCCCAGGGCGAGAAGATAATAGCTATGTGCGACGAGGAGCTGCTCGGTGTAAAGCTTGTAGACGGCCGTATTGCGCTTCACGTGAGTGAGAGGTTCTACGGAGGCCAGCTGGTGCCGCTCAGCTACGCGATTACCAAGGCGCGTGAGGCCACGGTTCTAAACCTTGTGGGGGAGAACGTGGTGAACGCAGCGATAAGAGAGGGGCTCGTGCACCCGGAGGCCGTTATAAGGATAGCTGGAGTGCCTCATGCTCAAGCTGTGAGAATGCTCTACTAGCCCTGCTCTCTCTCGGAGCAGGGTGGTACAGCAGCTTAAGAGGGTTGACGCCGTACCAGTCCCGGTAGAGGCTGTCGCGTAACACCATCTCTATGAAGATAGCCTTCTCGTGGCCCAGGCCGAGCACGTGCTCTATGTACTCGTGCATGAAGCTTTCGTCAATAAACCATTCAGCCTCCTCCTCTAGTTGGAGCCACCTCACATTTATGTATATCACGTTATCCTTGTACCAGGCTGCGCCATCGTTCTCTCTCGTGGTTATCTCGACCTCAACCAAAGGGCTCCTCCCCGGCCCCCGGCCCCCGGGGACCCGGGGCCCTAAAACATGTTTGAGAGCCATTACGCAACATTGATTGCCACGTGAGCCATTACAATTACAGCGGAGCACACGCTGTAGCCTCCCCCAAGGGCTAGCTCTGCTCCGGACGCCTGCCCGCCCCAAGCCCGGTAGCACCTGGGTAGTATTGCCCGTTGCACGCCTTACAACACTGCAGTAAAGGAGTGAAGCCGCTGGAGAGACCTCCGAGAGGTGGAGACGGTGGGCACGGTAAGGGCGTCCGAGGCGGCAAGAGTCGCTGGAGAGCTCGCGCACTCCTATAGCAGTCTAGCTGAGGCGGTGAAGGAGGCAGCCGCCGCCATGGGCAGTGTGAGCCGGTTGCTGGAACACGAGCACATAGGGAGGCTTGACCGGATACGCGTCCTGGCGGCCCTAGCGGGCGCGCCCTCCATACTGGTAGCGCTGGCTACGGGAGCCCCACCCTACATAGTCGCCTACCGGGTGGCGGGCATGGCGCTCAACCTAGCGCGGGCCGGCAGGAGGACTAAAATAGTTCTGGAGGAGTACCTACTGTTTAGCAGGATGCCCGAGGAGCTGGCGGCTCTAGCTCTCTAGACCCCTAGGCTAGCAGCATCTATATGATGCGGAGCCATAGTCCAATCTTACCCCTAACCCGGGTAGAAGGGCTGGCTGCCGTGACCAGCCCCTCCCCAGAAGGGGGCTCTACATGCAGTCGTGTAGCCCTCAGCTCTAGGGGGAGGATCGATGCCCGTAAGCCGCCCGGTCTATGAGGAGGAGTTTGACAGTCTCCTCCTCGCGGAGTACGAGGAATTCAAGCTGAAGAAGCCAAGCTTCATGGTGCTGGGGCTTCCCGATACAGGGCTCGTCGGTGTCATATCGTCAAGCCATCTGGTGGAAACGCTTCAGATGAGGGAGGTTGCGGGGATAGACATACTCTCAATGATGCCTCCGGTAGCAGTCATATCTAACGGCGCTGTACGCCCTCCCATAAGGATATATGCGCGCGATAATCTGCTCGTGGTTACGGCTGAGACTCCGGTGCCTCCGCCAGCTATATACCCGCTTTCGAGACTCCTAATAGACTATGCCATGAAGAGTGGCGTTGACTACGTTATGTCGATAGTTGGTATAGCCTCTCCCAACCGGATCAATATGGATAAGCCTGGCGTCTACTGGATAGCTAGCAGCGAGAAGGCACAGAAACTCGTAGACGGTCTTGATATAAGGAACTTCTCCAACGGCTACCTGGTAGGCCCCTACGCGCTCATACTCAAGCAGGCTATACGCAGGCGCGTCGCCAACCTCGTGCTGCTCGCAGACGCCTACGTGGAGTTCCCCGACCCCGAGGCCGCCGCAGAGGTCCTAAAGGTAATCTCGAGAATAGTGAATATTGAGATCGACGTCAAGAAGCTGCTCGAGCAGGCAGAGATGATACGGCTGAGGCTCCGCGGCCTCATGAAGCAGACGAGGCAGGCCATGGCGGAGATGAGGGCTCCAAGCTCCCTAATGTACGCCTAGAGGCGGAGGGGTGGGGTGCATTGTCCGCCTACGAGGAGCTGCGCCGCGAGTGGGAGAGGCTGCGGCGCAGGATAATCGAGGAGATGGATAGGCTGTTCTACGAGCTGGAGGAGATCGTTCATGCAGGCTGGTCTCCCGAGGGAGCGCTCCGCCCGCTCTACACGGTCTACGAGCACCCCGACCATTACACCATACTCGTCGACCTGGCGGCCGCCGACACCTCGTCCCTGGAGGTGAAGGTCTCCGGCGACAAGCTGATCCTTGAGGCCAAGCTGGAGCGCGAGGTCCGGTTCAGCGACATCTATGGTACATCGATGGGGCACGGGCTGACCTTCCGCCACTATAAGCATGAGCTCACCCTTCCACCCGACGCCGACCCCAGCGGCGTCCAGGTGAGGGTTAGGCCGAACAAGATAGTGGAGATAACACTGCCCAAGAAGCGTGAGTAGAGAGGAGGCCCCGGGAGCCGTCTGGGAGCTTTTAATTACGCTGAACCCGGCTGGGATGCGGTGACGCGGGTCTTCCAGCCACGCGGGGTGCGCGAGAATGGGGTATGAAGGCGTAATAGACAAGGATGAGAAGGGCTACTTGATCCGACTCCCCGAGGAGCTAGTGGCCAGCCTCCGCTGGCGCGAGGGCGACCGGGTCAAGATCGAGATGAGCGAGTGGCGCGGCAGGCTCGTCATAGTGGTCTACAAGTAGACTGCACAGCTCACGCCCTTCCCAGTTTTTAGGGCTGTCAATTCTTCGGGGCTCCTAGCCTCCTCCGCCCAGCCCTCCTGGCATCGAGAAGCCTCTCGGGGGTGAGCAGGCCGAGCTCCAGGAGGGGGTGGATGTCCTCCTCCAGGTCCAGCTCGGTGTAGACTCCGAGGCTGTTGAGCCTCTCCCGGGCCTCCTCGAGGCTGCTCGTCCCCGCCACCGCCCTGGCGGTCGGGGTCGCCTCGTAGGCCTCACGGAGGCCTAGGAACACGGTGGCGGCCTGGTACACTGTGACGCGGACCCTCCTCGTGCCGCCGCGTATCTCCAGCCAGCCGTAGGCGCCGCGGGCGGCGAGGAGAGGTATCCTGCTCGCCTCTGTCTCCACCGCCTTCAGCACCTCCTCCAGCAGCTCCAGGTCGCTGCGGTCGAGGCCGCGTATCCAGCGGTAGCCGCCCCTCGCCGCCACGGCTGCTATACGGGCCAGCAGCTCCTCCTCCCCCAGCTCGCCGTCCGCCCCCAGCGCGTGGACGCCGAGCACCCCGGGGAGCCCCGTGTTGGCCGACGCCGCTAGCCCGAGGCTGTCGCCGAGGGGGCTCCAGAGGCCCTCCTCCCGGCCCTCCGCCAGCACGTCGCCGCCGACGTCCACGTCGAGCAGCGCCTCGCAGCCATGGAGCCCTGCTATCTCCTCCAGAGCCCTCCGTAGGGCCAGCTCGCCACCCCAGGCGTCCAAGGCATAGAAGGCTAGGCCGCGTAGGAGCCCCGCCGCCCGGCAGGCCCCAGGCTCTAGGATCCTGCCCCGGACGGCGTAGCAGCCTGGATGGAGGCGGGCCGCGGCTCCCCCGGCTACGGGCTCCGCACCTACTATGCTGTGGAGCGGTATTGGCCCCGGCTCCGGGTCCCTCACGAACCTCTCCCAGAGGCTAGCCGCTACAACGGCCTCGACGCCCCCGCGGCGCAGTGCCTCAGCCAGCACCGAGGCTGTGGCCACGTCCCCGCCGCCGCCGGTCGAGACTACTAGGACGCAGCGCGGCCTCCAGCCGTAGATGCTCTCAGTGATGCACACCGCAGGGCCCCCAAGCGTCTCGCGCCGGGCCCCGGGGCTCAGGGCGGCTAGAAATCTTAGTCCTCCTCCTGCAGCTAGACGCGCAGGAGAAGCAGGTGGCCGGGAGGTGTCTGCATCCTGGGCAGGCTCTTCGGCACTGACGGCGTCCGAGGGGTTGTGAACGAGCAGCTCACCCCCGAGCTGGCTCTACGCCTCGGCTCCGCCATAGCCAGCCACTTCGGCGAAGGGGTCCACGTGCTCCTCGGCCGCGACGCGAGAGCAGGCGGCGACATGATACTCCATGCTGTCGCCGCGGGCCTCCTCTCCTCCGGCGCCCGCGTCCACGTGGTGGCTGACGGGGGCTTCGCCCCGACCCCTGCGGTCCAGTATGCTGTGAAGGAGCTGGGCTACGACCTGGGCGTAGTGGTTACTGCTAGCCATAACCCGCCCCAGTACAACGGCATCAAGGTTATAGGTCCAATGGGCATAGAGGTGGACCGGGAGACCGAGAGGCAGATAGAGGAGATCTTCTTCGAGCAGCGGCTCCGCCGGGTGCCCTGGAGCCGCGCGGTGCACGACACCACGGTCGAGCCCCGCGTGCTAGACATCTACGTGGAGGCGGTGGTGGACCGGGTAGACAAGACCCTGATAAGGAGTAGGGGCTTCCGCGTCCTAGTCGACTGCGCTAATAACGTCTCATCGCTCACCACGCCCAGGATACTGCGGAGGCTCGGCGTCAAAGCCTATACAATAGCCTGCGATCTAAGCCCTATCCCCTACCGGGAGCCCGAGCCGACGCCCAGCAGCCTGGCGGAGGCGGCGAGGACGGTCACAGCGCTGGGCCTCGACCTGGGAGTCGGCCACGACGGCGACGGCGACCGCGCGATAATCGTGGATGAGAAGGGGGAGGCCTGGTGGGGCGACCGCACCGGGGCACTGCTCTCAGCCTACATAGCCGAGGAAAAGCTCCTGGACACGCCCAAAAGGATCTACACAGCGGTCTCCAGCAGCAGGCTTGTGGAGGACTACCTCAAGCCCCGGGGGATAGAGGTTGCCTGGACCCCTGTGGGCTCCGTAAACATAAGCTACCGGCTCCTCGAGGAGGGCGGGCTCGCCGGCTTCGAGGATAACGGCGGCTTCATCTACCCTCCCCACCTCCTGGCCCGCGACGGCGGCATGACGCTGGCCCTCTTCCTCGAGATGCTCGCCCGGAGGAGTGTCCGGGCTTCCCAGCTCTACGGCGAGCTGCCCCGCTACTACGCTGTGAAGACCAAGGTGCCGATGCCGAGGGAGAAGGCAGTCAGGGTTGTGGAGGCGCTGAGGCAGGAGTACAGCGGCAAGCCCGGCTACCGCGTGCTGACCATAGACGGATTGAGGGTTGATGCGGACGACTACTGGTTCCTCGTCCGCCCCAGCGGCACCGAGCCGGTGCTAAGGGTGATGGTGGAGGCGAGGAGCCCAGATAGGGCTAAAGAGCTTGCCGAGAGCCTCGTGGAGAAGGCGAGGAGGCTGGCAGCGGGATGAAGTACCGGTTCATGGACCTCGCAGCATGCCCTATGTGTAAACACTTCCCCCTGGAGCTCTACGTGATAGAGGAGAGGACGTACCCGGAGAGGGAGCAGGAGATAAGGAAGCTGCTTGAGCGCTTCAAGCCGCCGCTCTGCGAGCTCTACTGCTACCGGCTCCAGACCCCCGTAGGCAAGAAGATAGAGGAGGTCGGCTCTGCAGCCCCCTGCGCCGAGTGCTTGAAGGTCGAGGTCGTTACCGGCGTCCTCTACTGTCCCAACTGCGGCCGCTGGTACCCGATAATAGATGAGATACCCAGGATGCTTCCCGACAACCTGCGGAAGAAGGAGGAGGACCTACGCTTCCTCCGCAAGTACCAGGACCGGCTCCCCGAGAAGATAGTCCGCCATGGCAAGCCCTGGAACCTCCGCGGGAGCTAAGGGGGCGCCACCCTAGGCCAGCCTCCTTTACAGGGCACCTTTTCGCTAAGGAGCCTTCCGGGTGTGACCGTAGTGGCGGGGAGCACGCCTAAGATACTGGTAACTAACGACGATGGCGTCTACAGCCCAGGGCTCAGACTGCTATATGAGGCTGTAAAGGATATAGGGAAAGCCTACGTCCTCGCACCCGAGACCCCTAAGAGCGCCAGCGGGCTTGGCATAACGCTCCACAAGCCCTTGCGGATAACCAGAGTGAGGCTTTGGAGCGACGTAGACGTCTACATGACTAACGGCACACCCAGCGACGTGATATACCTGGCTATAGAGGAGTTCTCCCCCCATCTCGACATAGTAGTCTCCGGGGTCAATATAGGCGATAACACGAGTATACAGGTCATACTCTCGTCGGGAACCATAGGTGCAGCCGCCCAGGCCGCACTACTCGGCATACCAGGCCTAGCCTTCTCAGCCAACGTGGACGAGGCCAGCCAGCTCGAGGAGGACAGGGAGACCTGGGAGAACATCAAGAAGATTATACGCCGCATAGTCCTATGGGTGCTGGATAACGGGATCCCCGAGGGCGCCGACATTATCAGCGTCAACTTCCCCCGGAGGGTGACCAGGGAGACCAGGGTCAAGATAGCGCCGGCTGCTAGGATAAAGTTCCTGCAGAAGGTGAGCGTCCTCTACGACCCCCGCGGTAGGAAGTACTACTGGCTTTACGGCACACTAGTGGAGCCGGAGCCCGGCTCCGATGTATACGTGGTCCATGTGGAGAACGCTATAGCGGTGACCCCGCTCTCGCTCAACATGAACCCGCCGAGGAGCTCCTGGAGCACTATGGTCGAGAAGCTGAAGCCCATGGTGAGCCTTGTCGAGGCCGAGCTGGCCGGGGCCAGCAAGAGTTAACAGCGGAGCACCATTACACCCAGCTCTCCCGGGGTGGTGGCCCGGCGGACGAGATGACCCCCGGCTCCCGGGGTGATATGGCGCCGGGTCCGACCTCGGGTACACAGGCATCCCCTGCCCAGCGCTGGGCGCCGCGCTATGGCGTGGAGGCGTAGACCGGAGAAGCCCTGCACCATAGTGGCCCGGAGTATAGAGGTCCTCGGCGACCTCGACCCCGAGGAATGCAGCAGCGTCTGCCCCACCGACGCGCTACGCTTCGACGCGGGCCGCGTTGTCGTAGAGCCGGGGCTCTGTACCGTCTGCCTTGCGTGCATGGCTATCTGCGGCCCCTCAAGGATACGTGTCGTCTCCGACTGGGTGTGCCCCGACTAGCCGCCGCCCCGGGGGCGCCAGCCTTCTATCCCCCGTGGCTGCACGGCACCCCCCGGTTGAGCCTCGCCACGCACGACCTAGAGGTGGAGCAGCGGCTTGCCTCTCCGCATCCTCTTCCACGACATCTACTACTTTGACGAGGACGGCGTGGCTCACGGCCCGGGCTATATCCGCCTCTCAGGAGGCGGTGTAGACGGCATCGGGGAGGGGGAGCCGCCGGAGGAGATGCAGGCCGCTGAACTAGTGGCCGGGGGGCCCGGGAGGATAGTCTACCCGGGGTTCGCCTCTCCCCCAGTCTACCTCGAGCTCTACCCCTTCCGCAGCCAGCTCGACGGTGTCGAGCCCCGGGAGTATCCCTGGAGCAGCGTGGCTTCCAGGGTGGCGCAGCTGGGGGAGCGCGAGGCCTACTACGCGGCCCTCATGGCGGCCTACGACCTCGCCCTCCACGGCTACACCAGGGTGATAGCCATAGACCCCCACCTGGAGGCAGTGGCCAGGGCGATAATCGACTCGGGGCTTGAGGGCGCCGTCCTCTATCCCCAGGGCTGTAGCCTGACGCCCCGGAGGAGCTTCGAGGAGGCCCTTAGAGGCCTCGAGGCCCGCGGGATAGACAGGAGCAAGGTGCGCGTTGGCGTCGCGCTCTGCGGCCCGGAGCCTCCAGAAGGCGTGCCCGAGAAGGCCGAGGTAGTCTATAGGATGGATAACGGTGTGCTGGAGGCGCCGGGCGCTGGGCAGCTGAGGCTGGAGCCCCTCTACCCCCACGAGGCGAGCCCCTGGAGCCTAATGAGCCGGGGCCGTCTCGACGCGTACAAGACGCTGGCCAAGGGAATCCATGGAGTCCTGGACCCGGGCTACCGGGTCTACGGCGCCCCCGCCCACCTCGTGGTGGTGGACGCCTCTGAGCCGCCCGGCTGGCTACCCGAGCCCAGGGCTGCAAGGCCCTGGAGCCTTACCGCCTCTAGGCCTAGAGTCGAGACAGTGGTTTCGGGGGGCAGGCTGGTCGTTGATGGAGGCGAGCACCTACTTATAGGCGCGGATGCGGCGCTTAAGGCCTCGGAGGCGCTGAGAAGGGTTGTTGGCGTCGGAGCGGTGTAGAGAGCTGCGAGGAGTAGGGGGCCTTACCAGCTAAAAACTCTGGAGGTATTAGCGCTGGGAACTCCTATTCTAGGTGCCTCTCTGTGACCTTCTTCTCGATGCGCTTAGCACGCAGCGCAGCAGCTATGTAGTTGAAGGCCTTCTCCGGGTCGGTGTGCTTGCCGCAGCTGTAAACATCTACGGTTGCGAACGAGTACTCGGGCCAGGTGTGTATTGTTATATGGCTCTCCAGCACTATCGCGACCACGCTGACGCCCTCGCCTATTTTCCAGCTCCTCACATCCAGCAGGGTCATGTTGCCCAGCTTGGCGGCGTTGACCACTATCTGGCGTAGCCTCTCCTCGTTGCTCAGCACTTCGCGGTCGCACTCGTAGAGGTTGCCGTAGACATGCTTGCCGTAGACCCTGGGCTCGCCCGGCGCTGGCTGAGGCCTTGGCTTGATAACGGGCGTCGTCTCCATAGTGCTCACCGGGGGAGGGGGGCACAGCTATGATTAGCTTTAAGACTTACCCCCTCCCCCCGGGCCGCCGCGCTCGGGGGTGGCGCGCTCCCGTACATCCCCGATGTCTGCCCTCCGGGCTTAGGGTAGAGCATTGATTAACCCCTACGAGTCTGGTGCCCGCTACGCTTGGATGGCGGGGGAAGGTTCGCTATCTAGGGTGCCAAGGTGTTGCCCAGGATTCAGCCCTTCACCAAGGCTGGCAAGGGTGACGTGTCAACTCATGTGCTTGTAACTAGCCTTGAAGAGGTCTATGAGCATGCTGTAAGCCTCCTCCACGATGTTGTGGAGAGGCCTGGGAGGCCCGGCTTCAGGCTGGCGACGGGGAGCATCCACCGTGCCCGGCTCTCGGTGGCGCTGAGGCCCGTGGGGCCCTCGGCCCTCGCTATACTCATAGAGGAGCTGTCGAGGCTCGGCGCCCGGGTGCTGCTCCACCTGGATACCGGGCTCGCCATATCGCCCAGCCTGGGTATCGGTAGCGTTGTACTGGCCACGGCGGCGATAAAGGGCGACGGGGTTTCGAAGACCTACGCGCCAATGGAGGTGCCGGCCATACCCGACTATACGCTGCTCCGCCATATACAGCAGTCGCTCGAGATCCACGACATAAAGACAGTGGCGGGGGTGGTCTGGAGCCTTGACACGTTCTACCTCAATGAACAGCTGCTGGAGCAGGGCGCCCGGCTCTACGGCAAGATAGCCCTCGCCCTAGACATGGACACCGCGTCGCTATTCACGGTGTCCATGAGCAGGAGGCTGATGTCAGCCTCGGTTCTCGTCATCGAGTCGAGCCTCCCCAAGGGAATCGAGAGGGGCTCCTCGTATCTAGAGGAGGAGTCGGAGGAGCTGCGCAAAAAGGTGCTAGACAGCATCGAGAGGCTACTCCGGCCCCTGCTCGAGGCGCTGGCCCTGCACATGGAGAAGATGAAGGGTATTAAGCTCTCCTCGCCTAGGCCCGGTGCTGGGCTATGAGCCGCGGCGAGGCGGACGAGGCCCTACGCCTCCTAGACGAGGCTATGGCCCTTCTGGAGCTCGTGGAGAAGTCTGTAGGCGAGCTGGCTGAGGCGGCAAGCAGCGGGGAGCGCGTGAGCCCGGGGAGCGTCTATTCCACCTACACCTCCCTGGTTAGGCTCCGCGACAAGCTTGCCGAGCTACGGGGTGTACTCTACAGCCTCGCCTCCAGGGGCTGCGGAGCCGGGGACCCCGCTTAAATACCGCGAGGAGAGGTTTTGCAGCACCGCAGTGTACTCGTGGAAACCGGTGCCAGCGGCGGTGCTGAGGCGTGCACGGGCGGCTCCTAGCCCCCCTAGACCTGGCGAGACGGCTTAGCAGGGCAGCCGCGCTAGCCGCAGCGGTGCTCTTCGCTTCCTCGCTAGCGCTCCTCGCGCTGGGCCTGCCCGGCCCCGCGCTGGCGCTATGGCTCGCCGCCGGGGCCTCGGCCGGCACGGTCTCCTACCTCTCCTCGTCCTACGTCTACAGGCTCGCGGGCATCTTGCTGGAGCGCGCCGGGGAGGCTGAGGAGCCGGCGCCCCGACCCCTCTTCGACCCCTTGACGGGGGCCCTCGCCACGATAGTGGCGCCGCCCGCCGCGGCGCTAGTGGCCAAGGGCTCTATCGAGTGGCTGGGCCAGCTCCTGGACTGGGTGCTGCAGGCGATGCCTGAAGCCCAGCAGGTGGTGGAGAAGGAGGCTCCCATCGCCCCGGTGAGCCCCGGGCTCTACGCCGCTGCCGCCACAGTCGTGGGGCTCCCGCTGCTCGTGGAGCCGCTCTGGAGGCTGCTAGGCGGGCTGGCCTGCCTCAGCCTCCGAGTGCTAGCCGCCAGGGACCCCATGCTTAGGGACAAGCCATGCACGGGTGATCTTATAGAAATAGTGGTCTGGTCCAAGCCGCTCTACGACGCCCTCAACTCTAAGCTGTTTTCGGAAAAGTGGAGCATCAAGGACTAGTGTCTCCGCTTCCCCGCCCTCGAAGGCCGGGTTAAAGCCGTAGCGCCTCGCTCTCTCTATTATCTCCTCCACCGTCTCCTCGTCGAGAACTCTTCCAACGAGGCTCCCAGGGAGCCCGTAGGCCTGAACGCTCACCACCATCACCTTGAAGCCCTCGCGCACCAGGCTCCTCATGTACTCTACCTGGTTTATCCTCCAGAGCGGCGTAAAGATGCGGAGCCCCACCTCCTCGGCGGCGGCTGCAAACCTCAGCCTCTGGTAGTCGCTCAGCAGAGCCCCGGCAACCACCGCCTCGCAGCCCCGTCCACGGGCCCTACGCAGCACCTCCACAAGCCCCGCCTCTTCGTCCTCCCCGGCCTCGCCCTCGACCAGAGGCAGCTCCAGAGCCTCTGCCTGGAGCCTGGTGAGCTCCACGCCAGGATAGTGGAACAGCATGCTCGCCCAGCCCAGCCTCGGTCTAAGGGTCACCAGGCAGCAGACCTGGAAGCCGTGGAGCACCGCCCAGTGAAGCGCGTAGGTGCTGTCCTTCCCGCCGCTGAACATGCTGCAGGCCCGCACCCGCAGCCCCTGAGCATCCTGGCCGAGGCTCAGCGTCCTTTAACCCCAGGAGGGCCATCCAGGCTGTATGCCGGGGCGCGAAGGGGTGAGGGATGGCAGGCTCCAGGGTGGCGGCGGCGCTGAGGAGCCTGGGCTACGAGATACTGGTCTGGGAGGAGCCCGGCGAGGAGCCTGAGCAGGCCGGCAAGACCTTCGCCGACGTGGCCCCCTCCCTCCGGGGCCATGAGAAGGCGGGGCTCCGCCTCTACAGGCACCAGCTGGAGGCCGTGGAGGCCCTCTCCTCCGGGATGAACGTGGTGCTCACAGCGAGGACGGGCTCCGGCAAGACTGAGGCCTGGGCCCTGGCGGCGCTCCGGGAGGGCTGGCGGGTTCTAGCGGTCTACCCCACCCTGGCCCTCGCCGCCGACCAGATTAGGAGACTCGAGAGCTACTACGCCGCCGCCGGGCTCCCCGGGGCGGTGGTGAGGATAGACCGGCCGAGCCTCGAGAGAAGGGGGCGCCGGGGCGAGGAGCTGCTAAGGCTGCTGGCCTCCGCGCGGATTGTTGTAACTAACCCGGCCTTCCTCCTTGCAGAGATGAAGAGGCTCGCGGTCCACCCCAACCGGGCCCTGCTGGAGGACTACCTCTCCCACGTGGACCTCCTGGTGTTCGACGAGCTAGACTTCTACGGGCCCCGCGGCGCCCACCTACTCCTAGCCATAGTGGAACTTGTCTCCAGGCATCTGGCCTCCAAGCCCCCGAGGGTGGTGGTGCTCTCTGCCACCCTGGGCAACCCGGGAGAGCTGGCCTCCCTGCTGACCAGGATCACCGGCAGGGAGACGAGGGTTATCGAGGGCAAGCCGTTCAAGACCCCTAACAGGATGATAGTCGTTATAGGCAAGGGGGTCGAGGCGCTCCGGGACTACATACGCGCGTACTCGAGCGTAATAGCCTCCCGGGCCCCCTGGATACTCGACATGCTCCACAACGAGGAGGAGTTCCGCGAGCACTTGTACGAGGTCTACGAGGCCCTAGAAGCGATAGGCCTCCGGCCCCCCAGGCCCGGCCTTGACCCGGTGGAGGTGCTCCAGGCCGTCCTCGAGGCCTCGGAGCCCGGCACGGTGACCCTGGTCTTCACCAGGAGCATCAGGATGGCTGAGCGGCTCTACCGGAGGCTGATAGAGAGGCTTCCGGCGGAGAAACAGAGGCTCGTCGGGGTCCACCACCACCTGGTGCCGAAGCAGAGGCGTGAGGCGCTCGAGGAGGCGGCGCGGAGAGGCAAGATAGCCATGATAATAACGGTGCGCACGCTCGCCCAGGGCATAGACATTGGGAGTGTTAAGCGCGTAGTTCATGTCGGGCTGCCTAGCGATCTCAGGGAGTTCATGCAGAGGGAGGGGAGGAAGGGGAGGCGCCGCGAGCTGGGGGTCACCGAGACTGTGGTGGTGCCCTCCGGGCTATGGGACCGGAAGCTGCTGGAGGCCGGGGGCTCGGCGCTGAAGCAGTGGCTTAGCCTGCCCCTCGAGAAGCTCTACATAAACCCGTCGAATGCCTACGCCAGGATATTCAGCGCCATGTGGAAGCTTCTCCGCGGCCTTCCCGTCGAGCCCGGGGAGGAGAGGCTCCTCTGTGAGCTAGGCCTCGTGGAGGAGTACCAGTCGCTGAGCGGTGGCAGGCTCACCCTCAGCCGCAAGGGATGGGCATTCTGGAACGACCTGGGCTTCTACGAGCACGGCCCTCCATACGGCTACCGCAAGGTCTTGGTGAGGGCTGGCAAGGAGACGGTGCTGCGGAACGAGGAGGTCTCCCATCGGGACGTGGTGGAGAAGTACCAGCCCGGCACCTATGACCCGGTCAGCGAGTCCATAGTGGTGCGGGTTGAGCCCAGAGAGCTGAGGATCTACGAGCAGCCCCCCGAGGAGGCGGTGGAGGAGCACGACTGGCTGGCTCGAGCCCTGGCGAGGTATGAGGACCTCAAGAGGGCCTGGGGCGAGAGGCCGGAGTTTAACAACGACCTCCGCTATGGCAGGATATTCACCGTGGCCGTTCTCAACGTCTCCGCCCCAACGGGCGGCTTCGGAGAGCTTGTAGAGGAGCCCGTAGAGGTCGAGTGGCTGGTCGAGAGCCGCCGCCCGCGCCTCGCCGGCCGGGCCGGCGGGATGGTGAGGGTCTACCACGAGGTCGCCTCGCTGGAGCTGAACGCCCCGGTGGCCGGCAGGTACCGGGACTACACCTATGGCTATGTCTTTGAGGCTCCCGGCGTGATCTCCTCAGAGGACCTCCGCCTCGGCCTGGCAGCCCTCCTAGTCTACCTCCGCCTCGACCCCGGCTACGCCATCCCCCTAGGCCTGATAAGATACAGGGTGGTCTCCGTCGGGCCGGTTAAGCTGATCCACCTCTGGGAGCAGGAGGCGGCAGGTCTGCTCGAGTCCCTCGACTGGATGGAGGTGGCGGAGAAGGTGGAGCGCTTCGACTACCCGGGCATAACGGTCCCCCTCCTGGCCGCCATCGACCCATCCTCTGCGGTGAGGGTGATGAGGGGTGAGGTCCCTGTCGAGAGGCTCCGCGAGCTAGCAGCCCACGCGGCCAGGGTTGTTGCCGGCTCCCGGGCCGTCCGGGCTGGGGGTGTTGTTGTCGAGCATCCGAGGCCCTCGAAGAGCCACGGCATAGGAGCGGTGGCGGCAGTGTACGAGACCCTGGAGGCCGACGGCAAGACCGTGTCGGTCGCGGCGGTGGCTAGCTACGATGGAGAGCGGATGGAGGTTGACAGCTACCGTGGCGGCATTGGGCTAGACTCCTCCGCCCAGCTGGCAAGGATGGCCCTTAAGCACCTGGACCGGCTGCTCAGCCAGGGGCTCCGCGTAGCCTACTACGGGCAGGAGCAGCGGAACATGTTCATCCGCCTCCTCGCGGGCAGCTACACTGGCGTGATGGCGCTCCGGGCGGCGGAGCAGGAGGGCCGCCTGGTGGACGCGGCTGAGAGGGCTAGCAGGCTCGCCGGCGATACCCCTCTCCTCACCCTCGTGGAGCCCAGGGTTAGGAGCTACCTCGAGTGGGCCAACAAGGCGAAGGCCCGCCGCGACCCTGAGGAGCTTGAGAACGCGCTGCGCAGCCTAGCCTCAGCGATGACCGCTGCGGCCTACAGGATCCTCCTGGCGGCGGAGAAGGGGAGGATCAGGGTGGAGACCGGAAGCCGCAGTGAAGCCTCGGCCGGGGCCGGAGACCGGAGAGATACTCGTAGATGAGCCTCGCCACAGCATTCACCACCAGGTCGGCGGCAGAGCCGGGCCCGGCCCCGGCTAGGAGCCGCCACAGCTCCTCCTCCGCCCCGGGGTCGCCCCGCGCGGCCCGTAGCCACAGCTCCCGGGTCACCCGGCCGGACTTCCTCGAGACCAGGAGATCGCCCTCCAGGCCTGCCAGCAGGTAGGTTGCCCTCCTCACCCCCCGGCCGAGACATTCCTCCTCTAGCAGCGTAGGCAACGCCATGCCCAGGCTGAGCCTCATCATCCCCGCAGCGTCCCTGGAGACCGGGTCGTAGAGGGAGGCCTTCTCCAGCAGCTCCCTGAGCGTCACCCTCTTCTCCCACACCTCCATTATGGAGAGCCTGCCGTCCACCTCGGGGAGCCCGCTCCAGGAGATGCGGGCCAGGTAGCTCGGCGAGGCCAGCTGGAGCCCCCGGTAGAAGGCTGCTGCAGCCTCCACCCCGCCGGCGTCCACGGCGAGTCCCGTCGACGCCATCACGGCCTCTAGGCTCCTCCTCCCCCGCGCCTCGGCGTAGCCCAGGCCGGCGGCCTGGAGGGTGAGCAGGAAGAGGCTCCCGAGCCCCGGGTTCCCCCAGGCAGCCGCCATGTCCTCGACGGCGGCTAGCCAGCAGCCCGGCCAGGCGCCCAGCTCGCCCGCGGCGGCTGCGAGGCAGCTGCAGAGGCAGGCCTCGTAGGCGAGGCCCGTGAGCCCCGCGAATGCTAGGGGGTCCAGGTCTCTACGGGGCCGCTGGAAGCTCGTGAGCCCCGGCCTCGGCACCGCAGCGTCCACTGCCACGGCGGCCGAGCAGGCGCGGGCGAAGAGGCGGCAGGCTACCTCCGGCTCCAAGCCAGCTCTCCCGCCACCAGGGTCTCCTCAACCCTCAGCCCGGGCAGCTCCTCCACATCCACCTCGAGGGGGTCGCGGTCCAGGACAGCTATGTCGGCGTAGCAGCCGGGCTCCAGGCACCCCGCCCTGGTCTCGCCGAGCACCATGGCGGAGCCCGCCGTGTAGAGGTGGAGCGCGGTCTCCACGTCGAGCGCCTCCTCCCTGCTGTACTCGGCCAGGCTGCCCCTGGTGACGGCTGCATGCACCCCCTCGAGCGGGTTAACGGGCTCCACCGGTGCGTCGCTGGAGAAGCCCAGGGCTACCCCGGCGGAGAGCATGCTGCGGAACGGGTAGAGCCACCTGGCCCTCCGGGGGCCCAGCCTCTCGGCAGCCCAGTAGTCGCTCGCCAGGAACCTGGGCTGCACTGCCGCCCTGACGCCCAGCGAGGCCATCCGCTCTATGAGATCCGGGGGCGCGAGGCTGGCGTGCTCTATCCTGCACCTGCAGCCCGCCGCAGCCATGCCCCTCAGCGCCTCCTCGACGGCGGCGTCGCCTATAGCGTGGACCGCCAGGTCTAGGCCCCAGCGTCTAGCCCTCTCCGCGAGCCTGGCTAGCTCCCCGGCTGAGAGGAGCCTCCTTCCCCGGGCTCCGGGGTCATCGCTGTAGGGCTCCCGGAGCCATGCGGTCCTGGCCCCGAGGCTCCCGTCCATGTAGGCCTTGACCCCTGCTACGCGGAGCATCTCGTCGCCCAGTGCTGGGACCGCCCCGACCCGGTCGAGCTGGGTGAACAGCTCGCTGGAGAGGTAGACGCGGAGCCTGATGGCCAGGAGCCCGAGCCTCCACGCCAAGACGAGGCCCTGGAACCCGTGGGCGTCAACGTCCATGGCGCCTGCCATGGTTACGCCGTTGCGCAGCGCCTCGCTAGCTCCTTCGAGCACCAGCTGGACCGGGTCAATGCTCCTCACCGCCTCCCGGTACGCCTTGGCGGCGAGCTCCTCGAACACTATCCCCGTAGGCTTGCCGTCGCAGCCCCTGTCCACCAGCGGGCTGTCGGAGTCGAGGAGCCCCAGCAGCTTCATGGCTCGCGTGTTGAGCGCGGCTGCGTGGCCGCAGACGCGGAGGAGGACCACGGGCTTATCCCCGACGGCCTCGTCCAGCTCGTAGCGGGTCGGCCAGCCCCCGAGCCTCTCCTGGTCCCAGCCCCTGCCCAGCACCCAGCCGGTGAACCTCCCGGCCTCCCTCGCCACCTTCTCCAGCAGCTCCTCCATAGACTCCACGTCGGTGAGGTCTATTGAGTACTTGGCAGCTCCCAGCCCCGCCACGTGGAGGTGGGCGTCCACGAACCCGGGCAGGGCTACGCCGCCGGCCTCCATGACCCGCGGGCGGCCGCAGCCCGTGGCGCCCGCTATCTCCCTCGCCACCCGGGCGGCCTCGGCGGCGTAGCCCGCGTAGACCACCCTCCCCCCGTGTAGAGCCAGCGCCTCCACATACCTGGTCGGCTTGAACCCGGTGTAGATCCTCTCGGCTGTAAATACAACGGGGCAGCTGCCGCCGGGCAAGCTCCTCCAAGCCCCGGCTGGAACAAACCCTGAGGGCTCCCCTCTATACCGCGCGGCTAGCCGGCCGGAGGCTAGATACCTGGGTGCCCCGAGGGCTCCTCCCCAGGGGGCCTCTGTGGGAACAGCCAGGCGCCCCGGGATAACGGGGGAGGCGTGACGCCGGCATGCCTATGTGCATCCGCTGCGGCCGAGAGGTGGATAGGCTGGTAGACGGGAGGCTCTGCCCCAGCTGCTACCTCGAGCTCCACGGGCTCGGGAAGCCGCCGGAGCGGCTGAGCATAGTAGTCTGCCCCAGGTGCGGGAGCTACCGGTACCAGGGCAGGTGGCTCCCCCCGCCCGGCGGGGGGCTAGAGGAGGTGGCAGCCCTCCTCTTTCAGGCCAGCTTCCGGCCCTCGGAGCACACCGAGTACTATCGGGTCGAGGAGGCCAGTATAGACTACGAGACGGGCAGGGCGGTCGTGAGGGCGGCCGGCCGGCTCAGGGGAGTCGACGAGGAGGTCTCGGTAGTCTACACCGTGCCCATTGTCGTCAGGAAGCAGCTCTGCCCCGTCTGCTTCCAGAAGGCGGCCGGCTCCCCCGCGGCGATAGTGCAGGTAAGGGGCCCCGGCGGCCGGCTCAGCGAGGAGGAGCGAGAAGCGGTAGAGGATGTTATGAGCGAGCTCGACGACTACATAGCGGATGCTATACTCTCGGTGGACGAGCTGAGGGAGGGGATAGACCTCAAGCTGCTCGACCAGAACGCGGCCCGCGCCCTAGCGGCGAAGCTGCGCAGCAAGCTCGCGGCCCGAGTCAAGGAGAGCCACAAGGTTGTGGGGAGGAGGAACGACGGCCGCAGGGTATCGAGGCTAACCCTCTCCGTCCGCCTCCCATTCTTCAAGCCAGGCAACATAGTCGAGTACCAGGGCGAGCTAGCTAGGGTAGAGGAGATAGACAAGGGCTACGTGCTCATCCGCAGGCTTGGCGGCCGCAGGCTCCACCGCCTAACAGTGGAGGACGCCTGGAGGCTCCTAAGCGAGCCTAGGCTCGACGACCACCGCCGCGTCATGGTGGTGGCGCTGGAGCCGGGCTGGGTGCACCTCCAGTACCTCGACGGAGGCTACGAGTACCTCGAGATACCCAGGAGCGGGCTGAGAGTCGAGGGCGAGCTGCGGGAGGGCGTGGAGGCAGAGCTACTCATACATAAAAACCACTACTACCTAATACCCCGCCGGGAGTAGCATCCTGGACCGCAGGAGAGGCGGCTACATCACGCCGTGGACGTCGCCCTTAACGTTCTTCCTCTCCTCCTCGACCTTCCTCAGCACCTTCTGAACCATCTCCTCCGGGCTAGCCTCCTCCACATCCCTCCTATCATCTATCATCACGATGGTGACTACCCGGGGCACACCCATGCTGTAGAGCTCGTCATGCACCATCCGGACTATTGCACCGACCTCACTTAGATCGCTAACCTGTATGACCGTGGTGTCGGGCGTCACCTCCGGCTTGTAGCCATGCGCCTCTAGGAGGGCAACCACCCTGGCTATGTAGCGCGAGACGCTAGTCCCCACACCCATGGGCATAACCTTGAGCGAGACTATGGGCATCCCACTATCCCTCCATCAAGCCAGCCCCAGGGGCCCGAGGGGAGGTGCGGCAAGGCCTCCCGGGCTTAGCCCGGCACTAGAGGAGGCATAGCTGATACTTATACCTGCGAGCCTGCCGGAGACACAGCCAAGGAGGAAAGGTGCTGACTACAGCCGAGGCCGAGCCCTCCCCCGGGGCAATGGGGAGCAACACCTAGTCTGAGCCCCCAGGGCCTGCCCCCTGCTCCACTCCTCCACCATACAGCCCTAGGCAGGTGGAGCCCAGCCACTCTAGAGCGTATAGAGGCCTACATAAGCTCCACATATGCTCTGTAGCGTATGTAGCCACAGTACGTAGACTCTATAGAGCAGCGGCCCCAGTGGGGGACACCCGGACCAAGAGGGACTGCAAAGGACTCGTGGAAGAGAGGTGCTGGAAATGGATAGCAAGACCCTAGGCATAATAGCCGTGGCGATAATCGTCATAGCCGTAGCCGCCGCGGGAGCAGCGCTCATGAGGAGCGGCGGTGGCCATACAACCCAGACGGCCACAGCAACAACCACGATTACTACAACAGCAGCAGCTACGACAACAGCTGCATCCACGCAGCCAGGCACTACTACTTCAGGCGCGGCCGCAGGCGGGAAGATCACTCTGATAGGCAGCGGCTCCACCTTCGTATGGCCGGCCATGAACAAGTGGATAGCAGGGTTCGAGGCGGAGCACCCCAACATACACATAGAATACACCGGCGGCGGCAGCGGCAAGGGAGTCAACGATATACTCCATCACCTAGTGGACTTCGCTGGTAGCGACCCGCCGCTGCCACGCAGCATCTGGGAGAAGCACCGTGGCCAGATACTCCAGTTCCCCGTGGAGCTGGGCGCAGTGGTGGTTGTCTACAACGTGCCCGAGATAGGCAATACGCAGCTGAACCTCACCGGCGAGGTTATAGCCAAGATATACCTGGGCGAGATCAAGTACTGGGACGACCCCGCTATAAAGCAGCTGAACCCTGGCGTGGCGGACAAGCTACCCCACAAGGAGATAATAGCTGTGCACCGTAGCGACGCCAGCGGTACCACGCAGATATTCACAACCTTCCTCTCAAAGACCTCCAAGGAGTGGGCCGAGAAGGTTGGTTCCGGCAAGTCTGTGAACTGGCCCGTCGACAAGCTCGGCCGCGGCGTAGGCCAGAACGGTAACCCCGGCGTGACCCAGGCAGTACTCAGCACCAAGTACTCGATAGGCTACGTGGAGCTCGCCTACGCGTTGAAGTACCACATGCCCTACGCTAGGATACAGAACCCCGCCGGCAAGTTCGTAGCACCCACCCCCGAGACCGTATCAGCCGCCTTCGCCCTGAAGAACCCGCCAAGCCCGCTTGACGACTGGAGCAATGTTGCAAAGACGTTCATATACTCTAACGCCAGCCCCGACGCCTACCCCATAGCGGGCCAGACCTTCCTGCTGGTCTGGAAGAAGTGGAGCGACCCCGCAAAGTGCAATGCTATGAAGCAGTTCCTAGAGTACATAGCTACTAAGGGCCAGGAGAACCTGCCACCAGGCTACGCGCCGCTGCCCCAGGTGCTTAGGAACGTTGTGCTAAAGGCTGCCAGCCTCCTGGAGTGCGGCTAACCCCCCGGGGGGTGCCGAGGGGGTGCGGGCCAAGGCTAGAACCAGTGCACGCATTTTTACCGAAGGGTTCCTACCCCGCCTCCGCAGCCGCGACGACAAGCGGTTCTTCATAGTCCACATCCCGGTCTCTATTCTCGTATTCCTCATACTAGCCTCGATGCTCGCAGTGATACTCGTCAAGTCTCTCCCGGTGATACGTCACGAGGGCCTCTCGGTGTTCGTGAAGAACGTGTGGAGAGCGGTCGAGGACAACCCGGAGAAGGAGGAGTACGGGCTCCTCGCAGCAATATATGGCACAATATACACCAGCGTCATAGCTGTGCTGATAGCGGCGCCCCTCTCGATAAGCCTGGCAGTGGCGCTGGAGGAGCTGACCCCCAAGAGGCTCCGGGGCCTCGTAGCAACCCTAGTAGACCTGATGGCTGCCACCCCCACGATAATCTACGGTGTCTGGGCCATGGTCTACCTGGCCCCGGTTATGAGAAACTTCCTCGACTTCATGTACAGGCATTTCGGCTGGATACCTTTCTTCAGCGAGCCCCCGGTGACGGGCTATACCATAGCCACCGCGGGCGTCATGCTGGGCATAATGGTTGTCCCATATGCGGCCGCCCTGATAAGGGAGGCGTACTCTATGGTGCCCCAGCACCTCCGCGAGGCGGCCTACAGCATCGGGGCCACGAGGTTCGAGGTGATCCGGATACTTCTCGGCCTCGTGAAGCCTAGCATAGTTGCTGGCTTAGTGCTTGCGTTCGGCAGGGCTATGGGGGAGACCGTGGCGGTCAGCCTGGTGGTGGGCAACGCATTCGACATACCCGTGGCGGTCTCGAAACCAGGTATAACGGTGTCAAGCCTCATAGCAAGCATGTTCAAGACGGCTAGCTACTACAAGTACATGGAGAGCGCCCTCTTTGCGGGCGGCCTAGCCCTATTCGTGATAGGCCTGGCGGTGAACGTCATAGGGATGCTCTACATAAGGCGCTGGGAGGAGGAGATCAGCCGTGTCTAGGGAGGCGCCACGTATAGACGCCTGGAGAAGGGCTAAGAACGTGCTTGGCCTCGCACTCATAGCCGCCCTGGCCGCGGCGGCTGTAGCGCCCCTCCTCCACATAGTTTACACCGTCGCGGTCAATGGGTACAAGGCTATAGCCAGGTCTGGGCTCTGGGAGTTCCTAACTGCGCCCCCCAGGCCCCAGAACCCCGAGAACCCCGGCGGCATAGGCCCGGTGCTGCTCGGCAGCCTGGTGCTGGTCGCCCTATCCTCGCTGATGGGCGTGGCCATGGCGCTGCCGGCGGGCGTTTTAGTGGCCGAGTTCCGCCGCGCCGGCATCTCCAGGCTGGTGCTGGTGCTCGGACTGCTGCTGGTGGAGTTCCCCACCATACTAATGGGCCTCTACATATACGCTACCCTGGTGGAGCCCCTGGGCACCTACAGCGTGCTGGCCGGCGCACTGGCATTAGCCCTGGTCATGATGCCCTACGTGATTGTTCATGTAAGCGAGGCCCTCCGCGGCGTGCCCCACGAGCTCCGGGAGGCAGCCTTCAGCCTGGGCCTCCCACGGCTCAAGACTGTGTACAGGGTTATACTCGGCATAGCGCGCCGCGGCATACTGGTAGGCATACTGGTCGGCCTCGCGAAGGTGGCGGGCGAGACGGCACCCCTACTCTTCACCCTAGGCGGCACGTATGGCGAGCCCCCCTCGGGGCTGCTTAAGCCCGGGGGCGCGGTGCCCCTTCTTATATACGAGTTTATACAGCAGCCCGGGGACGGCTATCATGAGCTGGCCTGGGGCGCGAGCCTCGTGCTGCTGGTGATAATATTCGCGATAATGATAGCGGCGAGGATGCTAGTGAAGGAGGTGGAGCTCTAGCATGGCCGGCCCGGTGCTCCGCGTAGAGAACCTCAACATATGGTATAGCGAGAAGCATGTCGTGAAGAACGTGAGCTTCGAGGTGCCGGACCGGAGCGTGTTCGCCCTAATGGGCCCCAGCGGCTCGGGCAAGTCGACGCTGCTGCGGGCGCTCAATAGGATAATCGACCTCTACGAGGAAGCCAGGGTGGAAGGCCACGTATACTTCGACGGTATCGACATCTATGCGCCGGACGTCGATCCCACCTGGGTGCGCCGCAGGATAGGGATGGTGTTCCAGCACCCCAACCCGTTCCCCCACCTGAGCATATACGATAACGTGGCCATAGGCCCCCGGCTCAACAGGATGGTTAAGAACAAGAAGGAGCTCGACGAGCTGGTCCGCTGGGCCCTAGAGAAGGCCTTCCTCTGGGACGAGGTGAAGGATCGCCTGCACGTGCCGGCTGCGAAGCTCAGCGGCGGCCAGAAGCAGAGGCTCAGCATAGCCCGTGCCCTGGCGCTGAAGCCCCGGCTGCTCCTCATGGATGAGCCCACGGCCAACCTGGATCCCGTGGCGACGGAGAAGATAGAGGAGCTCGTGATAAGCCTGAAGAAGGAGATACCGATAATCATAGTGACTCATAACCCGCAGCAGGCAGCCCGGATATCCGACTACACCGCATTCCTCTACATGGGCGAGCTGGTCGAGGTGGGGCCGACAAGCAGGGTGTTCACGGAGCCCCGCAGCAAGCTGACCGAGAGGTATCTGCTCCGCCAGATCTAGCCCCCGGGGGGCTCCGAGGCAGCCCCCATCCCTCACCCGGGGCCTCCGCTCCTGCACCGTCTCCAGCCGCGGCCCCCGCGTTGTACAAAGACCTGGCGTCTTGCACGCGGCTCCTCCAGCCCAAGTACGCCCTAAGGTTAATAATGCGCGTACACCTCGGTCGCTTCGAGGTGTTTCCCGGGAGATGAATGCACGATTAAGGGCGCCCAGAGCTGCTCTCCTCCTTCTGGCAGCCACCCTGCTGCTGTCGGCATCTATAGCCGGTATAGCCAGGGCTGAGGACCCCAGCAAGGCGGCCGGCCAGTACCCCGCGGAGCCCCTGGCGGGGCAGCCCGTCATAGTCTACTACCCGGCCGGCGGCCCCGGGGCGGGTAAGGCCAGTGTCGAGGGCAGCATACTCATCAATATATCAGCCGGTGTAGAGGTGGCTAAGCTCCCCGGCTGCAGGGGCTCGGCGGAAATAGATGTGACCGTCCGCCTTGACAATGGGGAGCCTGCATCGAACGCGCTCCTCCTAGTGGAGAGCGCCAGCACCGGCGAGGTCTGCAGCGCCCGGGCGAGCCTTAATGGCTACGCGGCCGTGAGGGCGGGCAAGCCCGGCGAAGCATTCAAGGTCTACGCGTTCTACGATGCCGATGGCGACGGGCTCTACGAGTACGTGGGCTCGGGCAGCGTCGGAGCGGCACAGCCTCCCACGGCCATCCAGAAGGTGGAGATCACAGCCAGCCCGGTGATGAAGGCTATAGAGGAAGCTTTTACGGGAGCTAGCTCCACCGAGCTGAAGATGCCCTTCTCGGTGCCCATGGCCCCCATAGGCGGCTACTATGTTGCCCTGATGCCGGGTCTACCGGCCTTCAACACTAGCCTGCCAGACAATCTATTCAAGTACATACTCTACAAGCTTGACCTCTACGACCTTAGAGGAAAGGTGGTTAAGAGCATACGGGTAATATTGGACTCCCGCGTGGAGTACAACGTGCTTGTGGACGGCAAGACGGTCTACAGCAACAGCTACAGGGTAAAGCCCCTCAAGCCTGGCGCTGAGCTGGCCGACCTCCCGCCGCTCGTGCTGGCCTTCGCGGGGAAGCTGCAGCTAGCAGCAGGCCTTCGGGGGGAGGAGGCGCTCGGGCTCTCGCCAAGGGGCTGGAGCTACCCCGGCTTCAGACCGCTGCCGGTGACCGTTATAGCGGTGGATGATAGGGGCCTCAGCGGTATCGGCCTCTACGTCTCGGTTAACGGCGGCGACTGGGTGAGGCTGGGCCTAAGCGATTACCCCGGCACCTCCGCCCTGCTCGCCGGGATGCGGAGGCAGTGCGGCAGCCTAGTGTTCCTGGTCAACAAGTTCCTCGAGGGGTTCAGCAGCATCCTGGCCCCTTTGGCCAGGGGCTCCCCCTACACCACATGCCCCGACGTGAAGGCCATGTATGGGGAGATACCTGGCCAGCCCCCCGGCAGCTACGTGCTCTTCAGGGCGGAGGCGAGCGACGAGAGCCACAAGGGCCTCAACTCTGTCACGAGCCCCGCAGGCCTCTACTACGTCTACAACAGCGACTCGGATAAGACCGTGCTGGTAGTGGACCCCAGCGTGCCGCTCTGGCTGGCCAAGTATAACGCGGCCCGGCTCGCCTTGCTCGCCGGGAGCAGCCTGGCCAGGGGCCTCCCCTTCCTCTCCGCCTATCTCGAGGAGGCCCTCAGCCTGCTTAACGCCTCCAGCCGGCTCGCGCCGCTGCTGGTGTTCCACCACTGGGAATACGTGGGCGCCAGGTACCGCCTCGTAGTGGTTACGAGCATCGACGAGCTGCCCGAGGCGCTAGACGAGTACAAGCCGGACGCAATTATCCTGAGCAACCTGTGGCCAGGCCTCAGCGCCACGGGCTCCAGCGTTCTCGACTGGGATCTCCGCGACCACCCTAGGGCGTGGAGAGCCCTCGTCAACTACATCGAGGAGAACCACGCCGGCCTCATAGCCACGCATGCGACCCTCAGCGACCTGGTAGTCTGGCTCGGGGACGGCAGGAGGGTCAAGGTGATGGCCCGGGGCCATGCAGGCTACACTCTAAGCGACTCGCTGGACTCGGGCTCGCTGGCGGCCATGCTGGGCCTCCGCCTCATCCCGGTCTACGAGCAGCTCCGCGACACGGTGGCCGAGACCCTGCTCCAGTACGGCTCCGGGGACTCATTGCTGGCGGCACTGGGCCTGCTCCTGGGCTCTACGCCGCTTCTCTACCCGTGGGTGCCCTGGGACGGCAGGCTTGTGGCCACCGACGCGGCCAAGCAGATGGGCTGGAGAGTACCAGACGAGCCCGTGGTGGTGCCTAACCCGTATATGGAGGCCAATGCTAGCATTAAGGCATACACCCTTGTGGGCTGGCAGCTCGGCCTCCCTCAGGCCGGCGGCTGGACGGTGCTGAAGCTCCTGCCCAGGCTGGTGGGGGAGTCGAGGGCCTACTACCAGCTGCTCGACAGCCTGGTGGCCAACATTACGGGGCGCATGGCGCCGGCCTGGAGGGGCGTAGAGGACGCCGCCTCGAGGGGGCTGCCCCTGCTCCGCAGCGCCCTGGCCAACACTAGCATCGTGGACGGGGAGGCTAGGATAGCATTGAGGCTCCGGGCGGCCTCCAAGACGCTACAGCTGGGCCTCCCGGCGGGCCTCGGCGGGGAGCTCGCCGAGCAGCTGCTCCCCTCCCCTCCGGCGAGCCTGGTGGCGGTCTCCCCCGACGGCCTGGCCGGGATAGTGGCGTACGACCGCTACCGGGACCGGGAGCACTGGTACCGCTCCGTGTACTTCAGCTTCGAGGTAGAGGCCGGCTCCAACGATGCTGCCAGGACCCTGCTGCTCGAGGCCCTCGACTGGGCCATGAAGCCGAGGCGGCCGGGCGCGGGGGAGGAGGTGAAGAGCGCAGCCGAGGAGATCCTAGGAGAGCTCGAGAAGTACGTGAAGGGCATCGACTCCAGTGCCGGCCTCGTGGCGAGCAACTTCATCCTGGCCTCGCCGGGCGGCAGCACGCTAGACTATACGCTAGGCCCCGGCACCTACTACATAGCAGTGAAGAGCAGTGGGGGCGTGGAGGTAGAGCTAGAGGGCGCCGCCACGGCCCGGGTAGAGCAGCCCGCGGCTGGCGTCAAGATACTGACTGTAGAGGCCAAGGAGGAGGCCGGGGCCAGGCTGGTGATCCGAGGCAGCCCCGGCCCCGTGGCGGTGGCCCTCTACCGCGCGGGGACGGCGGCCAAGGCAGGCAGCGGCTCCAGGCAGCCGGCCGGCCCGTCAAAGCCCCTCGCCCGCGGCAGCATCTCCGTGTCCTACACCCTCTACAGCGACCACGCGGAGCTGGTCTACAGCGTAAAGCCCGGCACCTACTACATACTCGTGGAGGGCCCACCAGGCGCCAGGATCAAGGTCTCCGGCGCCCCGGCCAGCGACTACGGCGAGATCCTGCCAGGGCTCCGCGTGCTGGCAGTCGAGGCGCCGGCCGCAGCCAGGATAGAGCTCGCCGTCGCGGGCCCGCCGGGGTCCACGCTCTCGGTCACCCTGGTAGGCCTGGAGGCCGGGCCCGCCGGGGCGGTGGCGACGCTCACAGTAACCCTGAGCCTAGCGTACTACCCAGGCTAGCCCCAACCCTGCCGGGACCTTTTTCCCTCCCCGGCGTCAGGGCCTGGGGCTGCTGCCCGCCAGCCCGCCCCAGGCTCTACGGGCGTGGGCCGGCCTCCCCGCCGGGGCATGGCAGTATCCTCGCGGTCAGAGCCTCCCCCGCGCCTAGCGCCGCCGCCAGGGGCTCTAGGAGCCTCTCCGCCTCGCCCCTGGAGCCGGCCACTATGTAGGCGGCGGGCCCCTTGCCCGAGACTCCTACTGCGAGCGCGCCCTCCTCCCCTAGAAGGCCTAGGAGCCTCCCCGGCTCGCCCCCTGTGGCCAGCATGGTTGCGGCGCCGTTAACGGTGGCTGCTGAGAGCCAGTCGCCGCTCTCGAGCAGCCTCCAGGCAGCCATGTAGAGCCTCCTGTACTTCGCGAAGCTGCCCGGGTCTATGCTCCTTATGCTCCTCCTCCCCGGCACCACTACTGCAGCGTAGCCGCTCACCCTCGGCATCCTGGCGACTATGGCCTGCCTGGTGTTGTCGGTGGCGTAGCCCCCGCAGCCGCTGACCGCTAGATGGTCGTCCAGCGCCCCGGTCACGGTGAGCCCTGCCCGCCTCGCAGCCTCAACCCCCAGCCTAGCCAGCTCCTCCACCCCCACGCTCACGCCGTGGAGCCTCAGCACGGCCTCGAGGAGCGCGTTCACCAGGGCGCTGCTCCCCTTCAACCCGGCCTCCAGGGGGATATCGGAGGAGCCGCGGGCGCACACGGGGCCGGGGCTGCGGCCCAGGAGCCCGGCGGCCGCCTCGGAGACGGACTCCAGTATAGCCGGGTGTATCTCGACCCTCTCGCCCCTCGTGACCGTGTAGCCCCTGGGGCTGCTGCACCTCCACACCTCGACCTCGACCCAGAGGTCGAGGGCCGCGGCGGCCCCCAGGCCGCCGGTGCCTATAGCGTTCACCAGCCCCAGCGCGGCGTGGGCCCTGCTCCGTGAGCGCTCCAAGGCCCCTGCCAGCCCTCCTCGTGTGGGAGCCGGGTGGGCAAGGGTTTATCCCCTAGAGGGCCCCCGGGCTCCCCGGGCCTGAGGGGACGACAGGTCTGGGCGCTATGCACAGCCACTGGCTCCCCAGGCGCATCATTGTCTCGCCGGGCCCGGTGGAGGGGCGGGCCGACGCCCCTCCATCGAAGAGCTACACCCACCGGGCCCTGCTGGCGGCCCTCCTCGCCGGGGGCGTGTCCCTGGTGGAGAACCCGCTCTGGAGCGGCGACACGCTCGCCACCCTGGAGGCGGTGGAGAGGCTCGGCGCCAGCGTTGAGAGCCGGGGGCGCGTCGCCAGGCTCAGCTCTCCCGGCGCCGCGGGCCTCTCCTGGACGCCCTGCATAGACGCGGCGGAGTCCGGCACCACTATGAGGCTCGTCACCGCGGTGGCCTCGCTGCTCGACAGGCCGGTCCTCGTCTACGGGAGGGGGAGGCTCCACCGGAGGCCGGTCCGGCCCCTCCTTGAGGCGCTGGCGGGGCTCGGCGTCCGCTACCTCGCCTCCGGCTGCTGTCCTCCCCACTCAGTCCAGGGCCCGGCCCAGAGCGGCTCCACGAAGGTGGATGCATGGGGGAGCAGCCAGTACCTCTCGGCGCTCCTCATCCTCGGCGCCGGGCTCCCCGGGGGCCTCGAGGTGAGCGTTGAGAGGCTCGAGTCCAGGCCCTATGTGGACGTGACTGTGAGGGTTCTGGAGGCGTTCGGCGCCAGGGTGGAGAGGAGCGGCTACTCCTGGTTCCGCGTGGCCGGCGGGCTCCGGGCCACCCGGTACCGGGTCCCGGGCGACTGGAGCAGCGCCGCCCCCCTCCTCGCCGCGGGCGCGCTCGCCGGCCGGGTGGGCGTCGCGGGCCTCGACCCGGGGGACCCGCAGCCAGACAGGGCGGTGGTGGAGGTGCTCCGGGAGGCGGGCGCCCGGGTGCGGGTCTCCGGCTCCCTGGTGGAGGCGGAGTCTACGGGGAGGCTCGAGGCCTTCACAGCCTGTATCCGGGACAGCCCCGACCTGGCACCCCTGCTGGCTGCCCTCGCCGCCCCGGCCTGCGGCGTCTCCAGGATATGCTGCGCCGACCGCCTGAGGCTCAAGGAGAGTGACCGGGTGGAGGCGGTGCTGGACCTCCTCCACCGCTCCCGCGTCGAGGCCAGGCTCGCCGAGGAGCCCGGCATGGGCCTCTGCATAGAGGTGAGGGGCCGCTGCGGCAGGCTGCCCGGGGGCGTAGCCTACAGCAGCCACGGGGACCACAGGGTAGCAATGGCGGCGGCGCTGATGGGCCTCGCCTCGGAGAAACCGGTGGTGGTCGAGCCGGCCGACGTGGTTGCCAAGTCGTACCCGGGCTTCTGGGAGGCCCTCCGCGGCCTGGGCGTGGCGCTGGCGGAGGGCTGAACCCTCCCCTCGGGGACCACGCCGCCGGGGTGCAGCAGAGGCCTTGCCTCTGGGCAGGATGCTCCGCCTAACCATATTCGGGGAGAGCCACGGCTGCTGCATAGGCGCAGTGCTCGAGGGCGTGCCGCCGGGCATACCGGTCTCCAGCGAGGAGATAGACAGGGAGCTGGCCCTCCGCCGGCCCGGGAGACGGTTCACCACCCCGAGGAGGGAGGAGGACCGGGTCGAGATACTCTCCGGCGTATACATGGGCCACACGACCGGAGCACCCCTGGCGATGATAATACGCAACCGGGACGTGGACAGCAGCTTCTACGAGCAGGTCGTCCGCCACCGCCCCCGCCCGGGCCACGCCGACCTAACCGCGAGGCTCCGCAGCATGGGGTTCAACGACTACCGCGGCGGGGGCCCGTTCTCCGGCAGGCTCACGGCGGCAGTGGTAGCCGCCGGAGCAGTGGCCAAGAAGATAGCGGGGCTCCACGGTGTAGAGTTCTACGCCTACCTCCGGGGCCTCGGGCACGCCGAGTGCCCCGAGCCACGGGAGCTCATGGAGCGGGGCTCCGAGGCGCTCGAGGAGCTGAGAAGGGAGAGGAACCGGAGCCCCTTCTTCTGCCACGACCCCGACGCCTCCAAGAGGATGGAGGAGGCCCTGGTGGAGGCGGTCAAGGCCGGCGACAGCCTCGGAGGCCTCGTGGAGGTCTGGATCCTCGGCACGCCGCCAGGCCTCGGCGAGCCCCCCTTCGACACCCTTGACGGCGACCTGGCGAAGGCCTTCTTCGCCATACCGGGCGCCAGGGGCTTCGAGATAGGCCTCGGGATGAAGGCTGCCAGGATGAGGGGCTCGGAGGCGACAGACGAGCTCACACTGGGCCCCGGCGGCGAGCCGCTCCCCACCCCGGGCCACAGCGGGGGAGTGCTTGGAGGCCTCTCCGCCGGCGCCCCGATAGTGGCCAGGGTTGCTTTCAAGCCCACCTCGACGATAAGGAGGCCGCTGAGAACCATAGACTGGCGCGGCCTGGATGAGGCAGTCATAACCGGCAGAGGCCGCCACGACCCTGCCATAGCGGTCCGCGCCGTCCCCGTAGTGGAGGCCATGGCGGCCCTGGTGGTGGCCGACCACCTGCTCCGCTGGCTCCCCTGGAGGCTGGAGCACTACCACCGGCTCGAGAGAGGCCTTCTAGCCGCCTTCCCCCCTCCCCCTGGGAGGCCGGACAAGGAGGTAAAAGAGGAGCACCAGAGGGCCCCCCAGGAGCGTGGCGAGGGCCCAGATGAGGGGGGCTAGGCTGCCCCTGGGATACCGGAGCGAGGCGTCACGGTAGACGTAGACCGTCACCGCCAGCCAGGCAGCCAGTAGGAGGGCTGCCAGAAGCAGCCCCAAAGGCCCGGCCACGACCATGTGTATGCTCATGCAGTGCGGCGTCAAGCAGCCCCGCAAACCCATGGCAGCCCCTGCCACCGGCCGGTCTATAGGCCCCAGGGGGCCTCTTACAAGCCCTCCCCCGCTCTCCCGCGGAGCCCCCGGGAGGCCCCCGGTCGGCGTGGAAAAGGCAGCGGGCTACCCCCGAGGCTCGAGGCCGCTGTCGGTGCTGGCCGCCAGCCCCTCCAGCGCCTCCCTGAGGGCCTTGAGCACTTCCCCGGTGTAGGGGTTCAGCCGGCGTATCTCCTCGACCACCCCGCGCAGCCTCTCCAGCCTCGCCGCCACCCTCTCCGTGGAGCGGAGGCTATGCGTCACCAGCTCCTTCCTCTTGTCCGTGGGGATGTCCAGCCTCTCCTCGAGCAGCCTCGCGGCCTCACGGTAGAGGTCGTAGACAAGGTGGTGGAGCACCTGGTTGACGGCCATCACTTTGTCGTGCTCCTCGGCGCTGAGGTACGCTGGGGAGAGTCCCAGCCCGGCCAGCAGCCTCTCGAGCCGGGGCCTCCAGCGCTGGAGCCTGACCGGCACTATGGCTACGGTCTCGCCGGCGGGGCAGTCAAGGGGGCCGAAGAGGGGGTGGAGGCTGGCGTACTCCGGGCCGCCGTCCCCAAGGAGCCCGGCGATCTCCCTCACCAGCGGGGTCTTCACGGAGGCTATGTCCGCCACCAGCATGCTCTCCCGGAGCATGGGTAGGTGTTCGCGGAGCAGCCCGGGCACGGCATCGCCGGGCACAGCGTAGACCAGCACGTCGGCCCAGTCCAGCGCCCTCCCGGGCTCCATGTACTTGGCGCCCACGGCGCCGGCGGCCTCCCTAGCCTTCTCCACGCTCCTCCCGGTGATCGCCACCCAGCAGCCGCCCCTAGCCATGGCGGAGGCGAGGGTCCTGGCCATGCGGCCGTAGCCGTAGAAGGCTACGCGCAGCGCCTCGGGGCAGTAGAGCTGCCTGCACCTGGACTCCCTCGCGAGCAGGAAGTAGATCTCCTTCACCAGGTTCTCCGGGACCCCCAGCCTCCTTGCCTCCTCCACCAGGAGGTTGGCTACCGCTATCTCCCTCGAGGGGTCGTAGACGGGCATACCCTCCCCGCGCTTGACACTGCCCAGCACGTCCGCGATGTTGAGCCTCGCCGCCACGAGGCTGACCAGGCTCCTGTCTATGCGGAGCAGGCTGCTTCGCAGCGCCTCAGCAGCCCCCTCCATCCCCGGGGCTCACCCCTCCCTCCCCGCGAGCAGCTCCAGCACCCTCCTCGCTATCTGCTCGGCCAGGAGCCCGTGCTCCCGGTAGAGGTCGAGCACGCTCCTCGCGCTGTGCCCGTAGCCCCTCGCGGCCACCGGGTACACGGGGGCCGGGTAGCGCTGCGCAAGCGCCTCGGCCACGGCGCCGAAGAGCCCTCCCCTCGGCAGGTGCTCCTCAACCACGACGACAAGCCCGGTAGCCCTGGCCAGCCTCTCCAACCCCTCCTCGTCCAGCGGCTTAACAGTGTGGAGGTTGGCCACAGCGGCGCTGACGCCCCTCTCACCGAGCATCCTAGCGGCCTCGAGCACCTGGGCCAGGAGGGGCCCGGCGGAGACCAGCGCCACGTCGCTCCCGTCACGCAGGATCTCGAGCCTCCCGAGCCTGTACTCGGCCCCGGGGTCGGTAACCAGCGGCGAGTAGTCGCGGCCGACGCGGAAGTAGACCGGGCCCCTCACCTGCTCGTGCACCCTTACCAGAGCCTTGTAGGCCTGCGGCGGGTCGGCAGGCACCACCACGGTCATGTTGTGGAGCACGCGCATCAACGCTATGTCCTCGAGGCTCTGGTGGCTCGCCCCGTCCCCGTGGTCGCTGAACCCGCTGTGGGTAGCCACCAGCTTCACGTCGAGCCTCATCCTATCCACGGTGTTCCTTATCTGCTCCCAGGCCCTCATCATGAACATGGCGAAGGCGGCGGCGTAGGGCCGCTTCCCGGCCAGCGCGAGCCCGGCGGCGAAGTCCACCAGGTCCTGCTCCGAGATCCCGATGTTCACGAACCTCTCCGGGAACCTCTCGCCGAACCAGGCGGTCCTCGTGCTCCTCGCGACGTCGGCGGTGACCACTACCACATCTGGATCGGCGTCGCCTAGGTAGAGCAGCGCCTTGCCCACAGCATCCCTAATGGTGCCGAGGCCACCCGGGCTACTCGGTGAAGCTCCCTGCATGCTTAGGGTCAATGTGCTGCCCCCCGCTAGCCTCCAGGAAGCCTAGACCCTTCCCCCTACGGGTGTAGGCGAGCACCACCGTCGGCCTCCCCGCCACGTCGGCGGCCCTCAGCGCCTCCAGGAACATCTCGTAGTCGTGGCCGTCGACCTCGATGACGCTCCAGCCTAGACTCCTCCACCTAGCCGCCAGGTCGCCCTTCGTCTTCACAGCCTCCACGGGCCCGTCGAGCTGGAAGCCGTTAACATCAACGATGGCGACCACGCTCCGGAGCCCGAGGTGGGAGACCGTGGCTGCCGCCTCCCAGACCTGGCCCTCGTCAAGCTCCCCATCGCCCAGTATGACGTATACCCGGTGCCTATCCTCCGTCCCGTCAAGCCTCATAGCGTAGGCGATGCCGGCCGCTATGCTGAGGCCCTGGCCGAGGCTCCCGGTGGAGACATCGACCCCGCTGGTGGTGAAATCTGGGTGGCCCTCGAGCCCGTCTATAGCCCTTATCTTCTCCAGCTTCTCTTCGGGTATGACACCGGCCTCAGCGAGAACCGCGTAGAGGGCTGGGACGGCGTGGCCCTTGCTCAGGATGAGCCAGTCCCTCTCGGTAGGCTTCTCCCCGCTCCTCCGGAGCCCCCTGCCGAAGTAGATCGCGACCAGTATGTCGAGAACGCTGAGCGAGGCCCCCACGTGCACGCTCCTCTCAACCACGCCCATCCGCACGACGCGGCGGCGGGCGCGGCGGGCTATCTCGTGGAGCCTCTCGAGCCGAATTCCAAGGGCATCTCCCCCCATTCCAAGGGCATCACCCAGCCCAGCCTCTAGCTGCGATACAATAGGCGGTCCCCTCTGCCTCGATTTTATGCTTCATGTCGCGCCATGTTCCCACCGGGGTGGGAACGGTATAAAGTTCTTTCGCGCGCCCGGGGACACGGGGCCAGAGCCCCCGGAGAGCTGGAGAGAGGTGGAACCACTCATGGACTGTAGGCTCGTCCTCCGGGAGCACGGGGAGCCGGTGCGCTTCCATATACGCGGCGTCGAGGTCAACGGTGACAAGCCCCTCATAATAGCGGGTCCCTGCAGCGTCGAGAGCAGGGAGATGATAATAGAGACCGCCATGGCTATAAAGAGGATACTCGTCGACGAGCTGGGCTTCACCAATGTGGTGCTCCGGGGAGGCGCCTGGAAGCCCCGCACGAGCCCCTACAGCTTCCAGGGCCATGGCGCCAGGGCGCTTGAATGGCTCCGCGAGGCCGGCGACAAGACGGGGCTCCCCGTCGCCACCGAGGTGTTGGATCCGAGGGACGTGGGGACTGCGGCGGAGTACGTTGACGCGATATGGGTGGGGGCCCGGAATATGCAGAACACCCCGCTCCTCCGCGAGCTGGCCAAGGCAGGGAAGCCCGTGCTCCTCAAGAGGCACTTCGGCGCCACGATAAACGAGTGGCTCTGCAGCGCCGAGTACCTCCTAGCCGGCGGCCTGGAGGAGGTGGCACTGATAGAGAGGGGGACGAGGGGGATAAACGAGTACGCCCGCTTCACCCTCGACATAACCGTGGTGCCAATAATAAGGGAGGTCTCGAGGCTGCCCATAATAGTCGACGTGAGCCACCCCGCAGGCCGCCGCAGCCTAGTCCCGCCCCTGGCCAAGGCAGCCCTCGCGGCGGGAGCCCATGGGGTGATGATAGAGGTCCACCCCAGCCCCGACAAGGCGCTGAGCGACGCGAAGCAGCAGCTCAGCTTCGATATGTTCGAGAAGCTCGCCAGGGAGCTGAGAGGTGCCGGGCTGATATGAGCCTCGAGAGGAGCCGCTGGAGGGTAGAGGACAGCATAGAGGTTGAGATTGTTGTCGGCCCCGGAGCCCGCCGGGAGCTGGGCCGGCTAGCCCGGGAGGCGGGCCCCTACTCCGCCGCAGCCCTCGTGGCGGACGGGGGCGCGCCCAGGGGCCCCCTACGCGACTTAGCCGAGGCGCTGCGCGCCGCGGGGCTCCCCGTCTACGAGAAGACGCTCCCGGGAGGCGAGGGGGTCAAGAACCTCGAAACCCTCGTCGGCCTCTGGGGCTGGATGGCGGGGCACGGGCTCCCCAGGGACACGCTCCTAGTCGCCTACGGCGGGGGAGCGGTCTCCGACACCGCGGGCTTCGCCGCCGCCACCTACATGAGGGGCATAGACTGGGCCACGGTGCCGACAACCCTCCTCTCTATGGCCGACGCCGCGGTAGGCGGGAAGACAGCGGTCAACCTCTCAGCCAAGAATATCGTCGGCGCGTTTCACCACCCGAGGATAGTACTGGCCGACGTGGAGCTCGCAGAGACCCTGCCCAGGGAGGACTATGTCTCCGGCCTCGCGGAGGTAGTGAAGCACGCCCTCCTAGAGGGGAGAGAGTTCCTAGACTGGCTCCGCCGCAGCGCCGGGCGCCTCCTGGAGCGCGACCTCGCCGTGCTCACCGAGGCTGTCAGGAGGAGCCTCGACGCGAAGATGAGGATAGTGGCCAGGGACTATAGGGAGAGAAAGGGGGACAGGATGCTCCTCAACCTGGGCCACACGGTGGCCCACGCGCTGGAGAAGGCCACGGGCTACACGATGCGTCACGGCCACGCGGTAGCCGTGGGCCTCGTTGTGGAGGGTATAGCGGCCTCCCTTAAACTGGGCCTGCCCAGGGAGACGGTGGAGGAGGTCAGGGAGCTGCTCGCCAGCCTAGGCCTCCCCATCGCGCCACCACGGGAGCTAGACCCGAGGAGCGCTTTGGAGGCGGTGAAGCTGGACAAGAAGAGGCGCGGCGGCCGCATACTGGTCCCCATGCTCCGCGCCGTGGGCGACCCGGTGATAGTCGAGATGGAGCTTGGGGAGGCGCTGAGCCTCCTAGAGGAGGCGTGGAGGATTGCGGCGGGGGCCGGCGGGGAGTAGCCTCCTGGAGAGGGTGGCCTGCATACCCAGGCCCGCGCCGCCGGGGAGGCTCGCGGAGGAGGCCCTCTCGGCCGGCTGCAGGCTCGTCGAGCTGAGGCTCGACATCCTAGGCTACAGCCGCGCCGAGGCCCGCCAGGCGCTGGAGAGGCTGTCCCCGCACGGGGTGCGCGTCATAGCCACCCTCCGCGACGCGGGGGAGGGAGGCCGCTACAGCGGCCCCGCCGAGGAGAAGCTGGAGACGCTCCTCTACATGCTCGACCACGGCGCCTGGCTGATAGATGTGGAGTACCGGTTCCCCCTGCTAGACGAGGCCCTCCGCCAGGCCCCCGGCCGGGTGCTCGCCTCGATCCACGACTTCCGCTGGACCCCGCCCCCGGAGGTGCTCTACAGCTACGCCGGCGACATGCTGCGCCGGGGCGCCGCGGTGGCGAAGATAGCTACCATGGCCCGGAGCCTGGGGGACAACTGGAGGATCCTCGGCGTCAACGCCAGGTGGCCGGGCAGGGTGGCAGCCTTCGCCATGGGGAGGCGCGGGAGGCTCTCAAGGATACTGGCCCCCTTGATAGGCGGGGCCCTCACCTATGCTAGCCTCGGCGACCCGGTGGCGCCGGGCCAGCTGTCCCTGGAGGAGCTGCTCGAGGCCTGGAGGCTCATGGGCGTGCTGGGGGAGGAGGCCTAGCCGGGCTCGATGTCGAAGGGTAGCTCTAGCAGCCTCTTGCTCCTCCTGAACCTCGGCTTCCCCAGGGATAGGCGGCCTATGCATCCGGTGCTGGCTGTGTGCTCCTTGTTGCACGCGTTTATGTTCCATATCCCGCCCCCGGGGTCCCTTATCAGGACTATGCTGAGCTCCTGCACGTCCTCGGGCACCGGGAAGAGATCGTATATCGCATCCCCGTACCTCTCCTCGGCCTCCCTCCTAGGAAGGGTTACCACCTCCACTGGAAGGTCCCACTCCACCGTCTTGTTTGCCAGCTCCTCTATCCTGGCCAGCTCCTCGGGGCTGGGCTTCCTGTCGAACTGGACCACGAGCCTCCCATGGCCCCCCTTGACGTAGGTGGAGGCCGTCCACCTGGCGGCCTCGCCCAGGACCCGGACGACAGCCCCCTTCAGCACGTGGAGAGCTGTGTGGGTGCGCACCTCTACCGGGTAGGAGCCCGTGCAGCCCAATCCCTCCCAGCCTCCCGCGCGCCCACCTCGGTGGGGGAGCCCTGTTAATACCGGCAGCCCCCGGGGCCGGAGGGGCTGGGTACGGTCTGGTTGCCCGGCTCCAGGCGCTACGACCTCGTCGTGGTCGGAGGGGGCCCCGGCGGCTACCCCGCGGCGATCCACGCCGCCCGGGCCGGCCTACGGGTGGCGCTGGTCGAGGAGCGGGCGCTGGGGGGAGAGTGCACCAACTATGGCTGCATACCCAGTAAGGCCCTCCACAGGCTCGCCGAGGCGGCCAGCGTTGCCTCGAGGATAGCCCGGGTCGAGGTAGACGCCCGCAAGGCCCTGGAGGAGGCTAGGAGGGTTGTGGCGAGGCTCCGCTCCGGCCTCGAGAGCCTCATGGAGGGCTACGGGGTTGAGGTCCTGCGGGCCCGCGCCAGGCTCCGCAGCGGCCGCGCAGTAGAGGCGGGGGGCAGCGTCCTGGAGGCGGAGCGTATAGTGCTCGCTCCGGGCACGGTGCCCGCCTATCCCCCGGGCCTGGAGCCCGACGGCCGCCTAGTCCATGATAATAGGAGCATAGTCTCCCTCGAGGACCTGCCCTCTAGGCTGCTTGTTGTGGGCGGCGGCCCGGCGGGCGTAGAGTACGCCGAGACCATGGCCAGGCTGGGGGCCGAGGTAACCCTTGTCGAGATGATGCCCAGGCTCCTCCCGAGCATGGACCGCGACCTCTCCCTGGCCGCGCGCCGCGTCCTCCGCGAGCTGGGCGTGAGGGTCTACACCTCGACGCGTGTAGCCGGCCTCGAGAGGCACGGGGACACGGTGGTAGCTGTGCTTGATAAGGGGGAGAGGCTGGAGGTCGACGCCGTCCTCGTGGTCACGGGGAGGAGGCCCGCCACCAGGGGGCTGGGCCTCGAGGAGCTGGGAGTAGAGGTGGACGAGAAGGGCTACATAAGGGTGGACGAGAGAATGGCCACCAGCGCCCCCGGGGTCTACGCGGCGGGCGACGCTACCGGGCCGCCGCTCCTGGCCCACAAGGCTATGGCCCAGTCCATAGTGGCGGGGGTCAACGCGGCCGGCGGCAACGCCGCTTACAAGCCCCGGGCGGTGCCACTCGTTGTCTACACCGAGCCGGAGCTGCTCCAGGTAGGCTATACGCTCGAGGAGGCCAGGAGAGCGGGTTACGACGCCGCGGAGGCCCGGATAAGGCTGGGGGGAGTGGCCTCCGCGGTGATAGAGGGCGCTGAGGCGGGCCTGGTGAAGCTCGTCTATGACAGGCGCAGCCTCAAGCTACTGGGGGTGGTGATTGCGGCGCCCCGGGCCTCGGAGATCGCCGGCGAGGCGGCGCTCGCGGTGGAGAGGGGCCTCACGCTGGAGGAGGTTGCCGGCCTCATCCACCCCCATCCATCCCTGGTGGAGGCGCTGGGGGAGGCGGCTGCGGCCGCGCTCGGGAGGCCGACCCACTACCTGGTGAAGAGGCGGGGCCGCTAGGCTTTAATAGTGGGAGCCCCGTGGGCCTGCCAGGCCTGGACCCTGATCCCTGGGCGATGGAGGGAGGGCGTGATGGAGCGCCAATGGCTTTGAGCCGGCCGGGGTTCAGCGTCTACCTGACCATCGGGTTCCCCGAGCCGGCCCGGTTCCCCCAGGCCCTCGAGGCCCTCGAGGCCTGTGTCGACTTCTACGAGCTCGGCCTGCCCACGGCGAGGCCCAAGTACGACGGCCCGACGGTGCGCGCTAGCCATAGGCGCGTCGTGGCGAGGGGCCTCCGGGGCCTAGAGGCGCTGAGGCTCCTTGAGAGGACCAGTGTGGGGAAGCCATTCACCCTAATGGCCTACATGGAGGACTATGCTGGGAGCCTGCGGGGCCTCATGGAGGCCGCTGCCAGCGCTGGCGCGGGCTGCGTGCTGCTGCCCGACCTAGCCTTCGACTACCCCGGCGAGCTGGACCGCTACGTCGAGGAGAGCGAGAGGGCCGGGCTCCGGCCCTGCTTCTTCGCCTCCAGCAGGTTCCCCCACGCCTGGCTCCAGCGCTACGCGGCCCTCGACCCGCTCTACATCTACCTAGGCCTCCAGCCCGCCACCGGTGTGGAGCTGCCGATAGCGGTGGAGAAGAACGTGAGGCTCGCCAGGAGGCTTGTCGGCGACCGCTACCTGCTCACCGGCTTCGCCATCCGCCACCCGGAGGCAGCCGCCGCCCTGATACGCGCCGGCGCCGACGCCGTGGTAGTGGGCTCGGCGGTGCTGCGCGCCCTGGAGGAGGGAGGCGTCGAGGAGGCCAGGGGGCTGGCCTGCAGCATCCACCGGGCTGTCCACAGCGCTGCCCGCGGGGCTGCGTAGCCGTGGTGCCCAGGTACTGGTACAACATTGTGGCGGATCTCCCGGAGCCGCTGCCGCCCCTCATCGACCCGCTCGACGACGAGGAGTCGAGGATAGCGCTGCTGGTGAGGATACTCCCCTCCAGGCTGATAGACGAGGAGTACACGCTGAGCAGGCTCATCCCGATACCAGAGAGGATACGCGAGGCCTACGCCAGGGCGGGGAGGCCTACCCCGCTGCTCCGCGCCGAGGGGCTGGAGAGGGCGCTGGGCGTGAGCGGGAGGGTGAGGATCTACTACAAGTACGAGGGCGCCCTGCCCACGGGGAGCCATAAGCTGAACACGGCGCTACCCCAGGTCTACTACGCGCTCCTGGACGGAGCGGAGGAGGTGGCCACCGAGACGGGGGCGGGCCAGTGGGGCCTCGCGGTCGCCACAGCGGCGGCCATGCTGGGTGTCAAGGCGACGGTGTTCATGACTAGGAGCAGCTACGAGCGGAAGAAGCCCAGGAGGCTCGCAATGCAGGCCATGGGCGCCACGGTGTACCCCAGCCCCAGCAGGGTCACCGAGGCTGGGAGGAGGGCGCTGGAGGAGAGGCCCGACCACCCCGGTAGCCTGGGCCTCGCCATAACGGAGGCTATAGAGTACGTGCTTGGGAACCCCAAGCGCCGCTACGTAGCCGGCTCAGTCATGGAGAGCGTCGTTACCCACCAGACGGTGATAGGCCAGGAGGTTCTCCAGCAGCTGCCGGAGGAGCCGGACTACATGGTAGCCTGCGTCGGCGGAGGCAGCAACCTGGCCGGGTTCACCTACCCCGCTATAGGGATGAGGCTCCGCGGCGAGGGCTTCGAGAAGACCCGCTTCGTGGCGGCTGAGTCGGCGGCAGCCCCCCGGCTGACGAAGGGGAGCTACAGGTACGACGGCCTAGACACCGGCCTGGTCCTCCCCCTGGCGAGGATGTACAGCCTCGGCAAGGACTACGTGCCGCCCCCGATACACGCTGCCGGGCTCCGCTACCACGGGGCCGCCGCGAGCCTCTCGCTGCTGCGCAGGCTCGGTCTGGTGGAGGCCGTGGCCTACGGCCAGGAGGAGGTGTTCGAGGCGGCCCGGATCTTCGCCCGCTCCGAGGCCCTGCTCCCGGCGCCGGAGAGCGCCCACGCGATAAGGGCTGTGATCGACATCGCCCGCCGCGCGCCCAAGGGCACGGTGATAGCTTTCAACCTCAGCGGCCACGGGCTCATGGATATCGACGCCTACGAGACTCTCTCCTCCAGGATAGTCGAGGGCAGGCTCCCCGAGCCCACGGGGACCAGGAGGTGACCGCGGCTGTGGCCGACCTCCCCAGGCTGCTGGAGGACCTGCTCTCCGGCCGCGGCATGGGCTTCGAGGAGGCCAGGAGCGTCGCCCTAGAGATGCTCCGGGGCGGCCTGGACGACGTGGCTATAGCGGCGATACTGGTCGCCCTGAGGGCCAAGGGCGAGACAGCGGAGACGGTGGCGGGCTTCTCGGCAGCGCTGCGCGAGACCTGCGTGAAGGTGCCCGCCGGGGGCCTGGAGCCGATAGACACCGCCGGCACCGGCGGAGACGGGGCCCACACGCTCAACGCCTCCACCGCGGCCGCGATAGTCGCCGCTAGCCTGGGCGCCAGGGTGGCCAAGCACGGTAACCGCGGCGTGAGCAGCAGGAGCGGGAGCGCCGACTTCATGGAGGCCCTGGGCTACCGGATCGACCACGGCCCCGCCGAGGCCGCCTGCATGCTCAGCCGCGCCGGCTTCGCCTTCCTCTACGCGCCCCGCTACCACCCGGCAATGAAGAGGGTGATGCCGGTCCGCAGGAGGCTCGGGATAAGGACGGTCTTCAACCTTGTGGGCCCCCTCTCCAACCCCGCCGGGGTGCGCCGCCAGGTGCTCGGCGTCGCGAGGCCCGAGCTGCTCGAGGTCATGGCGGGGGCGGCCCGGCTGCTGGGCTACGAGAGGCTCCTCCTGGTCCACGGCGAGCCAGGGATAGACGAGGTCAGCGTCTCCGGCAGGACCACCGTCTACGAGATCCGGGGCGGCAGGGTGGAGGAGTACAGCATAGAGCCCGAGGACCTGGGGCTCGGCCGCCACCGGCTGGCGGACCTCCGGGTGGAGGCGCCCGGGGAGAGCGTGGAGCGCTTCCTAGCCGTGGCCCGCGGCGCCGGGAGGAGGCAGGACCGCGACTTCATAGCAGCCAACGCGGCCGCGGCAATCTACGCTGCAGGGCTGGCGGGGAGCCTCAGGGACGCCGCCGAGCAGGCCCTCCAGGCCCTCGGGGACGGCACAGTGGCGGCCTACCTTGAGAGGCTCGTGGAGGCCTGCAGGGCTTGCTGCGGCTAAAGATCTGCGGGCTCACCCGGCCAGAGGACGTGGAGGCGCTCGACGGCGCCGCCGACTACCTGGGCTTCGTGGTCGCCCCGTCGAGGCTGAGCCCCCGCGTGCTGAGCCCCGGGGAGGCCAGGAGCCTGGCCGAGACCGTGTCTAGGAGCCGCCCCGTCCTGGTGGCGGCCGGCTATGGGCCCCGCGACGCAGTGGAGCTGGCGGCGAGGCTCGAGGCGTTCAGGGTGCTCCAGTACCACGAGCCCGCGGGCCCCGAGGTGCTCGCCGGCCTGGCCAGGGAGCTGGGCTCGATAGGAGTCTCCCTGGCCCCCGTCTCCCTCTGGGACGGCAGGAGGCTGAGCCCAGACCCCTGCGAGGCGGCGACCGTGGCGCCGGGGCACGAGTACCTCCTAGTGGACGCCGTCAAGGGGCTGGGCCTCCGCTACGCCGGGGGCCTGAGGGCGCCCCTCGAGGCGTACCTCCGGGCGGCAGTGTGCAGCAGCCGCGCGGCAGCCGCCGGCGGGGTGGTGCCGGAGAACGCCTGCCTCGTCGCCTCCACCGGGGTCTCGATGCTCGACGTGAGCAGCGGCGTCGAGGCCGAGCCGGGCCGCAAGGACCTCTCCAGGGTGGAGAAGCTGCTGGAGGTGCTGCGCTCATGCAGCTAGACTGGGCCGGGTGCCGCCGCGTCCCCCTCCCAAGCGCCCCGGAGCCCCGCCGGCTGGCGGTGTGGGCGGAGGAGCGCTACGGCTATGTCGCGCTGCTCGAGAGCGGCGCGGGGCCGGGGGAGAAGGCCCGCTACACCCTGGTGGCCTACGGGGCCCGCCGGGTGGTGGAGGGCAGCCCCCTGGAGGCCTACGCCAGGCTCCGCGAGGCAGCCGCGGGCAGGGGCTGCGCCAGCATCCCCTGCAGGAGCATGCTCTTCGGCGTGGTCGGCTACGAGGCGGTGGCCGGGGCGGAGCCCTGGCTGGCCCCGATGCTGGGCCGCCACGAGTGGCCGGCGCTCCTAGTCTTCGAGCCCGAGACCCTCGTGGTCTACGACCACGCCAGGGGCCACGCCACGCTCTGCCCCGGGGACGCCGAGGCCGGGGAGAAGCCTCTCGGCGGCTGGAGCCCGGCCAGGGGCCCCGTGGAGGAGACGCCCCGCAGGCTCTTCGAGCAGTGGGTGGCAGAGGCCAGGGAGATGCTTGAGAGGGGCGAGTTCCTACAAGTAGTGCTCTCGAGATTCGAGCGCTACGAGTACCAGGGCGAGCCGCTGGCGCTCTACGCCAGGCTGGCGGACCGGAACCCCTCCCCCTACATGTTCTACATGAGGCTGGGGGAGAGGTGGATAGCCGGCTCCAGCCCCGAGCTGCTCGTCAGGATGGACGGGGGGAGGCTGGAGACGCACCCTATAGCCGGGACCCGGCCCCGCGGCAGGACGCCGGAGGAGGACCTGGCCCTCGAGGAGGAGCTGCTGGGCGACGAGAAGGAGAGGGCGGAGCACCTCATGCTCGTCGACCTCGCCAGGAACGACCTGGGCCGGGTAGCGTTGCCCGGCACGGTGAGAGTGACGAGGCTCATGGACGTGGAGAAGTACAGCGCGGTCCAGCATATCGTGAGCAGGGTGGAGGCTGTGGCCCGGCCCGGGCTGGGCTACGCCGACGTCCTGGCAGCGGTCAACCCCGCCGGCACGGTGTCCGGCGCCCCGAAGCCGAGGGCAATGGAGACCATAGCTAGGCTCGAGGACAGGCCCCGCGGCCCCTACGCCGGCGCCGTCGGGGTCTACTCGGACCAGGCGGGCGAGACAGCCATAGTGATAAGGAGCGTCTGGAGCATAGACGACTCCACGCTGGAGACTAGGGCGGGCGCGGGGATAGTCTACGACTCCAGGCCCGAGAGAGAGTACATGGAGACCGTACACAAGCTTGCCGCGATCCACCGGGCCCTGGGAGCCGGCGGCGGGAGGTGAGCAGGAACGGCCTACGACACCCTAGTCCTCATAATAGACAACTACGACAGCTTCGTCTACAACCTGGTGAACGTGCTCGCGGAGCTCGGGGCCAGGAGCATAGTCGTGAGGAACGACGAGATAACCGTGTCGGGGATAGAGAGGATAAACCCGGACAGGATAATAGTCTCGCCGGGCCCCGGCAGCCCCCTCTCCGCCCGCGATGTAGGCGTGTCCGTGGAGGCCGTGAAGAGGCTCGGCCCCAGGATCCCGGTGCTAGGCGTCTGCCTAGGCCACCAGGTGGTGGGCGTAGCCTACGGCGCCAAGGTGAGGCGCGCCCGGAGGATAATGCACGGGAAGACGGACGAGATAGAGCACTACGGCGGCAGCCTCTACCGCGGGGTGCCCAGGGTGTTCACCGCCGCCAGGTACCACAGCCTCGTGCTGGACGAGATCCCCCCAGTGCTGGAGGTCACGGCAAGGAGCAGGAGCGACGGCGAGGTAATGGGGGTCCGGCACCGGGAGCACCCAGTCCACGGGGTCCAGTTCCACCCGGAGAGCATAGCAACCCCCCACGGCCCCAGGCTGCTCCGCAACTTCCTCGACGACCCGTGGTAGAGGCGCCGGTGCAGGGAAGGAGGCAGGGGCGGCCTTGGGGGAGGGGCGTCCTGGAGGCTTCCTGGGGGAGGCTCTCGGGAGGAGCCTGGAGCGCTCCAGGCTGCTGGGCTCTCCACCGCGGCCCGGCAGCCTCCGCGGCGCGGTGGAGAAGGCCCTCTCCGAGGGGAGGCCCGGGCTGCTGATAGAGTACAAGCGGTGCAGCCCCGGGGGCTTCGTGGCCTGGCGCACCCCCTGGGAGTACCTGGAGGCCACGCTAAGCGTGGCAGACGCCTACTCGGTGCTGGTGGAGCCCTACTGGTTCTGCGGCAGCCCCGAGCTGGTGGCCTTCTTCGCCCGCCACCGCCCCGTGCTGGCTAAGGACTTCGCCTCCACCGCCGAGCAGCTCCAGCTGTACCGCCGCCACGGGGCCTCGGCGGCCCTCCTGATACTGGACATGCTGGGGTGGAGGCGGCTGGACGCGCTCTACCAGGAGGCGAGGAGCCTCGGCCTGGAAGCCCTAATAGAGACCACGAGCGCGGGCCCGGCGGTGGAGGCGATGAATAGCTACCCCGAGGCCCTGGTGGGGATAAACGCGAGGAACCTGGAGACGCTGGAGGTCAGCTACCGGAGGCTCCTAGAGGAGATCGCCCGGGCCGCCGAGAGGAAGCCGAGCAGGGCTCTCCTAGTGGCGGAGAGCAGCATAGACAGCCCCGGGAAGGCCCTGGAGCTCGCCCGGGCGGGCGCTGACGCGCTCCTCATAGGCACATGGGCCATGAAGAGCCCAGGGGGGCTGGCGGGGCTCCGGGATAGGCTCCGGGGCTCCAGGAGCTAGGGCTTCTTTAGGAGTATCAGCCTGTTAGCCTTCCCCTCCTTAACTATCCTTATGTACCCCATCGCTGCGAGCCTCCGGACGTGCCTCCAGAGCGTGGTCTTCGGAATCCCGGTCTCCCGGAGCAGCTGGCTCTGGAGCACAGAGCCCCCATGCTCCTCCAGCTTACTGAGGATAAGCAGGTCCACCTCATCCAGGCCTGTGGATGATATGGGGGCCGCGGCGTTAGAGGGGACGCCGCCCCCGCCGCCAAAAACTCCCCCACGGCGGGCGAGAGCCAGGCCGGCAGCCACGGCTACCACCAGCACAGCTGCAACTCCTCCTATCAGCGCGGTGCTGGGCCCCTTAGAGCCAGCGGCGGGCGGTGGGCTCGAAGGCCTCCCGGTGGTTGTCGCCGGCCTCATGGTTGTGGAGAGCCGCGTGGTCGCTAGAGCAGTCGACGTAGTTGCAGGGGCTACGGGCGCTGCCGGGGTAGTGGTGCTTGTTGCAGTTGCCGTCCTAGCTGTCGTGCTGGCTGTTGTGGTACTCGTGGCTTTAGTCGCCCTTGTTACACTTGTTCTTGTTGTTGTAGTTGTGCCTCCAGGCTTAGCAGCAGCCTTGGTAGTAGTAGTGGTAGTAGTGAAGGTGGTAGCGGTAGTCTTTGAAGTCTTTGACGCGGGGGTACTTGTAGTCGCAGCGGCCCCGGTCTTAGTCTTTGCCGTGGCGGTCGGCGGCGTCTGGGGCGCGAGCACGTACCGGATGGTGGCGGGGCCCCTCAGGTACAGCACCACCGTGTTGTTCACTGTTGTGGCGTTCACCAGGCCCTCGGGGAGGCTGAGCAGCACTACGCCCGGGCTGACCCTCAGCTCCACCAGGCCGGTGTAGTTCACCAGGAACTGGAGCACACCATTCTGCTCGGTGACGTTGCCCAGGTAGTCTATGTACACGCTCCCCCTCCCCGAGGCGGCCACGTAGATCTTGCCGCCGCTGTAGATAGCGGAGACGAGGCTCCCGCCGAGCCTAGCCTCTATCGTGGCGGGTATCGCTGGTACCGGGGCAGGGTACTCGTTCATCCCCGGCTCCGCGGTGCCCCATATCTCCACCACGACGGTCCCGTCGTCCCGTATAGTGACCACTGGCGTCTTGGAGAGCTCCGCGTGCGCGGCGGCGGAGAAGGCGAGCAGCAGCATGGCCGCCGGCAGCGCTATGCAGAGCAACACCCGGCTCATCGCTTCTCCTCCCTCCATGAGACTCTAGGCGGCTCATAGCTGTCATGATGCGGCGCGGGTATTAGCTTCTTGCGGCCCTCTCCCCGGAGCGGGTACTCCCAGGAACAACTGGTTTGTTCCACCGCTTACGGGACAACAGTTTCCCGCACACGTTCCAGCATCCCCCTTATGAGGACCCGAGGACACCAGGGGACCCAGGCGGACAGGGTGAGGCGGATGCAGGCACGCGCCCATAGAACCGGGCTCCTAGGAGCAGCCGCGCTGAGCGTACTGGCCCTACTGCTAGCAGCCACTCTATCACCGCTGCTAGCCCCGGTCGCCCTGGCGGAGAACGGCCCAGCAGGAAACAACACCAATACCACTACAACCAATACCACTAATAGTAACGTGGCTGCAACGGCAAGCACCAGCGGCAACACCACGGCAGCCGCTACGAACACCACCGCCGGCGCGCAGCTTAGCCCCGGCGCGGTGCGCGCCCTGCTGCTAGCCTACAGCGCTATGATACGCAGCACCCTGGCCAGGATGGGCCTGCTCAACGCCACCCCTGCAGAGATAGCGGCCGCCCTGAACGTCTCGCTAGAGACCGCTGAGACGCTGAAGGAGGCGCTCAACCTGCCCAGAACCCTCGGCAACATGACCAGTCAGCAGGCCGCTGAGCTGCTCCAGAAGGTGGCCTCAGCCTACCGGGCGCTGGCCAAGAAGATGGTGGAGGCCAACCTCCACGCGGCCGAAGAGGCTAGGGAGAGGATACAGAGGCAGATGCAGCGACACCTACTGCTACGCATATCCCATACCGTGGAGCAGCTCGCGAGGCAGCTCAACGACACCCAGCTCGCTGCCCTGGCCCAGCAGCTCCGCAGCATGGCGCTCAGTGGCAACTACACCCGGGAGAACTTAACCAGTATAATGTCGAGCGTGGTGGCCCGGATAGAGGCGGCGAAGATATTCATGATGGCCACCACTATAGACAACGCCACCATAGCGCAGCTGGTCGAGGCAGCCGAGGCTGGCAATGCCACGAGCCTCCAGGATTACCTGGCCAGGCTCAACAAGAGCTTCGCCAAATCCCTCCACCTAGTGAAGACGCTGTCGAAGAGGCTGCGCGCAGCCAACGAGACAGAAGTCGGTGAAGCCCTTGAGGAGGCCCTCGAGAGGCTCGAGGATGCCAACGAGACGGTGGGCCATGTAGCGCTGGCGGCTAGCATAGCGGCAGGCGGCAACGCCACCGCAAACGCTACCGCTGTTATAAAGGGTGCGGTTGCCGCAGCCTTCCAGGCCAGGATAGAGAAGCTCGAGACAAAGATAAGCATACTCATGGAGGAGGCCAGCCTCCTAGAGAACGCTACCAACAACACCATTGTGCAGGAGCTGGTGAAGGCAGCTAAGGACGCGTTGGCGAAGGCATCACGCCTCATAAACGAGTCCAGGGCGGCGCTCGAGAAGGGCGAGATACCTATAGCGGCAAAGGACCTGGGGATGGCGTCCAGCCTCGTGGCCAAGGCGGGCATCTACCTGGCAAGGGCCAACATAGCCATAGCGCTCGGTGGCCGCCTCCACGGCCACCTGGGCGTCGGCAAGCAGGGCCCGGCCAAGCACGCTGCCCCGCCAGGCCTCTCCAAGGCGCTGGAGAGGCTGCAGAGGGCAGTGCAGGAGAGGATAGCGGAGGCGAGTAGGGCTATAAACAAGACCATGGAGGCCGTCCAGGGGATAAACAACACCAAGATAAAGGAGAAGGCTATGGAGAAGCTGGAGGAGGCAAGAGAGAAGCTGGAAGAGGCCATAGACCTGGCCAAGGAAGCCCAGGAGAAGCTGGCGGAGGGCAGCACGGCTGCCGCCTTCCAGCTCTACCAGAAGGCCCTGGTAAAGATAGGGCAGGCTCTCAATGATGTCAGAGTAGCCTCGTGGCTAGCCAGCCTCGGCAAGGGCTTCCGGCCGCCGATACCCCGCCTCCCTCACGAGCATGAGAAGCACGGCGGCTGGATAAAGCCCGGCGAGGCGAATGTGACCGGCAACATAACCGAGGATATCGACGAGCTGCTCGGCGAGGCCAAGGAGCTGGGCCAGGAGCTAGCCCAGCTCCGGAACGAGACCAGCGCCAACCCGGCAGCCGCCGCCCTGGTCCACAGGGCCTCTTCGATGCTCCAGAGCGCTGTAGCGCTCCTGCTACAGGCTAAGGAGCTGGCTAAGAAGGGGCAGACACAGCCGGCCAAGGCCCTCATAAACGTAGCTAAGAACATGCTGGAGAAGGTTGAGCACACACTGAAGATGCTCGAGGAGAAGCTGAAGCATGGCGAGCATGGGGGCGGCGGGCAGAGGGGCCACGGCGAGCATGGCGAGCATGGAGGCCGCGGCAGGGGCGGCCACGGGTAACCCGGAGAGAGGCCGTCGCTAAGACGCATCCGGCCCATGGGGCTACGTTTTTCCCTCTCCTCCCACCCCTCTTCCTCGGCGGCCCACGCACACTAGGAGGCCCGGCTCCAGGATCTCCCGCAGTAGTACAGCCCCGGGCCCCTCGGAGGAGGCTTCCACGTCTTGAGGCGCTGTAGCCCCTCGACCAGGCTCTACGGGCTTATAGGCAGCCCAGTCTCCCATAGCCTGAGCCCCGCCATACACTGCGAGGTCTACCGCCGAGCGGGTGTAGACGCTGTCTACCTGGCCTGGGAGACTCCGCTGGAGAGGCTGGAGGAGAGGCTGGAGGCGCTGAGAAGCCTCGCCCACGGCTTCAACGTAACCACACCCCTCAAGGAGGCCGTCCTCAGCCTCCTCGACCGCGTGGAGGCCGAGGCCGCGGAGATAGGGGCCGTGAACACGGTGAGGAACGAGGACGGGGAGCTAGTAGGCTACAACACCGACTACCTCGGCGTGGCCGAGTGCCTCAGGGGCAGCCGGCCGCGAGTAGCACTGGTCATAGGCGCGGGTGGCGCGGCTAGGGCAGCCGTCTATGCGCTCTACCGGCTAGGCGCGGAGAAGGTCTACATAGCTAACAGGGGGGCAGAGAGGGCTAGGAGGCTCGCAGGGTGGGCCGGCCGCCTCGGCCTAGACGCCACCCCCACCCCCCTGGAGGAGGCGGCGGTGCCCGCAGCCCACGCGGACACAGTGGTGAACGCAACCCCGCTGGGCAGCCTGGCCTGCTGCCCTGACCAGGCCCCGCCCGTGCTGGAGGGGCTCCGCGAGGGCCAGCTAGTCTTCGACATGGTTTACCGGCCTCTGGAGACCCGGCTGCTCCGGGCGGCGAGGGAGCGCGGGGCCAGGACCGTTGACGGGCTCTGCATGCTCGTCTGGCAGGCCCTCCACGCGGACAGAATATGGCTAGGCATAGAGCCCACCCGGGAGCTCTACGAGACAGCCAGAAAGGCCGCGCTGGAGGCGCTGGCGAGCAGCTAGACCGGGAGGAGCATCACCCTCTCCACTCCCCGGATCCTCCTCAGCTCCTCCATGAGGGGCCTCAGCTCAGTGGCCGATGCAGCAGCCACGGCTATATTGATGCAGTGCTTCTCGTCGAGAAGCTGGTGGTGGAACGATCGGACCAGGTGAAGGTAGCGGTGGATCACCCCTATCACTCTGCGCTCGGCTGAAGTCTCCTCGTGGCATACAACGGTTGCTATTATCCATGCCCTCTTCCCCTCGAGGCTATTAGATGCCTCAAACTGTTCTATCATCCTCCTAGCCGCCTCACGTATTCGGATCTTCCAGTAAATCCGAGCCTCTCAGCGTACATGTCTATCTTCTTGAGCAGGTTTTCGGGAATGGATATGCTCACTACGGGCATGCTCATTCATCCTCGGCTGTGGCGCGGTATACTAGTAACGCGATTGCCGACCTAATAAATTCTACATAATATGTTCATGTCTAGTTTAACAAGAAGAATTATTATATGAATGGTGTTTTGTAGCCCTGCAGTGATGAGTGGTGTGAAGTGCTGTGGATTCCTGCATGACGGTTGGTGGCTGGCGCTGCTTATCCTCGGGCTTCTAGTACTATCGCTCAGCCTGCTAGGGCTAGACCAGCTGGCCTGGTTCATCCTTGCAGCGGTTGCAGCTGGATTGTTGGCAAGGTTCACTGTCATGTTGGCAAGGGGCAGGGTTACTGTAGACCTCTTGATGGGGCTCTCCGTCCTAGTGATGTTGAAATACGGTCTTACCTCTGAGGCAGCGCTTGTGGCCACGCTGTACGCTGCGTCGGAGATACTGGAGGATGCTGCGGAGGAGGCTGCAGAGAGGAGGCTTACGAGCCTCCGGGAGCTTCTGCCGCGCACCGCCCTGGTCCGCCGCGGCAACGTAGAGAAGGTTCACATTGACGAGGTGAAGCCTGGCGACGTGATCATAGTCCCGCATGGGGGCATGGTGCCTCTCGACTCCATGCTGCTAAGCGAGGAGGCGGTTTTTGATACATCTATGGTCACCGGGGAGCACGAGCCGAGGAGGCTGACGAGAGGCGACCCGGTAGAGAGCGGCTACATGAATATAGGCGGTATGGCTGTGGGGGTCAGGGCTGTAAAGCCTGCTAGGGAGAGTGCAATCCAGCTACTGGTGCGCGAGGCCCTGGAGACGCTGGAGAAGAAGACGAGGCACCAGCGCCTCATAGAGCGCATCGCCCCCTGGTACATAGGCCTGCTCCTAGCCTCCTACGCGGCTGCATCAGCAATACTTGGCCCGGAGAGAAGCCTAGTCTTCCTCCTGGCTGGCTGCCCGAGCGCCTACATAGTGGTGTCGAGCTACACCTACATGCTAGTCCTGGGCCAGCTGGCACGTCGAGGCGTGGTGGTGAGGAGCCCCAGAGCCTCGAGAACGCCTCCCGGGCCAGGACGGTTGTGCTAGACAAGACCGGCACAATCACCCTCGGCAGCCTTCGCGTGGCTCGCATACACTATGAGGGCCGGGATCCAGCCGGGAGACGATACGCCTCATAGCCTCGGCTGCAAGGGCCAGCCTCCACCCCGCAGCCGAGGCGGTGGCTAGGCTGAGCAATGAGATTGCAGAGGTGGAGGAGGTCAACGAGATCCCTGGCAAGGGCGTGGTAGCCAGGGTTGAGGGGCATCTAGTGGTCCTGGGTAGTAGGAGCCTTGTCGAGGAGCACGCCGGCGGCCTGCCGCCCGGCAACCCTTGCGAAGGGCCCGTAGTCTATGCTGCAGTGGACGGCGCCTACGTGGCCTCGTTCTGCCTGGAAGAAGAGCTGGACCCCGGGGCAGAGCGGGTGGTGGAGACGCTGAAAAACATGGGGCTTAGAGTCGTGGTTGCCAGCGGCGACTCGAGCTCATCGGTGAGAATGATCGCCGAGAGGCTCGGCATAGACTACTACGGGGGCCTACGGCCTCATGAGAAGAAGAGGCTGGTTGAAAATCTCCGGCGGGAGGGCCCTGTCCTAGTAGCCGGGGACGGGGTCAACGACATCCCCATGCTAGCCGCCAGCGATGTCGGCGTCGCCATGGCGCGTATAGCGCTGGTGGCTAGAAGCGCCGACGCTGTATCCACCCGGGGGGCTCCGGGGCCTGCCAGACCTGCTCCGCGGATCCAGGACTTATCTGGCCTCCCTCTACACTGGGCTTGCAGCCGCCACGCTGCTAAAGCTGGCAGTAATTGTGGCGGGCTTAGCGGGCGTCATCTCCCTCCCCCCAGTGCTAGTCCTCGGCGATGATGGGGTCACACTCGTTGCCGCGGCCTCTGTCAGCCTCGCCGCGGGCTTTGCCTGGAGGAAGGGAGGAAGGCTAAGCTCGCTGCTGGGAAGGCTAGGGAGCCGCCCGCTAGGTAATACTAGTAATACCACAAGACAACGGGAAGAGTATGTCCGCAACAATTTATAATCAAGCGTTAGCAGTATGGTCAGTATGGTACCCGGGGCGAGGCTCTTGGCACCCACCAGTGGGCAGGAGGGCCGCGAGGAGTTACGCAGCCTCCTGGAGTCGATAGCGGCGGTGCTGGATCGCGTGAGGAAATTAGCAGCCTACACCGCCGGGCTGCAGAAGCCGGACGAGTCCAGTCTGGGCAAGGAGGTAGCTAGATTCTACCGGGAGCTGGTCGAGAACGGAGTACCCCCGGACCAGGCCGAGAAGCTGGCCAGCCAGTACCTTCACAGCAGGCTGGAGCAGGCCCGGACCCCGGCTTTCTCCAGGCTCCTAGAGGCACTGTCAACGGCTACCAGTGAGGCCCTCAGCCTCCTGGTAGCCCTACCCCCCAAGGCGGCAGGAGCGGCCACCAAGAGCGTGCTCCGTTTCATATCGTTCCAGCTCGAGGAGCTGGAGAGGCTTGTAAAGGCTCTCCCCGCCCCCAGGGAGGAGAAGGAGAAGGTGCTCCGGGAGATAGAGGACGTGAGGAGGCGCGCAGCCGGCGGCAGCGGCGGGGGTGGTGGACCGGCCGGGATTTGAACCCGGGACCTCTCGGGTGCAAGCCGAGCGCTCTTCCAGGCTGAGCTACCGGCCCACCCTCCTCCATGGTAGTATCTTACGGCCCCTCGCCTAGGGGCTATTTAGCGGTTCGGCCCCCAGTCTGCAGGCCCCCCAGCGCCTCCTCTAGGAGCCTCTCCAGCTCCCCTACGCCGGGCAGCTCGGCTACAAGGCGCGCGTGGAGCGTTATCCTCGCCTCGCCGGCCTCGGGGTCGTAGTCCACGTCGTACTCCTCCACGCCCTGGGTCTCCGGCGACTCCTCCAGCAGCTCGGCTAGCCTCTCCTCCAGCTCCCTGGGGTCCAGGCCCCTAGGCGCCTCGAGGGAGGCTACGAGCTCCACCCCATCCGGGCTGGCGTCGAGGAACACGCTGCGGGTTCTCCCCCTCCGGGGCCGCGCCTCCAGCACCACCCTGGGCCCGTACGGGTCTATCTCGAGGTTCTCCACGTCATTTATGTCTATGCCGAGAGCCTCTACAATGGGCTTGAGCGCCTTCTCGAGAAGCCTTGCCAGCTTCCCGCCCTCTCTCATGCCTTTAGGCCCTCCGGCCCGGCCGCCGGCTGCACCGCAGCCGGCCTTAGGATAAGTGCTGCAGGCCAGTCACATGATATTTTCTTGATAATTAAGGTAATTAATATAAGTAATTTTATTAATGTTCAACCATGTACAGGTATTGGTGGAACACTGGACCAGGGTGGGTATCGGTTGAGGATAACGCGCCGCGAGGCGCTCAAACTCGCCGCCGTCGCTGCAGCTTCTTCAGCGCTCCCACTCTCTATCCCGAGAAGGAGGCTTCCCCGGGCGAGAGCCGGCAGCTCTGCAGCACCGACCTCGATACGCGTGGCCAACACTGCCTGCATTATCTGCGGGCAGAGGTGCCCCATCAGGATATACGTGGCAGAGGTGGGTGGCGAGCAGGTAGTAGCGAAGGTCGTGTACAACACCGACCCTGAGTACGACCGGTACTTCGCAGCCTGCGGCAGGCCCCAGGCCATCCCGGAGCTGCGCTTCCTGCCCCAGCGCATCCGTAGGCCCCTACTCCGTGTAGGAGCAAGGGGCGAGGGCAGGTTTAGGGAGATAAGCTGGGAGGAGGCCCTCAACATACTCGCCGAGAAGCTGAAGAAGTACCTCGATGAGCCATGGCGCATCGTGGTGCTCAGCCACCAGGGCTTTGAAGGCGGCCTGGTACGCTCATTCTTCGAGAGCGTGCTGGGCACCCCGAACACTACCCAGCACTGCGACACCTGCCATACCGGCTGCGATATAGGCCGTAAACCCATCTTCGGCGCCTATAAGGGCCCCTCGGCCTTCATGCCGGACTATGCCAATGCTAAGCTCGCCGTCTTCATGGGCCGCAACCCGGCCGGGGGCATAGTGGCCTCGGCGTGGACCAAGATGTTCACCGAGGGCCGCGCCAACAAGATGAAGCTGGTGGTGTTCGATGTCCGTGAGAGCCGTCTGACCGAGCTAGCCGACGAGTACTACATAATACCCCCGGGCACCGACCTCGCGGTGAGCCTCGCCCTGCTCAACATCATACTCAGCGAGAGGCTCTACAACAAGGACTACCTTGTCAAGTGGACTAACGCTCCAATGCTGGTCTACGCGGACACCATGGAGCCCGTGAAGCTCGCCCCTAACCCGCTGATGAAGGGCAAGAAGACCTACCTAGTCTACGACGAGGCTGACGGGAAGTTCAGGCTGAAGACTGAGGCCCTGAGCCCAGCCCTGGAGTACGAGGGCACCTACCAGGGCCGCCCCGTTAAGACCGTGCTCCTAGCCATACGCGACGCCGTCAAGAACTATACGCCCGAGTGGGCCGAGAAGATAACTGGCGTCCCGGCCAACGCTATACGCAGGCTAGCCCACGAGCTCGCCGATGCAGCGCCCAAGGCCTTCATAGACCACGGCTACAAGGGTACCCGCTACTACAACGAGGGCATGCTGAACAGGGTGAATATGCTCATAAACATAATGCTCGGCAGCCTAGGGGCGAAGGGCGGCATAGCCTACCCGGCTGGGAAGCCCCACTTCAAGTCCCCAATAGACATACTGGGCATAGCCAAGACGAAGCCAAGGGGCACCTCGATACCGGGGTACTGGGCCAGCCAGGGCGTGGAGAACATCCGCCCTGGCTGCTGGAGCATGCTCGTGGCAAGGTCGATTATCGAGGGCAAGCCGTATCCGATAGGCGTGCTCTTCATACACCTAGAGAACTTCGTAAGCCACGTCCTAGGGGGCCGTAAGCTGGCTGAAGCGCTTAAGGACGAGAACCGCGTGGAGTTCATAGTAGTACTCGACACAGTGTTCAACGAGACAACGATGTATGCAGACCTGGTGCTGCCGGTACCATTCTTCTTCGAGTACGAGCCGATAACGCTAAACTATGCTAAGAAGAGCTATGTAAGCGTAGTGGTGGACCCGCAGAAGGCCCTGGACCCGCCGAGAGGCGTGGACGCTAGGCCCACCTGGTGGATACTTGTAGAGATTGCGAAGAGGCTCGGCAAGCTGCCCCCCGGTGCCTCGGTGGACCCCATAGCAGTCAAGAGGAAGCAGGCTGAGGAGGCTGGCATAAACTATGCCGAGCTGAGGAGGAAAGGCTACGCCCTGCTCTGGACCAAGCCCAAATACCACCCCTGGGGCGGCAAGCCGCTCCCCACAACCACGGGCGAGCTCGAGCTGGTGAACGTAGAGTGGCTTGCCAAGTACAGGAGCTACATAGGTAAGGAGTCGCCGCTCAACCCGCTGCCCTGCTGGGTACCGCCCCTCTGGATGAGGAAGGGCGGCCTTGCCGATAACGAGTTCGTGGTGGTCGAGTTCCAGGATCCGTTGACAGCGATAAACAACTTCATGAGGTTCGCCAGACTGGTGAGTGACTCGCTCAAGTGGGGGAGGCTCTACGGCGTCCAGATGCACCCCTCAAGGGCCAGGAGGCTCGGGCTCAGGGATGGCGACCTGGTGAGGCTGGTGGGCCCCAACGGTGAGGTAACAGCTAGGGTCATAGTCACCGAGAAGGTGCACCCCATGGTTCTAGCAGCACCCCATGCCACAGCTCTTGACGAAAGGGTTGTACCCAATAAGGTTGTGGTTGAGACTTCCAGCGGCACTCTCACGGTCAAGCTATTCGGAGACGGTGGAGGCTATGGCGTGAACAACAACTTCCTGGGAGACCCCATGGTGAGCGTTGTGCCTGAGGAGGGCTACAGGGCCGCCCAGCACGATTTTGTTGTGAGGGTTGAGAAGCTCTAGCCCGTGAGGGAGGTGGTATACGATGGCCCGCATGGCTATGGTTATAGACCTTAACCGCTGTGTCCAGTGCCAGGCCTGCGTCATAGCATGTATACGCGAGAACGTTATGAGGCAGAGTGGCGAGGGCCTCGAACTGCCCGAGGGTAATAGCATCTTCTATGCGCGCACCAAGCCCGTCGAGATGCCTGTCGAGGGCGAGCCACTATACAAGACCACCTACTTCATACAGTGTATGCACTGCGAGAACGCCCCCTGCGCCATCGCATGCCCCACCGGAGCCACCTACATAACCAAGAACGGTGTGGTGATGCTGGACCACAGGAAGTGCATAGGCTGTAGAGCCTGCGTTATAGCCTGTCCCTACGGCGCTAGAACAGTGTATCGCGGCAGGGTGCTCACCGGCTGGGTTCCGGCGAGCAGGGAGGCGCTCGCAGTAGGCTATCCCGATAAGTGCACGTTCTGCATACACCGTGGGGGAGAGGGCTCTAGCAACTGGGTACCAGCCTGCGTCGAAGCCTGCGCCTTCAACGCCAGGGTCTTCGGCGACCTGGACGACCCTGATAGCGAGGTGGCGAGGCTAGTTAGGAGCGGTAAGGCTGTGACGCTGGCACCGGAGCTGGGCACCAGGCCCAAGCTCTTCTTCATACCTCCCCAGAGGGTCCCGGCCGTACCCCGTAGGAGGTGAGCACCATGGTCGAGGAGAGGGCTGAGCCGGCAATCGCCAGGGGGAGGCTCGGCGCAGCCGGCTATACGCTCCTAGGCGTGGGCGCGGCGTTGACGCTACTAATGCTCTATGGGATATATGCTTACCAGACACTGAGCAAAGCGTCTCCGCTGCACGCACTAGTGCCCTGGGGGATAATGGTTACAGGCTACGCGTTCTTCGCGATATCCAGCGGCGGGGTGTTCGACGCCCTCGCGATAAGGCTTGCGGTCTACTGTGAGAGGGAGGCGCTGCCGCTGGCGCGTAAGACCCTCTGGCTCTCACTAGCCCTACTAATACCCGGCATAGTGCTGGTATTCGCAGACCTTACCCACGTAATGCACGCCTCCTGGATATACCTTGGATTCAACCCCTCGTCGAGGATAGCATGGAACGGTATACTCTACATAATCTATGCCGTGTTCCTGGTGGCAGCGCTGGTCTACGCCATAGCCCGTGGAGAGGGGGCGCTCACGGGGCTGGGGGGCCGCGCGCTGCTGGTAGGAGGGCTGCTGGCGAGCCTAATCCTTGAGTACAACCTGGCCATGGCCTTCGGCCAGAACCTGGCGGTGCCGGGCTGGTTCGCGGCCCCGCTGGGGGTGCTCAACATAGCGCTGGCCTTCCTGCTAGGCGCCGCCTGGACTGGGATAGGGATAGGGGAGATAGCGGTTAAGCTCACGGCGCTCCCGAGGGAGAAGTGGCGCGAGTGCTGTATCCACGGGGTCTCCAAGGAGCTCGCCGGCATGGCGGTGGCTGTAGGCTTCCTGGCGGCCTGGACGCTAGTACAGCAGTACGAGGGCTGGGGGCTATCCAGGCAGGCGGCCTCCATGCTCGCCGGGGGCAGCGTGGCATGGCTCTTCTGGCTCAGCGTGGCCTTCGCCGTCGCTGCTCCGATAGCGCTGGGGCTCTACGCTGGCGCTAGAAGGAGCAGAGCCGCCATGTTCACGGGCTCGGTGCTAGCAATAGTCGGCGGCTTCCTCATGCTCCACTCGCTGGTGGCGGCAGGCCAGGTGGCCCGGCTTGAGGCCCTGCCAGGCTACCATGGGCTAGCCGCAGCCGCTCTGGGCGGCGGCTTCGAGTCCGAGGCGCTCCACGAGCTGCTGTCAAACAGCGTGGAGGCGGCGGCCTTCGTCGGCGGCTTCGGCCTCTGGCTCCTCTTCTACGTGGCGGGGCTGCGGCTGTTAGCGGTGGAGCCCGGCGAGAAGCCGCGCCGGATACTCGTGTTCAGGTAGCGCAGCTATAGAGCCCCCGCCCCCGGCTTTTCCCCCGGCCTCCCCGGGGCCCGCAGTGCCTAGAAAGAGGGCTCCCTTCTCCCAGCCACTCCCAGGGCCCTTCCGGGGGATGAGCGGGGCCTTAACAGCCGACCCTCCCGGGGGCATGGGGAGGGACGCCCTTAGCCGCGACCCCTCCTTCCTTGGCGTACGCGACTTCTTTCAACCCCTGGGCGTGCCGGCTTCCAGCCCGGCGCGGGGGTGTTCTCCGCCGTGTCCGCGGTTGAGAGGCTTATGAGGCCCGTTATCCAGGGCCTCCGGGGGGAGGCAGGCTTCGCCTATATAGCCAAGGCGCGTGAGCTCGCCAGCCGCGGCGTCAAGGTTATAAGCTTCGGGGTTGGGCAGCCCGACATCCCCACATTCGACCATATAATCGAGGAGGCTAAGAGGGCTCTGGATGAGAGGTTCACCGGGTACACGGAGACCGTGGGCATACCCGAGCTCCGGGAGGCCATAGCGGACTATCTCAACTCGAGGTACCAGGCCGAGGTTGGCCCGGACGAGGTGCTCGTCACCACGGGCGCTAAGACCGCGATATTCCTCGCCATAGCCGCGTACCTCGGCCCCGGGGACGAGGTGGTGGTGCCGGAGCCTAGCTACCCCGCCTACCCCGAGGCCGCCCGCGCCATGGGCGCGAGGCCGGTCTTTGTGCCGCTCCGCTGGAAGGGCCAGGAGAGGGGCTTCGAGCTGGACGTGGAGGCCATAGAGGAGGCTGTGACGAGCCGCACCAAGATGATAGTGCTCACGAACCCGCATAACCCGACGGGCGAGGTCTTCCCCCCAGAGCAGGTTGAGGCGGTGCTCGAGATAGCTAGGAGGCATAACCTGGTAGTCCTGGCTGACGAGATATACGACAACTTCGTCTACGAGGGAGGCTTCAGGAGCATACTAACCTACAGCGGCTGGAAGGACAACGTGCTATACGTGAACGGGCACTCCAAGACCTTCTCCATGACGGGGTGGCGGCTCGGCTACCTGGCAGCGGCCAGGCCGGTGATAGAGAGGCTGAAGAGGCTGGCGGTGAACGTGTACAGCTGCGCTCCGAGCATAAGCCAGCGCGCCGGCGTCGCAGCGCTCCGCGGCCCCTGGGAGCCGGTCAGGAGGATGGTCGAGGAGTTCCGCCGCCGCCGCGACGCGGTGGTTGAGGAGCTGCGCCGCGTCCCCGGCTTCGAGGTCCCGGTGCCCCGTGGAGCGTTCTACATCTTCCCCAGGGTTGCCAAGGTGCTCGAGGAGATAGGCATGAGCACCGAGGAGTTCGTCGACCACCTCCTCTACAGCCGCGGGGTTGTGACGCTGCCGGGCACAGTGTTCCCCGAGAAGGCGGGCGAGGGCTTCATAAGGCTGAGCTACGCGGTCAGCGTGGAGAAGATCCGGGAGGGCGTGGGCAGGATAAGGGAGGAGGTCGAGAAGCTCCTGGCCGAGAGGGGCCGCCGCTAGCCCCCCTTCTCCCGGGAAGGGTGGCCCCAGGCGTGGACCGGGGCCTCCTCGAGAGGCTCCTCCGCCTAAACCCCGCCGCGCTCGAGGAGGAGTACAAGGCCAGGGAGATCTTCCAGGGGGAGCGGGTGGAGCCCCCCTTCGCCCTGCGGCTCGACGGGGTTGGCTGGGGGAGGAGGCTCCAGGGCTTCGGGTGGCCTAGGGACGAGAGGGTTCACCGGGCCCTGGCCAGGGCGGTGGCGGAGGCGCTCCGGCTCCTCGGCGGCTGCTGCGCCCTGGTGGTGAGCGATGAGGCGAGCCTAGTGTTCACCGGGGAGCCGCCCTACTCTGGCAGGGTGGAGAAGCTCGTGAGCATCTCCTCCGGAGTGGTCTCTGCAGGGGTTTCGCTCAGCCTGGGGAGGCCCCTCTTCCTCGACGCTAGGGTGGTGAAGCTCTATTCCGGCCGCGACGCGGCCCGCTACCTGCTCCACCGGGCCCGGGTGGGGCTCAACAACTACGTCTCCAGCATCTACCACGCGGCGTCGCCCAGAGGGGCCGGCCGCACGCCGGGGCTGCGGGAGATGATAGGCGAGCTACGCCGCAGGGGCCGCGACCCCCTGGAGGAGCCCGCCTGGAGGCTCGTCGGCAGCTGCCTGGTCTACGCCCCGTCCCGGAGGCTCGTCGAGCCGCCCGGCGTGGTGGCGGAGAGGAGGAGGCTGCTGATACTAGACGGCGGGCTGGAGGCCTGCCTGGAGGCCCTCGGGGCCGGCGAGGAGCTATAGCCCCGGGGGCTCCTCGGCTGGACCCCTCGGGGGAGGTGCCTGCTCTTGGCCCTGCGGGGCGTGGAGCCCGTCGTGAGAAAGCCCTGCCGCGTCGTGGCTATTGTGAGCGGTGGCCCGGACAGCTTCGGCTACATGGTCCAGTGGCTCGCCAGGGGCTGCAGCGTGCACGCGCTCAGCTTCAACTACGGGCAGAAGGGGAGCAAGGAGCTCGAGGTGGCTAAGCGCCTCATAGAGGAGGCGAACCGGCTAGCCGAGTCCAGGAAGGGCTGGGGCAGGGTGGTGGAGCACAGGATAGTGGATATGAGCTTCATGGCCGAGCTGTGGAGGGGGAGCCAGCTCACGGACGAGAGCATTGCGGTGGAGGAGAGGTACCAGCCCACGGTGGTGGTGCCCATAAGGAACGTGGTGATGCTCAGCATAGCGAGCGCCTACGCCTACAGCCTGGCCCAGCAGCACCCGGGCGAGAGCGTCTACGTGGTCTACGGCGCCCACTACAACGACATAGCGCCGAGGAGCGACACCTGGGAGCCCCTCTACCCCGACTGCAGCCCCGAGTGCCTGGAGGCACTGCAGACAGCGCTCCGCATCTGCCACTTCCGGGGAGAGAGGAGGCTCGAGATCTGGAGCCCAAGCCGCGAGGGCCTAACCAAGGCCGAGGGCCTCAAGAGGACCTACAGCCTCGTAGGCGACCTGATCTACGAGACCTGGAGCTGCTACCTCTCCGGCCGCTACCACTGCGGCCGCTGCGAGAGCTGCAGGAGCAGGCACAGCGCGTTCCTCGAGGCTGGGCTGCCGGACTGCACCCTCTACGAGACCCCGCCCGGCGACCCCAGCGAGTTCGTACGGGTCGGCGACGCCTACGTCCACAGGAGCTGCAGGAGGCTAGCCGAGCCCCGGAGCGCCTAGACCACCGGCGCCGGGACCCCTGGCCGGCGGGCTGGGGGTAGGACTTATTGGGATGTACCCGTGGTAATATTTATGGATACATGCCCAGGGCCCTTGGGAACTCTTGGCTGGGCAGGGCCCTGGGGCGCCACGGCGGGGGTGCCTTGGGAGGGTGGAAGCTAAAAAGAGGTCAGACCTTGCTACGCCCACGCTGCTCCCTCCCCGGCCCGATCTCGGGGCGGTGGGCGTAGCCGCGGCGGCCGCCGCCCTTATACTGGTTGGAGGCTCCCCCCTAGGCCTGGCCATAGTCACGGGGGCTGTGGTCGGCGTAATCGCTCTTCCCCTCTTCCTCCTCTTCCGCGAGATAGCCCTCTTCCACAGCCGCAGAGTGCTCCGGCCCGAGGAGGCCGGCCTCGTGGCCGAGTGGCTCCAGGCTGCGGGAGCAGCGGTGGGCGCGGGGAGCGTGACGGTCCTCTACACCTATCGGCGGGGGGCGGGCCTGCAGGTCATGCAGCTCGGCTCCACGGCTCAGGGCGAGCATATACAGGGGAGCCTGCTCGCCCACATCCACCGCGCGGCCTGGAACGCGCTCCCCGCCGCCTTCAGCTCCGGCGGCAGGGTCTACGTGGCGGTCCCGGCAAGGATAATGGAGTGGCTCTACAGTATAGCCGGCAAGAGCCGCTCCACGGCCTATCTGAGGCCCCACAGCAAGGGGGAGGTGAAGACGGTCTACCGTATACTGAGGGAGCTCGCCCAAGCGGCCAGCCGGGGCGCCAGCCGCCTCTACACCGCCTACACAGCTACTAAGGCCTTCACGAGGCTCGTAGTATCTGGCGCTATAAGGCTCGACCCGCAGATCGCGGACAAGGTGGACAGCCTAGTTCCCGCAGAACCACCCTGGATACGCCACAGGGTGGTTAAGCAGCTCCGGGAGGAGATGGCGAACACTATACCGCCCTAGGCCCTAGGGGGTCAGCGGCGAGAGACATGCAGCCCGGGCAGCCCCTAGAGGGGCTCCGCCACGCCCCGGGAGACCCCCGGGATAGCGGCAAGGGTGGGCTCATCACCCCCTGCCGGCCATTGGGGGCTCGGAGCGGCAAGCGGTCCACACCCTCCAGCCCTCTTCGGGCGAAAAGCACCTCCTCACAGCCCCACGGGGCCTAGGGTGTAATAACGCCCCGGGGGAATCAATCTCGCCCCCGGGCCAAGGGCTTCTCCCAGCGTGCCTCCAGGGGGCCGCCGGTGAGGCACCGGGATCAACGTGCAGCCCCTGCCCGGGGCAGATTGCGAGGCCCTCCTCCGCGTCCCCCGGGGGCCGGTGCGCGGGCCCGCCGCCGCTGAGGCGGCCCCTCTCCCCGGCCCCAGCGCGTGATGAGGGGTAGCAATGCCGACCCCCGCTCCGGGTGGGGAGCCCTAGTGTGGCTGACCCCTGATCCCAGACCTCCATCACTGTGCCCGCGGCCGCCCCCATGTAGCGGCCCGGGCGCCTCCTGGCGATGTAGCTCGCCGCGCTGCCGCTGCAGTGGATCGGCGCGACCAGCCCGGCGAGGCTGGGGAGCTTCTCCACCTCCGCCGGCGGCGCCCCGTGCAGGCCCCTATGGCTAGCTCCGCCTGCCGGCTCCTAGCGCCTGGAGGGCGGCCTCGAGCCTAAGCCCTCGGGGCCCCGGTACCCGTGCCCGCTTTGCGGGCGGTAACTAGCATTACGGGGGCCGCCTTCCTCACGCCCGGGGGCAGCTGGTTGCCCGGGCTCAGGGGCTTCCTGGAGGACTACGCCGCCGCCGTCTACCGAGAGGCCGCCGGGTTCCTAGAGGCGAGGCGCAGGCTCCTGGCGACCGTAGAGGGTAGGGATCTCTCCGAGCTAGTCGACCTCGGCCCTGCAGCGGAGATGCTGCTCGGCGGGTTCCAGGCATCCATCCACAGGGAGCAGAGGTACCCCCCGCGGAGCCTCGCCCGCTTCTACCGCGACGTGGTAGGCGTGTACGTCGCGCAGCCCGAGAGGCTAGCCGCCCGGCTGCGCGACGGCCTCCCCCTCCGGCTGGCCGGCTGGGGGATCCGGGTAGCCTCCTCCAAGACCAAGCCCCTCGCGGCGATCGAGGCGGTCGCCGACGCTGCCCGGGCGCTGCTCGAGAGCCTGGGAGCCACGCCCCCGGAGCCGGGCCAGCTCGACACCGGGGACCCCATGTGGGCCCCCGAGGCGCTGCACCGCCTCCTCACAGCCCTGATCCGCGGCATGCCGCCCTACAGCCGCGAGGCCCTGGTCCTCTACAGCGCCTCCGCCACGGTGACGGGGGCGCTGCTCGAGAGCCTCGGCGCCGGGGGGCTGGAGGACCTCGGCCTCGAGGAGCACGCGGAGCTCCCCGGGCCCCAGGGGGACCCTCGTAGGAGGCTGCTCCGCGCCCGGGAGAGCTCCCCCCTCCACCGCTACCGCTGCCTAGTCTACGCGGGCGCGAGGCTCCTCGGGCTCCGGGAGCTGGAGCCCTTCTACACCCTCCCCAGCCCCATAAGCGACCTAGTGGACGCTGCGCTCCAGAGCCTGGAGGCCTGCCCCGCGGAGCGCCGGGAGCTGCTCCAGGTCCTCGCCGGCCGCGCCGCCCGGAGGCTCAACTGCCTCCCCAGGCTGGGCTGCCCCGTGGAGCCCCCCTGCCTCCCCGCCGGCCTACACTGGCTCGAGGCCACGGCCGCGCTGGACGGCGATGTCCTGCGCCTGGACGGCCTCGAGGCCGGTGTGGGCGAGACTATGGACGCTCTGGCGCCCCTCATGGCTCACGGTCTGGCCCTTGTCGAGGTGGAGGAGGCTGATGGCGAGAAGAGGCTCCGGCTGGGGCTGCTGCAGCCCCAGCGCCCCCTGCCCCGCTAGGCTTTACGCGTTACGCGCCCACCCCAGGACCACTAGGAATATAGCAGACGGGACACCGGATAGGAGAGGAGCGGGTGGGAGCCCGGAGGACTCTCCCCTCCAGACCCCCGGGTCCTCCGCGCGCCCTCGTCGACACCCCACTATTTTGACGCAGGCCGCCGCTCCCAGGGCCCTCTTAAGGCTTTCCCCGCCTCTCCTGCCTCACCCCTATCCCAGGTATCCTGTTAACCATGTGGACAAGGTCGAGGCCCCTTACCTCCGAGTAGCCTGGCCCGGGCTCGCCGCCCAGGAGCCTCCCGAAGCCCTCCCGCAGCGCGTCGTCAACGCTCTCCGCCACCTCCTTCATCAGCTTGCCCCTGAACATGTCCAGCCTCCCGGCGAGCGCTACTAGGAGGTGGAGCTGCCCCTCCTCCACCAGCTGCTCGTTGGACTCGAGGTCCAGGGGCTCCTCGAGCCCCCGGGCTACGAGCCAGGAGCCCCGCAGCCTCGGCTTCTCCAGCCTCGGCGTCTCGGCCAGCAGCCTCCTGGCCGGGGGCCTGTAGGCGGCGTAGCTTCTCCTCCCTACGGCTAGCCTCCTGGCCTCGCTGGTCGCGTCGCGGGCCCGGTAGTCCTCCATGACTATTACCGTGTCGGCGGAGGCTATGAGGGGGAGGGAGCCGCTGGAGACTATCACCAGGGAGACCCCCTTCTCGGCCATGGAGGCGGCCTGCTCGGCTATCGTGGTGACCGTCTTCCTCCGTATCAGGGGCTCGGCGCGCTCGTCGTAGAAGAGCAGGTTCGTCGCCGAGGTGTCCTCGTCTACGAGTATGAGCCTGGCCCCCGCCTCCACAGCCTCCTGCACCGCGGCCGCCATGCTTGTAGCCCCGCTCGCGTCCCGAGTGGTGAAGCAGCCCGTGTCCCTGCCGCCGGGGAGGCTGTGGATGAAGCTCGATATGTCCACGCACTCCACGCTCCTCCCGTCCTCCGCTCGGACCTTGACGGCCTCCCTTATCGTCACAACCCTCTCCCTGCCGTCGCCGGGCACGTGGTTGTAGATGCCGCTCTGTATAGCCTCCAGCAGCGTCGTCTTCCCGTGGAAGGCCGTCCCCGCTATCACCGTGACACCCCTGCGGACGCCCATACCCGTCACCGGCCCCAGGCTGGTCTCGATCTCCACCCGGAGGCTCGGCGGCGACTCGAAGGGCACAGCGCCGGGGAGTGGGTCCTCGCAGCCCCCGCAGCGCCTGGGCAGGATGCTCCCATCCCCCACGAAGGAGACGAGCCCCATGCCGGGGAGCCTGGAGCGTATCTCCTCCTGCAGTCTCCACGCCTCCACGTGGCGTCTCAGCCCCTCCATGTCCACCCTCAGCGCCTCCTCTACGGCGCGGGGCAGCCTCTCCAGGAGAAGCTCCTCGGCCGCGTCGCCGAGGACCCGGCGCCTCCTGCTGGGCAGCCCCGCCCAGACGCGGAGGACCAGCCCATCCCTCCCCAGCTCAGCGCCGCTCCTCCGCAGCATCACCGGCCCGGGCCGAGGCACCGCGAGGAGCCCACTGTGGCCCTCGCCGAGCCTCGCTGAGTAGCGGCGGAGCGCCTGGTGGAGCCTCCGGTAGATGTAGTCAGCGGCCGCCACCGGGTGCTCGAGCGCCCACCGGGGCAGCCCCGGCCTGGCCTCTATCCTCACAACGCTCGGCGGCGCGAAGGGGTCCCCCTGCACCCTCACGACGCGGATGAGGAGGCCCCGGACCCTCTCCTCGGCGCCCCTGAGCTCCCTATACGCCTTGTAGCCCCGCCCGTCTATCACGCGGAGCACGCGGCTGATGCTAGCGCCCCTGGCAGCCAATGCTCACCCACGCCGGGGCCCCGAGGCCCCCCGGGCGGCTAAGGCTCCATCTCCCCCAGGGCCCCGGGGGCCCGCCGGCTGCGCGGCAAAGCCTCATAGCGGGTCTACGCGCCCGCAGCACCCCGGAGGCGCCGCGGGGGTGCCAGGCAGGGGGAGAGGGGGGAGGGGAGGCCGCCGGGGCCCCGGCGCGAGCAGCGAGTTTCTCAGCCAGGCTAGCGAGCAGGTCCAGCCGGTGCACGGCCAGGGCTTCTTCTACGTGGGCTACCGCTACATAGCCTACTACCTCGTCTTCGACTACATAGACCCCCTCGGCTACTACGACGCCGTGCTGAGGGACGAGAGGCTCTACGAGGAGGAGACCACCAAGCTCTACTACAACATGCAGGAGCTGGTGGACCAGGAGGAGGTCGTGGTCAACGGGGAGAGGGTGAGGCCGAGGGTGGAGATGGTTGATATAGGGTTCCGGGGGAGCAGGAGCAGGGTCTTCATAGTCTTCGCCCTCCGGTTCCGGGCCCCGCTCCGGAGGGGCCGGAACGTCTACGAGAACAGGTACGAGCCCGAGGAGATAGAGTACAGCTACGAGGCCTACTGGGTCTTCCCGCCGGGCTCCAGGGTGCTCTCGGTCGACATGGGCCCGGGGAGCGAGGACTGGGACATTGTCGGGGAGAGCACGCTGGCGATCTACGGCCGGCGCGGCGGCCGCACCGGGGGCTATGAGAGGATAGAGTTCCAGCTCCCCTAGCCCCCGGCCTCCACGTAGACCCTAACCTCCCTCGGCACCAGCCTGCCCGCTCTCCGGAGCGCCTCGGCCCCGAGGAGGGCCCCACCGCCGTCATCCATGTAGTATGCCTCGAGCCTCCCGGCGCCCGGGTCGGCGTAGACGTAGAGGGTGCCCCCACCGCCCCTGCACACCACGGCGACCCTCGTGTGGAGGGCCAGCGCGTCGTCAACGATATCCATGCAGGGCTTATCCCCCGCCCTTACCTCCACCGCCCTCCCCCTGGAGGAGAGCGCTGCAAGAGCGAGGACATTGAACGTGTCCGAGAGCCTCAGCCCCCTTACACGCAGCATCTCCATGAGCTCCTCTAGGTCCTCCTCCCCCGCAGCCTCCACGGCCTCCCCGGGGCCTGCCGCGGGCCCCGCCTCCTGCTCCGCCGGCCGCGCGGCGGCCTCCCCGGGGGCGGGCTGGGGGCCGCCGGCCCCCTCTCCACGCCCGACCCCCGCGAGAACGGCCCGGAGCCTCTCCAGGCCCCCGGGCACGACGGCCTCCGGCCTCTCCTCGGCATCCACTGCCACCTGGTGCTCGGTCAGCTCTATAATCTCCACCACGCCCCGCCTATCATCCGCGCGCCTGGCCAGGAGCTCTAGGCACTCCTCTCCAGCGGCCACGGCGCCGCCCGGGGCGGCGGCTATGCACGCCAGCAGGCTAGGCGAGGCCTCCAGGTAGACCTGGAGCCCCTCTGGCGTGTAGTAGACGAGCCTCAGCCCCTCTTTCCCGAGCCCGCCGAGGGCCTCCGCGATGGCTTCCCTCAGCGTGCTGGGCCCGAGCTGTATGAATCCCCTGGTCCTCCCTCTCGAGACGAACATAGCCGAGGAGCCTCGGTGAGGTCCCGCCTACTCCTAAGCGTGACTATACGAGGGGCTACGCCTAGCCCCGAGGAGGGCGGCCACGTGGCGCGCTAATATAGGCTCGCCGTGGGGGCTCGAGGAGCATCCCCAAGACGGCCCTCCTCGGGGCAGCCGGGGCGGCTACGGCTAGTGCACCACCTCGACGCCCAGGATCTCGCTCACCCTGCCAGAGCGCTCTATGATGGCCGTGTCGAAGGTAGCTATGGAGAGGCAGCCGAGCGACAGCGCGGCCAGGAGGTGGAGCAGGCTGCCAAGCCTAAGCCGGATGAGCCCCCCGTAGAGCTGGGCCTCCCGCACAATTCTGTTGTAGTCCGGGTCCCTTACCTCGGCCCCCGCGCGGCGTATAGCGTAGTCTGCTAGCGCGTAAACCCCCTCAAGGCCCAGGCCGGGCCTCCTGGAGGCGATTAGCGCGACAAGCTCCGCCCGGGCCAGGTGGGAGGATACGAGGGCCCTGCCACCCCTCCGGAACTCCTCAAGCAGCTCCAGGGCGCGCTCGCGGAAAGCACCGTGCTCCTGGGCTAAGGCGAGCAGGAAGGTTGTGTCAAGGTAGATGCAGTCCCTCAAGTGGGGTAGTCACCCTCTCTCCCGCTCAGCGGCAGCCTCCAGGGGCTTGGGGGGCTCGACCGGGGGCCCGCCCTCCCTCATGTAGCGCTCCACGAGCCTCCTCGACTCCTCGAGCGCCCTGACAACGTCTACCAGGTGGACGGCGCCTGAGACCGCTATAATCCTCTCCGCGTGCTCCCGGCTACCCGCTACCCCGTGCTCGACGAGCCTGAGCGCAAGCCTCCGTATAAGCCGTTGAAGCCCATCGCCGCCGGCCATGCAGCCAGGCCCCCCGGGCTGCTCCGCTAGCTGAGCAGCAGCGCGAACACCGTGGCCAGGGGGACTATCCCGGCCAGGGCGGCTGCCGTCATGTCGGCGCCCAGCAGGTAGGCTGACGCGAAGTAGATGACTGCTACCGAGGAGCCTATAATCACCTTGAGCATGGTCTTAAGCCTTCTCAGAGAGTTGGGGCCAGCGGTGATGGGGGCTGCCGCGGCCCTCTCAGCCTCTGCGGGGGCTGCAGCCTCTTCGGCCACCTTCTCCCCTACAGAGGGCTCCGCAGCGGCTTTCACAGCCTCCACCCGTGACACCGAGAGGCTGAGCATGGTGCCGCAGTTGGGGCAGGGCTTCCTGTTGAGCACGTGGCCGCAGAAGGGGCAGACGGGCTGTGTAAAGGGTGTAGTGTGCCCGCAGCTAGGGCACGTGGCTGTGTAGACGTCGAGCACTACCCCGCAGGAGGGGCACCGGAGGGGTTTGCCCTCCACAAGCCTGCGGACCGGGTCGAGGAGGGAGGACACCCCCGGGTACTCGCCGAGCGCTATGAACGTGAAGCCCCCTCCCACGTCCGCCACGAGGACAGCTCTGCCCTTGTACTCGCCGAGCGCTACCCTCGCTGCTATCTCGCCCCCGGGGATACGCTGGCGGAACGCCTGGAGGTAGGCCGAGGCAATAGCCGCCAGCTCGTCCGCAGCCGCCTCGTAGTCCGGGTTCCTAGCGTTGACGGCGTAGGTGAAGCCCTCGTACGCGGCCACAGTGACATCTATGCCGTCGACGGAGGAGGCCAACGCTATAAGCCTTGTGAGAACCTCCTCCGGCGACTCCGCTTTGGCCCTCTCCTGCGCTGGCACGGACAAGGAGCCCGGCTCCCTAGCTTGGTGCACATGCCTTGGCTTTTTAAATTGCTTAGCCCCGGCAATGGGCTAGTCCCACGCCTCCACAGCCAGAACCATGGTAGCCCCGTCAATTCAGCCACACAGTTAATCGTAAAATACATGTTGCCGTGGGCCGCCGCTTAGAAACGCGGCTGCAGCGCCGCCAGAGGGGTGGCCCCGAGATGCCCCAGAGACCGCTTACAGCCGGGAACGGCGGCTCAGGAATGCGGCTCCGGCCCTTCGCCGTCCTGGCCGCGCTGGCTGCCCTGGCCTCTCTGGCGGCGCTTGCAAGCATGCTCTCCCCCGACAAGCCCGGGCCCAGCGTGCTGCTGACAACAGTCGTCCAGCCCTCGGGAGGGGTGCTAGTAGACGTCCGGCCCAGCGTCCGCCTCCCGGGCGCAGCCCAGAGCGCCAGGGTGGATAGGTGGCTCACGCTCCTCTGCCGGAACAGCAGCACGGGCACAGTGGGCCTACGGGTGCAGCTCGCCGACAGGGACGTCGTGGAGGCCAGGCTTGACGGGCTTAGCATCGTCCTTAAGGGGCCCCGGGGAGAGAGGCTTGGCGTGCTAGACGCCCTTCACCCGGCCCTGGATGTAAACATCTCCTGCGGCCCGGGCGGCCTAGCCTGGGTGGACGCCCTCGTGGAGTACAGGCTCCGGGGTAGCCCGGGCGACGGGGGCGAGGTGCCGGTGGTACTGGCTGTTAGCGTGTACAAGGCCCGGGAGCCCGGGGAGTAGGCGGCCCAGGCGCGCCGGCGCTCCCGCAGGCCTCGCTAGCCCCATACCGGATGATTAACAAGGTTAATAAGGAGAATGCGCGGGGACGCGTGGGGGAAGGTCCCAGCAGGCCCGCTGCAGGGGCCGCTAAAGCCCTGGGGAGCGTTGACGGGCCTTGCCGACAGGCTCCGTGACGCCTGGCCCGCTGCTAGGCGGCGGCCCGGGCGAGCCTCTAGTGGTCCCCCTCGACGCGGAGAGCATACACTCGCTCATAAGCGACTTCAAGCGTGTGCTCTCCAGGATAGAACTTGTGGAGGAGGTCGGCGACGGGTACGTCGTTCTCCGTGTCCCCCGGCGCTTCGGCATCCTGAGGCTCGGCTCCAGGCCTATGCGGCTGGACATGCACGTCTATAGGCTCGAGAACGCGCTGGTGGTCCTCCTGGGCCGCGGCGCCGACTCCCTGGTCCTGGTGGTAAGTATAGCTGATGTGGGCGAGGGCGTGCACATAGTTGTCAGCGGCGGTGGCAGCGGCAGGCTATCCCCGGCGGCGGGTAGCCTGGTTAGGGGCGTGAGGGAGGCTATAGCGGGTGTAGTCGAGGAGGCCTGGCCCACGGTGAGCCTCTCCGGCGCCGACGACGAGCTGGCCGCTGCGGGCGTGCAGGACGCGGCGCTGGTGTTCTATGACAGCTTCACCCCCGTGAAGAACGTGCTCGTCGAGGCGGCGTACCGTGTCATAGCCGCCCTGGGCCCCGGCGAGTACCTGGCGGAGATACAGGGTATGCTCCACGAGTACTACTACCTCGCCCGCCTGGTCATCCGCGGCCGCAGCGTGACCGGCGTCTACGCCGAGATGGACGGGCACAGCGTCCGGGGCGAGGACGCGCTGAAGACCGCGTGGAAGCCCCCAAGCCACCGCGTCCGCCTACTCGCCTGGGCCCTCGGAGGCCAGCGCCATAGGGTGAGGGTCAACGCCCCCCAGCCGGTCTACGAGGAGGGGCGGCACGCGGTCTACAGGCTGTGGCCCGGCGGGCGCCCCGAGTACGGCGGGCTGACAGTCTCCACGTACATCGTAGGCGACGGCTACGAGTACGCCGTGGTGGACCCGGCGGGGCCCGCGGAGTGGAGCCAGGCTGTACGCGGCCTCGTCGGCGACATGGAGCAGCTGCGCCTCATAGTGGCCGGGGATGCGAGCGCATCCACCTACCCCCTGCTTAGGGAGCTCTACGCCGCCTCCCCCGCCCAGGTGCTGGCCCCGCCCTACGCCTGGGCCCAGCTAGCAGGCCTCCTAGACCAGCCGGACCGCGTGTCGGCCGTACCCCTAACCGGGGGCCGCGTCAGGCTGGGGCGGAGCGAGCTACACGTAATACCGGCCAGCTGCTGCGGCGGCATGCTGTCCCTCTACGACCAGGCCTCGAGGACGCTCTTCACAGGCCCCGTGCTGGGCTTCCTGCTTCCACCCGGCCTGCCCTACGCCGGGGACCCCGTGCTCCGGCGTGCCCTCCGCGCCTACCTGCGGAGCACGCTCACGCCCCAGGCCCTGGGCCGCTGGCTGAAGACGGTCCAGGGCCTGGAGGTTGAGAGGCTGGCCCCGCGCTACGGCCCCCTCGTTGAAGGAGTGGAGCGTGTAAAGTCGCTGCTCGGCGAGGCGGCGGAGCTCGTGGCGGAGGGTGAGGCGGAGTGAAGGGCCCGTACCTTGACCTCCGGGGATACCGTGGCTTCATCCCCTACAGGGAGCTGGAGAGGAGCATGGAGGGTGTGAGGGAGCTGCGGCTCGCGGTAGACCCCGAGGCGGTGCCCCTCGTGGAGGCGTGGGCCCGGCTCCAGGGGCTCCAGGCGAGCCTGGCGGAGGACGGTACCCTGCGGCTGGCCAGGAGAGGTGACAAGCAGGGCGGCGCCAAGGAGAAGGTGGAGCGGGAGGCTGCTGCCCCGCCGCTCTGGGTCGACCATGGCTCCTGGGACAGCGAGCTCTCGAAGCGCCTATCTGATGCGGGCTACATAGTCAACACCGTCATCCAGGCCCCCGTCCTCTACCGGGGCCACCCCTCCGGCTTCAACTACGATAGGCTCCGGGGCCGCTCGGCCCTGCTCCGTGTAACCATGCCAGACAGCGACTACTTTCTGGCCGTTCGCGGCGGCAGGGTGGTGGCGGCCGCCCAGCTGGGGAAGCCCCTGAGCCCCCGCCAGGCGGAGACGCTGCTGGCCACGCTCCAGTCCAGCTCGGAGGCCCTCCTAACGGTCTACAATACATCCGTCTAGCGTGACGGCACGGAGCCCCTAGGCGCCTCCAGCTGCCTCCGCAGCCCCCCGGGCTGCCCGTAGGGGCCTCTCCCCGGCTCCAGGGCTTCTAGTGGACATAGGCTTTTATCCTACGGAACTTCCGCCTGCTGCATGGTGACGCTGGTGGCCCTCGCCAGGACGCTCCTGCTGCTCGCCATCCTGGCCGCGGCGCTCTATCTCCTCAAGCCCGTCCACGCCGCGGAGGCCGGGTCTAGCACCCCCCAGCCCTCGTGGAGCGTCATCCTGGGATACAGCGTCACCAGGCTAGCCTGGAACACCTCTAGCGACCACTTGTTAGTGGGCACTAGCGGCGGCGCCGTCCTGCTCGACCGGTCCGGCCACAAGGTGTGGGGGCTGCTGCCCAAGGAGCCGGTCTACGACGTGGCGTTCTCCCCCGACGGGAGGCTTGTGGCAGTGGCCGCTGGGAGGATATGGCACTACGTATACGTGCTCGACGCTGCCACCGGGAGGGAGGCCGCGAGGATATTCAGCATATGGGGCGACCTGGCGAGCGTCTGCTGGGTCTCCACCGGCTTCCTCGTCGCGGGGGAGTCGGGGAGGCCGAGGCTCCACCTCTACAAGCTGGTCCAGGGGCCGACGGGGTCCCTGGAGCCGCGCAGCCTGGCGGTGATAAGCCTAGGGGATGGGGACTATGGCGGCGTGGCCTCCATAGCCTGCATACCCGGGAAGGAGCAGGTGGTTGTAGGCATGCGCAACGGCTACATAGCCCTCGTCTCCCTCATTTCCGGCAAGCCCGTCTGGGTGTCGCCCAGCCTCGGGGGGCAGCTGGCCGGCATGGCTCTCGGCGGCGATGTTGTGGCGGCAGCCGTCATCGACAAGAGCCACGGTGTCTCAAGGCTCTACCTGCTATCGCTCGCTAGAGGGGAGGTTATGGCCTCCTATAGCGTCGAGACGCTTATCACCTCGATAGCGGTCACGGGCAACTACCTCATAGCGGGTGATCTAGGCGGCGACCTCTACCTCTTCCAGTACGGCCGAGGAGGCCTCGAGCTGGTAGACATAGACAGGGTCTCGCTTGCCCCGATAACAGCTATCGCGGTCAGCCCCGACGGCTCCCAGCTGGCCATAGGCGTGGAGAAGGGTGTCGTAGCCTCGTTCAACGCCGCCGACTTCATCTACGAGAGGCTTGCCAAGATAGTGTCTGGGGTGAGCACCGTCTACACCCTGATCAGCGTAGCCATTGATGATAGGCCCGTGGTGTTGTTCAGGACTGTCATAGACCTGCCGTCCGTGCTTTCGCTGAACGTGGGCAGCTATAATGTATCCTTCGACGCGGTCCTGGAGCAGGTTAGGCTGCCCTGCAACGTCGTGCTTGAGGTGAACGTGGTGGAGCTGAAGGAAATGGACACCAATATGACTGTAGCAACTATGCTGCTCGACAAGCCTCTAGAGATATCCTGCCACGGCATAAAATACGGCTACCAGGAGTCTAATGTGAGCGTCCATGGCCGGGCGGTGCTAGCCCTCTCCGAGACCAGTAGCCTGCGGCTCCTCGGCGACAGGGAGCATGTACTGGTTAGGCTGCAGGCAGCGCCCTACATCGCGGTGTACTACGGGGGCCGGCCCGGCAGGCTGGCCTCCGAGATAAGGGTGGATAACCTGGTCCCGGCCACAGTCATACTAGCCAAGTACTTCAGCCGCATCCAGGGCCTAGTGGCGCCGGCCCCCGGAGCAGCTACAAGGACGGTAACAACCACTGTCACCACTACCGTGACGAGGACGGTGACCACGACCCCGGCTGGAGCCTGCGGGGGTGCAGCCACGCCTCCGGCCAGCTCGGCCTCCAGGGGGCCCGCGGCCAGCGCGGCCACCAGCGCCGCCGGGGGAGCCTGGTCCGGCAGCAGGCTGGCCGCGGCAGGGATCGTGGCGGCCCTGACGGCTATAGGCCTTCTCATGCTCGTAGCGGGTCATAGGAGGAGGGGCGGCAGGAGAGGCGGCGCCGCTTAGGCTTTTCGGAGGCCGGTCCGTGTCCGCCCCTACATTCCTCTACGCGCCTGGCAGCGCCATGGCTCGCTGCGGCGGCCCCGCGCCATGGGCGACGCGTATTTAGTGTCGGCACGGCCCTGGAGGGATTGAGAGGGCGGGGTTATAGACCTTGGCCCCTGTTAAGAGGAGCGCGGTGCTCGACGTAGCCGCCCCCTGCGACCGGGTTATACGGCTGCTATCCTCCCGCGACCCCTCCTCCTTCCTGGCGGGCGCGGCCAGGCTCAGCGGCCAGGGAGAGAAGCGCGGCGTGAAGGTGCTTACCTTCGCCTCCGCCAGGTACGGCAGCCTGCGGGTGGAGGCCGAGGAGAGGGTCGAGGCTGACCGCCTGGAGCTGCTCCTCCGGGGCGACCTCCACGGCTCCGTGCGGGTTGTCGGGGTCAGCAAGGGCAGCGGGTGCCGCCTCTACCTCGAGGCTGAGGGGGAGGGTAAGCTCGTCGAGGAGTACGGCGGTGACGCCCTCTCGCGCGTAATAAACCGTATAATGGTCACGCTGGTCAGCGTGTTCCCCGCCACTCTGCAGCCCCGGGTCTCCGGGGGCAGGCTCGGGGACTACTTCATCGAGCTCCTGGAGCTCATAAACCTCGCCCAGGGGGGTAGCGCGAGGATCCAGGGCAGGCTACGCAGTATAGCAGTGGACCTCAGCCGCGGGGTCGTGATAAACTCGGAGGGGCTGGGCGAGGAGGAGGCTAGCACGATAGCGAGGGCCCTCTCCGACGCCTACTCTAGGCTTGTTGAGGCCCTGGGTATTCTCGGTGATGGCGAGGTTTCACGCCTCGTAGTATCGGGTGACAAAAGCCTTATAGTGGCCAATGTAGCGGGTAAAATATCTGTGGCCACCGTGCTGCAGCAGGGTGGCGGAGAGGAGGCCGGCGCCTCCGGCTCCGGGGCGTCGTAGAGGCTGATGCCCCAGTCTCCCAGCCGCCCTTGGAGGCTGATGAGCTTGTCAAAGCCGTTTGTTATGAGGCTGCTGCGTAGGCGCCCGCTCAGCTACACTGTCCTAGTCCTCTTCATACTAGACCGCTCCCTGAGCATGATGGAGCCCAAGACCTATGACTACCGCGGCAAGTGGTTCCACCTAGTGGACCTGGTTGAGGCTCTCCTACGCAGGCTGGGCCGCAGCAGGATGGCCCCCGCCTTCCGGGTCGGCTTCGTCTGGTTCAGCGACGACGTCGAGGTGGTTGAGTGGAACGGCGAGGTCTACTTCCCCGTCGCCCCGAGGAACGTGGCGCTCGACGTGTTCCGTAAGAGTGCGGAGAGGAACCGGCCCTACGGCATGACCGCCATGGCTGACGCGCTGGAGGCGGCGGCGTCCGTGGTCGAGCGGTATGTGGACCAGTTGACGCTGCCGCCGGAGAAGTATGGGACTCTCTTCCTCTTCACCGACGGCAGGGAGACCAGGAGAACGGTGGACGACGTGGTGGTGGCAGCGGAGAAGATAACCATGGAGCTGGCGGAGAGGATGAAGAAGCTCAACGAGAGGAACCGTATAGGCCTCGCAACCATAGCCCTCGGCCAGGACGCCGACAGGGAGACGCTGAGGGATATAGCGAGCTTCCTGCGTGAGGCGCAGCGCCGTGTCCTCGAGGACCGGGGGCTCCTGGACCTGGTGGACCCGCCCTACCACGAGAAGATGTTCATAGACGCGCCCGCCGATGACCGTATAACGCGCGAGTGGGAGGAGGCTGTGAGGAGGTTCGTGGAGAGGCTGAGCGAGACGGCTACGGTCTAGGCCTTCTAGGGTGTCAGCCCCCATGGCTAGGCTCAGCCTGGTTTTCCACAGCGGCTTCGTGGTGTCCACTGATAGCGATGAGTGGGAGCTGCTCGATAGCGGCGGCGAGGCCGACATATACCGGGCTAGGCTCCGGGGCGGGCAGAGCTACATAGTCAAGCTGTATACGCCCAAGTACACGGGGCTCGCCCGGCCGGTGGAGCGCATCGCTGAGATGCTTAGGAGGCTCACTAGGCTCCGCAGGAGGTGTGGGGGGTCGATACCCGAGAGCCTCTGGGCCCGCGGCCTCCCCGTAGCCGTGGGAGCCCTCGAGGACAGGGCCGTGCTAGTGTTCCGGGAGGTGGAGGACTTCACTACGGTATCCGAGCTGGTGAACAACCCGGAGCTGCTGGGGGAGTACCTCGAGAGGCACAGCCTGGAGGAGAGGAGGCGGTTCGCCCGCGAGGTGCTGCGGGGCCTCGCCTGCCTAGACGCGGCCGACATAGTCCATGTCGACGCTACGACGCCCAACGCGGCCTACGGCAGGGTCGGGGAGACTAGAGGGGTATTCCTCTACGACTACGAGACGGCGGGCATTATAGGCTCCGAGGACTACCCCCTCACCGTTCTCCCCGCCCGCGACGCCAACCTCCTCCCCGTGGAGGTGCTGGCCGAGGCCGGGGTTGAGATACAGCCCCCGGACCCGGGCGAGCTGCCCATACCCCTCCAGCCCTCCCGGCTCCCCAGGCCCATCCTCTCCTGGATAGCCTGGACCCCGACCTGGTACGGCCTGCAGCTGGTGGCGCTGGTCTACAGCGGCCTCAGTCCCTTCCACGGCCTCCCCGTGCTGAGCAGCAGCTACTGGCTAGAGATAGTGGAGGCCGAGGCCGCGCAGGGCTACCCGGGCGGCTGGCCCCCGCTGAGCATGGTGGACCAGGGCTACCTGGACCAGACCGAGTACCTGGAGCTGAGCAAGCTGTGGAGAAGCCTTGGCGAGGACGTGGTGGAGGCGATGTACCACGTCTTCATCGTCGACCCGGGCGAGCGGCGGGGCATGCCGAGCTACCCACTCTCGTCAATATTCTAGCCCCCGGGCGGCCCCGCAGCCTCTCATGGAGCTGCCGCCCCGCCCGCCAGGGGTAGAGATTAGTAGGACGGACCACAGTCAAGCCCATACTGTGGAGGGAGTCCCGCCCCGGCTGCCAATGAGGGAGGGCTGGCCGGTATAGGGGTGCCCTAGAGCCTTGAACCACCGCTCAGCAGCCCTCGCCCTGGCCGCCCTCGCCGCCTCGGCTGCCGCCCTCGCCCTGCTAGCAGGCTTCGCCACCACCCAGAGCCCGCTGAGCAGCTTCTACGCGGTGGGCTGCGCGCAGGCGCCCAACGAGCCCATAAGCCTCCAGCAGCTCGGCAGCATAACCATAGCCCCAGCCTCCGGGGCCGAGGGCTCTCTCGAGGAGCCCGAGTGGCTCAAGATAACAAGGCACAGTGATGTCGACTATGTGAAGCTGGAGCTGAGCCTGGAGAACGCGGATCAGCTGCGCCGGCTCCTAGACTACCTAAGCATAGAGGTTAGGGAGGCATACCAGGTCTTCGAGGGCAACGTGACGACGGATCAGCCGTACTGTAAGAGGGCTCCTCAGGATGAGTGGCCGCACCTCTCCTGGGCCATAGACGGCCACGGGAAGGATATAGCCGAGAAGCTTAAGCACGTCCTGCGGGGCCACGTGCAGAAGGGAATAGACGTCGATGCCGCGGTGCAGGACATACTCAGCAGAGTCTCCTACGCCACCATAACCCTAGCCTACCGCAACTACACCTACAACGGCACCCTATACCTGGCCCCGGGCAACGGCACAGCAATCAACGAGACCCTCCACGAGATAGCCCGCCACCTGGTCCGGGGAAGCGGGATAGTGGTCCACACGCCCTACGCTGACGGTAGAGGCTTCCACCACGTAGTGATTGAGGCCGACACGCAGCCCCCAACACTGTTCTTCGACTCCGCGGATTACGGCATAATAGTGGGCAACGGTACGAGCGGCCACAGGCCCGCGTCCGCTCTCAACTTCACCCTGCGGCTAGACTTCTACGATAGCTCCGGCAACTGGCTGTTCGCCATATGGTGGGACACGATCTACTACAGCTATGCCGGCGGCCGCTTTAACAACTGGGCCTCGTACGAGTATCTCAGCGTCGCCCGGCCGGTCCTCAAGCTGGGCAACGTTAGGGCCGTGCTCAGCCTGGGTAAGCCCAGCGCAGTGGTCGCTGTGGACGGGGACTCCTGGCTCTACGATGGAGGCCGGGCGGCGGTCCTGGGCGCCCGGGTGTACTACGAGGCTAGGGAGGGCGTGCTCTTCGACAGCGTGCCCCTGGTGATCAACGCCAGGGTGGTTGAGACGGGCTAGCCTCCTGGGCGCCTAGCCTCTCTCCACCCCCGCGTCCAGGGTCTCCGTCCTCGCCGGCCTGAGAATGCATCCACGCAGAAGCTCCGGGAGCTTCTCGAGGACCACCCGCGCCCCGGGGGTTAGGGGCAGCTGGAGGGCCTCCCGGTAGGGGAAGAACCTGGCATCCGCGGCGTCGCTCCCGCCCCGGGGCTCGCCGCCCCGGTACCTCATCAGCACGTCCATTATGACGTAGTGCTCGGGGCCCACGGGGCCCATGGCCAGCAGCTCGTGGATATGCACCACCCCCAGGGGCTCTGCGTCCACCCCGGTCTCCTCCATGAGCTCCCTCCGGGCCGCCTCCAGCACGGTCTCCCCGGGCTCCAGGTGGCCCCCGGGGAAGCTCCAGAGCCCAGGGAAGGGCGGGTAGCGGCGCTTCACGAGGAGCACCCTGAGCCCCGCCCCCTGCCCGAGGGCCACTATCGCGCCCACGCCCACCACTGGGCCGTGGAGCCCACCCCTCCTGGACAAGCCCGGCCGGCACCCCAGGGGTGTGTAAACCGGGGGCCCAGGGGCTCTTAGACCGTGGCCCCTCGACGCCCCTGGGGCGCCACTACTCCTCGAGGGGCTCGGCCCCCAGCACCTCCCTGGCCACCTCGTCCACCTCCCCGCCGCGGGCCTCCCTGAACCTCCTCGAGAGCAGCTCCTGGGCCTGCCTGTAGGCCCTCTCCAGCCTCTCGAAGGGTATGTATATCAGCTCCCCGCCGCCCGTCTCCAGGAAGACCACGAAGCGCCTACGGGGATAGTCGACCGCCACGTGGAGGCACGGCGGCTCCTCGCACTCGTAGCTCATCCGGCCTCCCGGGGGGCTCCCCCGGGGCCCCGGCGCTATAAACCGGGGGCCCGGGGGCGCCGGTGTGGGGGTGCCATTTGCCCGTCCTGCGGGTCAGGGCTGCGGGCCTAGAGCTGGAGCACCCGGTTATGAATGCAAGCGGCATCCTGGGCTCCAGGCCTGAGGCGCTGGAGAGGCTCGCGCGCGCCGGCTCCGCGGCGCTGGTCACGAAGTCCTTCACCCGCGAGCCGCGGAGCGGCTACCCGACGCCGATAGCCGTGCCCATCCCCCAGGGCCTGCTCAACGCCGTGGGGCTCTCGAACCCGGGGCTCGAGGCGCTCCCAGGGCTCCTGGAGAGGATCCGGGGGCTGGGCAAGCCGGTGATCGTCAGCATAGCTGGCTCCACCCCGGAGGAGTTCGCCGAGATAGCGGCCGCTGCCGAGGAGGCGGGCGCGGCGGCGGTGGAGCTGAACCTCAGCTGCCCCCACGCGAGGGGAAGGGGCCTCGAGATAGGCATGGACCCCGTCGCGGTCAGGGAGGTGGCCGGCGCCGCCGCCTCCACGGTGACCATACCGGTGCTCGCCAAGCTCGGCGTGGTGGATAGGCTCGTGGAGGTTGCCGGCAAGGCGCTCGAGGCAGGGGCGAGGGGCCTGGTGCTCATAAACACCATACGGGCCATGGCTATCGACGTCTACGCCATGAAGCCCGTCCTGGGTCACGGCGTGGGCGGGCTCTCGGGCCCCGCCATCCACCCCGTGGCGGTGCGCGCGGTCTACGAGGTCTACCGGGAGTACAGGACCGACATAATAGGGGTGGGCGGGGTCGAGGACTGGCGCACAGCGGCGGAGATGATCCTAGCCGGCGCCCGGGCGGTACAGGTTGGCACCGCGGTAATAACCAGAGGCGAGACAGTCATAAGCGAGATAGTACAAGGGCTCCAGAAGTACCTCCAGGAAGTAGGCGCCACGAGCATCCAAGACGTTGTGGGAGCAGCCCACAAAAACTAGCACAGCAAAAAGAAGAGCAAGCATAACAGGCATATTAACACGCGTAGCATATTACCAGAATGGGTCATGATTAGATAGTTTTTATTTCCCCGAAGTCGCCCTCATTTACATGACCCGTGAAGGGTCTGGTGAGGCGTATGAGGTACACGAGCCTGGCTCTAGCCGGCCTCGTCGCCTCGGCTGCCGCCCTCGCCCTGCTAGCAGGCTTCGCCACCACCCAGAGCCCGCTGAGCAGCTTCTACGCGGTGGGTGGCGCGCAGGCGCCCAACGAGCCCGTCACCATAACCAGCAACCTCAGCGGCATATCGCCCGCCGCCGGCGCGCAGGGCGATGCCGACATAGGCACTGTGACGGTGAAGGCCGGCAGCAACGTGAACGTTGTGAAGATAAGGGCCACCCTCGCCAACGCCGAGCAGCTGAAGAAGTACTTCGACTACCTGGAGATAACCATAGCCAACGACAACGGCGAGGCTAAGGCCATGGTGAGCCTGGAGAAGCCCAGCGCCGTCATAGTGCTCGACCAGAACGACATAGGCGGTGACAACCAGGCGACGCTGAGCTTCCACGCCTACTACGAGGTCAAGGAGGGCATGCTGTTCGACAGCATGCCGGTGATCTTCAACTTCCAGGTGCTCAGCACCAGCTAAGGCGCGGGGGCGGCAGCCTCCAGAAGCCAAACCCCATCCTTTTACCCCCTACACTTGGCTCCTAACATTCCTCGCCACTCTCACCTCCCTTGTGGAGACTCCTGGCCTCTAATCCACATCTCCGTCTTGCCGGACTTCTCCCGAGCTTCCTCGTTTAATGCATATAAATGTGTTAGAGGTCTTTCAAGCCGTTTCTTATCTACCGGGTTGTCGTGGCGGATGCCGGGCTGGTCGGGGGCCTGGCCGTAGTGCTGAAATATCCCCGGTCCGCTCCATCGCGTTAGTACTGGGGCCTGCAGACGGGCCCGTAGCTCAGCCCGGCGGAGCGCCCGGCTGATAACCGGGAGGTCGGGGGTTCGAATCCCCCCGGGCCCACCACCTCCTCCGGCCCCGGAGGGACGGGGCCTGCTGCTCTTCCATCTGGTTCTCCTGCCGGCTCCCTCTTTAGGGGCTGGTTCTTTAGGGGCTGGTGTCTTCCTTCCCCGCGGCGCTGTTCTAAGGGGTGCGTGGGCGGGATGGCCGGGTTCTACGAGTATTATCTTGGCTGGGCTGGGCCTGCCCGGCGCGCCTATTCCTCTGGGGTGGCGCTGCAGCTGCCCCAGGGCTATGCCAGGGCCGGGGAGGTGGTGGTCTGTGGCATGGGTGGTAGCGGTGCTGCTGGCGACTATCTCGCCGCCCTGTCGGCCCGGTATGGCGGGCTCCCGGTCTACGTTGTGAAGTCGGCTGAGCCGCCGGCGTGGGTGCGGGGGAGCCTTGTCTATGCGGTGAGCTTCTCGGGTAACACTAGGGAGACGCTGAGCTGTGCCTCGCGCGCCTATAGGCTCGGCGGCCTGGTAGTCGCGGTCACCACTGGTGGGAGGCTGGCCTCCTGGGCACGGAGCGTGGGGGCGCCGGTGGCGCTGGTGGAGGAGGCTCCTGCCCCGCGGGCGGGGTGGCCGCAGCTCTTCTACACGCTGCTGGGCAGCCTGAAGGCGGCTGGGTTGATCCAGGTGCCCGAGAGCCATGTGGAGGAGTCTCTGCAGCTTCTCGGGGAGCGTGAGAGGGCTGAGGCCGAGGCCGGGGAGCTTGTGGCGTGGCTCCGGGAGAGCCGGGGGAGGCTGGCGGTTCTGGCGCCAGAGCCCTACTACCCGGTGGCGGTGAGGGCTGTGAGCGAGCTCGCCGAGAATGCTAAGACCTCCGCTGTGGCTATGCAGGTGCCGGAGGCGGGGCATAACCTTCTCGAGGCGCTGGCGAGGGATGGTGACTCCAGGCTACTCCTCATAGACCCTGGGGAGGAGCCGTGGAGCACTCTCCTCCATGAATTCGCGGGCCTCGCGAGGCCCGCCAGCATACATGTGGCTAGGCTGCAGGGCGGGAGCCCGCTCTCCAGGATGGTGTGGGGCACCTGGCTGGCGGGCCTGGCCTCTGTCCGCCTAGCGCTGGAGGAGGGCCTGGAGCCGGAGCCAGTGAAGACTATCAAGGCTTTCCGCCGCGTGGTGGAGGAGACTAGCGGCTGGGATGCCCACAGCTAGCCCCAGGCCGCCGCGCCCTCCAGGCCCCCGGGATTGCAAGGGGTAATTTTTAATAGAGCTTGGCCGGCCCGTCCCCGGCATGGAGGTGGGTGCTATGGCTAGCGAGTACCTCTCCAAGCTGAAGGACCTGATAAAGCCCAAGGCCCAGGAGAAGGGGATAAAGGTGATGGTTGTTGGCTCGACCATGAAGCTCGTCAAGGACGGCAACACCGTGATGAACATCGCCGACAAGGGCGAGATAGTTGAGCTGAGCTTCAAGGGCAAGAAGTACACCTACGACAAGTGGTACACCAAGCCCGAGCACCTCGCGGCGACGATAACCAGGACCCTCGACGTCCAGCTCTAGGATGGGGCCTTGGGCCGCCCTCTGGGCGGAGCAGCACCGGCCGGTTTTTAGCCCCCGGGGGCAGGGGAGGGCAGAGGACCCTAGGGCTACGAGCCCCCGCCGCCCTGGTCCTCGTAGCAGTAGTGCTTCCGGGCCTCCTCCAGGCTTATCCTCCCCTCGGCTAGGTCGCGCTCGACCAGCTCCCTGGGCCTGGCGCAGGGGTCGCCATAGCCCCCGCCGCCTGGGGTCTCGATGTAGATAGTGTCGCCCCTACTCAGCACCAGGGTTGTCTTAGAGGCCAGCTCCAGCCTCTCGCCGCTCCCCCTCACGAGGAGGGCGCGGAAGGGGGCGCCGGGGCCGCCGCCCTCCAGGCCCCAGGGCCTGGTCCTCGAGCGCTCCGCATACACTGTCGCCACCACCCCATCCTCGAGGACGGTTATCGCGCGTACAACCCCCAGGCCGCCCCTCCAGCGGCCCGGGCCCCCGCTCCCTGGCCTCAGCTCGTACCTCCTGAAGCGCAGTGGATACTCCGCCTCCGCCACCTCCACCGGGGTGTTGAGGGTGTTGGTCATGTTGGTCTGGACCCCGTCGACCCCGTCGCAGCAGGGCCTAGCGCCAGCGCCGCAGCCTATGGTTTCGTAGAACACCCAGCCTCTCCCGGCGAGTATCAGGTTGCTCATCGTCCCGCAGCTTGCCGCCGGCACCCTGCCCGGGAACGCCTCGGCGAGGGCCCGGAGCACGACGTCCGCTATCCTCTGGGAGGTCTCCACGTTGCCCCCGCCGACCGGGGCCGGCGGCCTGGGGTTCACCAGGGTGCCCTCGGGCGCGTGGATCTCGGCGACGCGGTAGAAGCCGCTGTTCATGGGCATATCGGGGTCGAGCACGGTCTTCAGGGCGTAGGTTGTAGCTGCCACTGTGACCCCGTAGACGGCGTTGAGGGGCTCCTCGACCTGGGGGCTGGTGCCGGAGAAGTCTACCCTCACCCTTGACCTGGTGACCTCGAGCCGGGCCCGTATCCGGAGCAGCCTGCCGGAGGCGGTCTCGAGGCCGTCCTCCGCCTCGTAGACTCCCCCGCCGTGCTCCTCCACGAGGCGGGCCAGCACGCTGCGGGTGTAGCGCTCAGTATAGCCGAGTATCTCCCTCCAGGCCTCCAGCAGCGTGCCGGTGCCGTAGCGGCCCGCGAGCTCCCTTATCCTCTCGGCGCCCCTCCTCAGCGCGGCCAGTTGTGCCATCGCGTCGCCCCTCACCCTCCCCGGCTCCCTGACGTTGGCCTCCAGGAGCCGGAGCACGTCCCAGCGGACACGGCCCGCCTCCACCAGCTTGACCGGCGGGACCACGAGGCCCTCGTCCCTGAGGCTCCTGGCCCCGGGGCCTATGCCCCCGGGCACGCAGCCCCCCACGTCCACGTAGTGGGCCTTGCACGCGACGTAGGCCGCCAGCCTCCCGCCGGCGTGGACGGGCGCCAGCATCATGACGTCGTTGATGTGAGTGCCGGTGAGGTACGGGTCGTTGGACACCACCACGTCCCCGGGGCCGGGCTCGACGCCGAGCCTCTCCAGCTCCCCGAGCACCGCCCTGGCGCCGACGGGCATGCTGCCCAGGTGGACGGGTATGTGCTCCGCCTGCGCCACCAGCTCGCCCTCGGGGCTGAGGACCGCGCAGGAGAAGTCCAGCCGGTCCCGTATATTCGGGCTCATTGACGCGTTGCGGAGCACAACCCCCATCTCCTCGGCGGCCGCTATAGCGGCGTGCCTCACCACCTCCACGGTAACCCGGTCGACCATCCCCGCCACCCCTCCTAGACCCTCTCGATGTGGAGCGCGTAGAGCCCATCCACCCGGGCAGCGTGGCCCGGCGGCACCAGGACGGTGGAGTCCTCCTCCTCGACCACCGCGGGGCCCGTGATCTCGGCCCCAGGCCTCAGGAGGGGCCTCCAGTACACCGGGGCCTCAACCCAGCCCGCCTCCTCGAAGTAGACGCGCCTCCGCCCCCGCGGCTCTGGCCGGTGGGGCCTCGGCTCCCCCTGCGGCAGCCTGGGCTTCCCCGTCCTCCCGTAGGCGGTGAGCCGGGCCGCGACTATGAAGACCGGCGCCTCCCGGAGCCTGTAGCCGTACCGGGCCTCGTGGAGCCGGTGGAACTCCTCCACCGCCTCGCCCAGGCTGCCGCGGTAGGGGACCGTGATGCTGTAGGCCTGGCCCATGTACCTCATCTCCAGGCTCCTTGTCATCACTATCTTGTTGCCCGGCACGCCCTCCGCCCTGAGCATTGCCAGGGCCTTCTCCGCGAGGCTCTCGAACACCCTGTCGAGCTCCTCCTCGGAGACCTCGCCGGCGGCCCTCGCCACAGCCGCGTGGAGGTCGTGCCGGTAGTCGGTGAGCAGGAGCCCGAGGGCGGAGAAGACGCCGGGCATCGGCGGGACCACGACCCTCTCCATCCCCAGCTCCCCCGCCAGCTCAGCCGCGTGGAGGGGCCCGGCGCCCCCATAGGCGTAGAGGGTGAAGCGCCGGGGGTCGTAGCCCCTCTCCACGGTCACTATCCGGAGCGCCCTCGCCATAATAGTGTTGGCTATCCTAACCACCGCCGCCGCTGCCTCGACCAGGTCCATGCCCAGCTTCTCCCCGAGCCCCGTGAGAGCCTCCAGCGCCAGGTCCCTGCGGAGCCGGAGGACGCCGCCGGCGAGGGCCTCGGGGAGCCTCCCGAGGACGAGCTGCGCGTCCGTAACCGTCGGCTCCCTCCCGCCCCGGCCGTAGCAGGCCGGCCCCGGGTCGGAGCCCGCGCTCACCGGGCCCACGCGGAGCGCGCCCCCCGCGTCGACCCAGGCGATGCTGCCCCCGCCCGCGCTGACCTCCACGAGGTCTATGAAGGGGTAGCGTACCGGGTACCCGGAGCCCCTCAGCTTCCTCCCCATGTGGGCCCTGCCGCCGACCTCGTACTCGCCCACCACGAGCGGCTCCCCGCCCACCACGGCGACAGCCTTCGCCGTGGTGCCGCCCATATCGAAGCCCACGGCGTGCTCGACCCCCATCAGCCTGGAGAAGTAGGCCGCCGCGACCGCGCCGGCGGCGGGCCCGCTCTCGATGAACGCCGCGGGCCTCTCGACAGCCTGCTCGACCCCGGCCACCCCGCCGCTGCTCTGCATGACCAGGAGCGTCCCCCGGAACCCGCGGCGCCGCAGCTCCTCCAGGAGCCTGGCCAGGTAGCCGGAGAGCAGCGGCCGGAGCAGCGCGTTCACCACAGCGGTGCTGGCCCTCTCGTACTCGCGGGCGCAGGGTCTACCTCATGGCTCGCCACCACCTCGGCGCCGGGGCACTCCTTTAGGATAATCCTCTTCGCCTCCTCCTCGTGCCCCGGGTTGGCGTAGCTATGGAGGAACGAGACGACGAACACCCTGGCTCGGCCGCACCACTCCCTCGCGATCCTCCTGACGGCCTCCCCGTCGAGGGGCTCTATCTCTTCCCCGCGGGGCCCTACCCGGCCCCTGACGGTCAGCCTCCGCTCCCTGGGCACGAGGGGCCTGGGCCGCTGGAAGAAGGGGTCGTAGAGGGTGGGGCGGGCCTGCCTGCCCAGCTCCAGCACGTCCCGGAAGCCTTCATTGGTCACGAGGACTGCCTCCGGCGGCTCCAGCCCCTCCTGGCCCAGGAACATGTTGGTGCCAAGGGTGGAGGCGTGGACTATGACCTCCACTGTGTCGAGGCTCCAGCCGAGCATCGCGAGGGCGTTCAGCACGCCCCTCCACGGCTCCCTCGGGGTGGTGAGGGTCTTGAGGCTCACAACCCTCCCCAACTCCTCGTCGAAGGCTACGAGGTCGGTGAAGGTGCCCCCGATGTCAACCCCTATCCTCCTCAAGGCCCGGGCCGGCACCCCAGAGGGGCTGCGGCGCCGCCGGCCTAATACCAGGGCCCCCCGGGGGGCTTAGCCGGCGCGCGTCCTGGGCAGGGCACGGTAGCCCTCCACAAGCCTCTGGGCGAAGGTCGTCCACGCTAGGACGGCTAGCAGGCTGTAGAGGTACACGGCCACCCCCACGCCCAGGGCGGCGTGGACCAGGAGCACGAGCAGCTGCGCCACCACCCGGTCGCTCCTCTCGAGGAGCCCCGTCCCCTCCATGCTCCCGCCCGCCAGCGACTCGTAGCGGGCGCGGGCGTAGCTGGTCAGGAGCGCCCCGGTGAGGAAGGCGAGCACCGCCCAGGCGGGGTAGCCCAGCTCCATGAAGCCGGCGGCGTACACCGTGTCCTCCACGCGGTCCAGGAGGCTGTCGAGGTAGGCCCCCCGCGGCCCCGCCTCGCCGCGCAGCCTTGCCACCGCGCCGTCGAGCGCGTCCAGGAGCCCGCTCACCGCGAGGAGGAGCACGGCGAGCAGGGGGCTCCCCGCGGCCGCGGCGGCGAGGTAGGCCAGGGAGGCAGCCAGGCCCAGCAGCGTGTAGACGTCACCCGGCAGCGAGGCCAGGGGCCTGGCCGCCGCCTCCACGAAGCCCTTTATCCTCCCACGTAGCCTGCCCATCAAGGCTCCCGGCCGCCCCGGCTACTCGTGAGCCATGTCCAGGCCTGCGAGGAGCGCCTTGAGGGTATCGGCCTCGGGGTCCCCCTCGGGGAGCGTAGCCCTGGCTATGATCTCCCTGTAGACCAGCTCGGCCAGGCCCCTGCGGAGCCTCGCCTTCTCGTGGGCCAGGACCACTGGGAGCGGGTGGCTCTGGCCGGGCAGGGTCAGTCCGTGGGCGGCCGCGGCCAGCCTCTCCATGACGGCGTGGGGGTCGCCGCCCTCGGGGACCGGCGCCTCCAGCCGGTATGGCCGGAGCGTGTAGGGGGAGACGGTGTAGCTCGCGTAGATCCTCAGCCCCCTGCGGCGGTAGCAGCGGTAGACGTCCCTGGGGATGCTGGAGGCCTCCAGGGGCTCGGTGTAGAAGGGCCTGCCCAGCCTGGAACGGGCCGCGGCCGCGAGCGCGGCGGCCAGCTCCTCGTCCCCCATGCCGGGCAGCCCGGCTGCGCTCCGGAGCCTGGAGGCGAGGAGCCGGACCCTGCCGATCCTCTTCACCACGCCGGCGGCGAGGTGGCCCCGCTCGAGCAGGGCCGCCACCACGGCTGCCCGGGCGCAGTGGTAGCCCTCCACCAGCCGGAGGGCCTCGGAGGGATCAACCCCCAGGAGCCCTGCCACCGCCCGCGCCGAGGCGGCCGGGTCGAGCCTGGAGGGCGGGTCGGCCACCGGCCCGTCGATAAACACAACGCCGGGCTCCATGCACTCCAGCCTGGAGAGGGCGAGGGTCTCCAGCACCATCTGGGCGGCCTCCGCCGCGGCCTCGGCGGCGGCGCCGGTGGGGTCGAGGATCTCGACCACCTCGGCCCCCGGGTAGAGGATGACCGGGCTCCTCGACGCGATGCCCTCGGGGAGGCCTACCACCACGGCGGAGAGGAGCGCGTAGTAGCTGCCCATGCCCCCGCCCACCAGCTGCCGGGAGCCGTCCGCCCCGTAGCTCCTCGCGGACGGCTCAGGCTCCGGCGCCTCGCGGATGAGGCCGCGGCTGAGCGCCTCCCGGAGAGCCTCCACCCCGGCCTCGCGGAGCCTCTGGTAGATGTCCCGCCTCTCCCTCGCCCTCTGCAGCGCCTTCTCCAGCAGCCTCTGGACCAGCGCGGGCTCGCTCCTCTCCAGGTCCATCATCTCCCTGGCCTTCCTGGCCAGGGGCTCTGGGAGGCCCCAGCTGCTAGCCACTACCACCACCCCCGTATAGGCGGCGGAGCGTCTCAACTACCCTGGTCCTCCCCATTGCGTGGCCCACGCTCCTCCTCCCGGTCCGGACCAGGGCGGGGAAGCCCAGCATGTTCATCTGCCCCGTCACCACCGCCACGCCGCGGGGGAGCCTGGTGAGCCTCCTCTCGAGCCCCGCTGGGAGCCCCCCGGCCGCCCGGGAGACGTAGGCCACGTCCTCGACGGGGAGCCTGTAGATGATCCACGTGTTGAGCATCGAGAGGACCACGGGGTCCACGAAGACCGGGCGCTGGCTCACCAGCACCAGGCTGAGGCCGAACTTCCTCCCCTGCGTGGCTATGAGGGAGAGGTAGTCCCTCGCCAGGCTCCAGGCCACCGGGTAGCTGCGGGGGTTGGGCGCGTAGTTCTGCGCCTCCTCCAGGACCAGGACCAGGTAGCGCTCCTCGCCCCTGGTCTTGTAGCCCGTGAACTGCTTGTAGAGGAGCCTGGCCAGGTACGCGACCACCAGCTGGCGGACAGGCAGCGGCACTCCCGGTGCGCCCTCAGCGGAGAAGTCTAGTATGGCGAGCCCCGGCTCCCGAGTCAGGGTGTCCACGAAGCCCGGGTCCAGGCTCGGCCTCCCGGAGATCACCCGGTAGCCCTCGACTATGTCGCGGTGGAACTTCTCCACTGCGGCGCGGACAGCCCTCGCTGTCTGGGCGTGGATGGGCGCGCCCCTCCCCGTGCTGAGATCCTCCAGGGTCTCGTAGACGAGGCCCACCCTGGACGTGAGGAGCTCCGTGAACCCGTAGCCCATTGCCTCCAGCTCCCGGAGCGCCCTCTCCAGCGCCGAGACCTGGAGCTCGTTGAGCTCCACGCCCCCCGTCTTGTAGGTTATTATGAACTCCGCCAGCTCCCTGGCGGTGAAGCCGTCGAGGCTTATCGTTATCGGCAGGGTGTAGGGCCGGTACCTCGCCGGGCTCCCGGGGAACACGAGCCTGTAGACCCTCCTGTAGGCCCCCACCTTCCTGCCGGAGGCGTAGGCCTCGTGGTAGTCCATGTAGTCCCCGTTGGCGTCCACTACTATTGCCGGGAGGGCGCCCTCGAGGCCGCCGCCGAGGGGGATTCTGGAGAGCAGCTCGAGGAGGTAGCCCACCCCGTAGCTCTTCCCGCTCCCCGTCTCGCCGAACACGCCGACATGCATGGTTATGTTCTCCACGTCGAGGGGGAGGCCTAGGCCCTGGTAGCCGAGCAGCTCACCGAACCACACCACCCCTGGCTCCTCCTCGCCGAGGCCCAGTGCCTCTCTCAGCTCCCCCGGTCCCAGGAGCCGGACACGGTCGCCGGGGAGGGGCGGTGCTTGCAGCTCCTCCAGCCCCCGGTCCCCGGGGCGGCCGAGCACCGTCGCCTCGGCCACCGTGTAGCGGCGGGCCGCCTCCTCTAGCAGGGGCGGCTCGAGGCCACGGCGCCTAGCCTCGCTCCAGAGGTCGCCCTCGAGGTAGAACTCGTTGACGGGGACTATCCTGTCTATCCTCGCCAGGGCCCTGTCCTCGCCCCTCCGGGCCTCCACCAACACCAGGAGGCCCTCGCGGGCCAGCCTCTCCCCCTCGAGGGTGAGCTGTATCTTCAGGGTCTCCGTTGTGGAGCCGCTGAGCACCACTCCTATCGGCTTCAAGGCTTATGCCCATCCCCGGCTTATCCTGGGCGGGGCCCTAGCTATATCCGCCCGGGGCCGCTGCCCGGGAAGGGGCTGCGGAGAGGTAGAAGGGGGAGGGGAGGCACGGAGCTGTTGACGCCCAGCATTGGGGGCTGGTGCCCGGGGCGCTGCGAGGCCCAGGAGATAGACAGTGGCGTGTACATGCTCAGGATCGCCGACTATAGGGTCAAGTTCTTCGACTCTGTCTGGGAGGTCCCGGAAGGGGTAACCTACAACGCCTACCTGGTGGCCGGGCCGGAGAAGCTGGTCCTCGTTGGGCTCGCGGAGAGGAGGCATGCCGCGGCGCTGCTGGAGCTGCTCCGGAGAGCCGCCGGGCCCCGGGACCTGGATGCGGTTGTCCTCCAGCACACCTCCCACCTGGCCGCGGCCGAGCACCTGCTCCGGGAGGCTGGCGGCGTGAGGCTCTACACCCTCCCAGGGCTCGGGGAGCCGCCGGGCCTCAGGGCGGCCGTGCTGGAGCCCGGGGAGGGCATCAGCCTCGGGGGCGGCTGGAGGCTCTTCCTGCCGACGGGGCAGCCGCCCTGGCCCGGAGGCATCCTAGTGCTGGAGCCCCACGGCCTGGTGTTTACCGGCGACCTGTTCTCCGGCTACTCCACGCCCCCCATAATGGTTGACCGCGAGGACGTGGAGCTGTTCAGCTACTACACCTACTTTATGAGGAAGTACTTCGCCACTGTCATAGGGCCCTACAGGGGTAGGCTCCAGAGGCTGCTGGAGAAGCTGGCTGCCCTCGGCCCCAGGCTGCTGGCACCTCTCCACGGCCTGGCGCTGGAGGCCCGGGCCGCGGAGGCGCTGCAGCTCTACACTGGCTGGGCCCGGGGCAGGCTGGACCCGGGCAAGGCTGTCGCGGTCTACCTCGACCTGGACTCGGGCCCGGTGGCCGAGGCGGTTGAGAGGCTCGCCGAGGCCCTGGAGGAGAAGGACGTGGATGTCGCTGTTTACGGGTTCACCGAGACCCGGCGGCCCAACATCTCGGAGATCCTGGGCGACGCTGTCGACGCCGCCTACATAGTCATGGGCTTCGGCCGGCCCTGGGACGGGGGAGCGCCGCCGCCCCTCTCATTCCTCGTCAACCTCCTCTGCAGCCACGCCGCCTCCAGGCAGAGGCTGCTCATCCTCCACGGCCCCGGCGCCACGTCGCCCGCGGCCCTTCTCGCGGCCAGGCTCCAGGCCTGCGGCATGGAGGCTCTGGGGGCTCTGGAGCCCCGGGGAGACTGGCTCCACCGGGCCCTGGGGAAGCTGCTATCCGGGCCAGGCTAGCCCCGGGGGCGCAGCCCGGGGGGAGGAGAAGGGAGGCGTTGGCGCCCGGGGAGGAGCTGCAAGAGGCGCTTGCAAGGCTCGGCTGGCTCCGCGAGCCCAGCGTCCCCGTCATCGGCTGCAGGGGCTCCGGCCGGGCCTGCTGGAGAGTCCGGGGGGACTACTGGCTGGCGGGCCGCTACGAGAAGAGGATCCTAGACTCCCTGGCCCAGCTGGCCTTCGGCGTAGACCCGGGGCTCCGGGAGAAGCTGGTGGTCCTCCACCGCGCCCCCGCGCCGGGCGGCGAGTACGCCGCCGAGGCCTTCGGGGAGGCCCTCCGCCTCGGCGTGGTGGAGTACACGAGCAGGGGCTGGAGGCTCCACCCCAGCGGCGCCCTGGCGAGCCTGGCCGCCAGCCTCGGGGCCGAGGCGGTGCAGGCCCCGGCAGGGGGGAGGCTGAAGGGCAAGCGTGTCCGGCTCCCCGCGGGGGCCTGCAGGGGCCGCCGCTGGGTCATCGTCTCCTCCCGGGGCTGGCTGGGCCCGGCGAGGGTGGACCGGGTCGAGGACGGGGCCTGCCTGGCCAAGGTCAAGGACATGGCGCCGCGGGGTCTGGAGCCGCTCCCGCCGGCCGGGCTCGACGAGGCCGTGGAGAGGAACGCCGAGCTGGTCGGCGCCCTGGCCTCCGAAGCCAGGGAGTTCATCAGGAGGGCCTACGCGAGGGTGCAGGCGAGCAGGGGCAGGGTCTACGTAGCCTTCAGCGGCGGCGCCGACTCCACCGCAGTGCTCAGCCTCGCCAGGGAGGCGCTGGGCGCCGAGAGGGTGGTGGCGGTCTACGCCGACACGGGGATGGAGTTCCCGGAGGCGAGGAGGCACGTGGAGAGGATAGCCTCCATCCTCGGCGTCGACCTCGAGGTCGTGGAGCCAGGCGTCGACCCCCTGGAGGAGATAGAGAGGAGGGGGTTGATGACGAGGGATAATAGGTGGTGCACCAGGGTCTTCAAGCTCGGGCCCCTCCGCCGCTTCTACCAGCGGGTCGGGGCGAGGCTCATCCTCGACGGGGCCAGGCGGTGGGAGAGCAGCAGCCGGGCCAGGACGCCGAGGCTCGGGGAGAACCCGCTCATCCCCGGCGTGGCGAGGGCGCTGCCCATCCACCACTGGCCCCGGCTAGCAGTCCAGCTCTACCTGGCCGAGAGGGGGATCCCCCTGAGCCAGCTCTACCAGGAGGGGCTGACCAGGATAGGCTGCATCGCCTGCCCCGCGATGCACCTCTACGAGATCCACCTCGCCTACCGGCTCCACCCATCCTGGTACCGCCGCCTCGCCGAGGCGGTCGCCCGGAGGGAGGGCATCGACCCCGGGGAGGCGCTGCGCCTCCTCCTCTCCGGCCGGTGGCGCCGCCAGGGGGAGCCCGGGACCTGGATCCAGGACCGGGGCTAGCCGGGGATACGGCCCTCCGCGGCCTCGGCCCTGCTCCTCCTGCTCAGCTCCTCAGCCGCCTCCGCGACCGCCTCGGCGTCCAGCGCCTCGTCCAGCCCCCGGGGCGGGGCCGTGAAGCCCTCAAGCGCCACGGCGCCCGCCCTGGGTATGCCCAGGCCCCGTATCCAGGAGGCGTAGCCCTCCGCCTCCCCCGCGGCCATCCTCCCCATCTTCACCTCGTACCCTATGAGCGGGCGCCCCCTCCCGTCGAGGAGCACCACGTCCACGTCCCTGCCGCTGGGCTGGAGGGAGTACCCCCTCCGGGCCCCGTGAAGCCTGGCGAGAAGCTCGCCCAGGGTGAACTGCAGCTCCACCCCGTACCTTGAGCGGAGGGCCTCCACGCTGGGCGGCTGGCCCAGCTCCTCCACCACGTCGGCGACGCTGTAGAGGAGGGAGAGGAGGGGCGACCGGTGCCGGTAGTAGACGCGGGCGCCCCGGGTCCTCCAGAGGGGCACCCTCTTCACCAGCCCCATCTCCTCCAGCACCCTGAGCACTCCGGTGGCTGAGCCGGGCTGCGGGCTCGAGACGAGCCCCGCCTCGTAGAGCCTTGCCGCTATCTCGGCGGCCCTCCAGTAGCCCTCGGCGAGCAGGCGGAGCACGGCATCGTAGACCCTGGTGAGCTGCCTCTCCTCCTCCTCGAACACCTCGCCCACCAGCCCCCGGGCGGCCGGCGTGAGGCCCGCCGCGTGGGCGGCTAGAGCCCTCCAGGGGTCCCCCCGGGGCTCCACGTGGCGGAGCAGCCAGGGGTCCCGGGCCACCACAGCCCAGAGCACGGCCTCCCTGGCCCCGAGGCCCAGGCGACGCAGCGACGCGATGGCGTCGGCTACGTCGACCAGGTCCACGTGGAAGGCCTCGAAGAGGCCCAGGAGGGGGCTACGGCGGTCGAACACCCGCCGCACCACCCCCATGCTGGAGCCGCAGGCTATGAGGCCTGGCTCCGCCTCCCCCGCCACAGCGGCTAGGAGCTCCCAGTAGCGCCGGGGCAGCCTCTGGAACTCGTCGAGCACCGCCAGGCCCCGGCCCCTCCGCAGCCACCCGGCGACCAGGCTGACACAGTCGCCCAGCCCCGTTATCCTCGGGCCGCCGCCCCTCTCCTCCACGATGCACTCGCCGTCCCCCGTGGCTGTGGCGTAGAGCCCCCAGTCGACGCAGCGGCGGAGCAGCCAGGTCTTCCCCGTCTTCCTCCTCCCGTAGACCAGCAGCCAGCCCTGGCGCCGCGAGGCGAGGTAGCTGCACTCCCACCGGTCCAGCGCCGCCGGCAACCCCGAGGACCTCCAGGACACTACCACTATATAACAGCCACTATATAACCAGAGTTACAGGGCATCGGCAGCCCCCTTGGAGGGCTACCCCTTTATCCGCCCAGCCGGGCCCTAGGGGCCAGCAGCGGGGACAGTGTATTGGCTGGGGGCGGGGTTGAGGTTGAGGCCAAGCTGAGGCTCCGGGACTGCAGGGAGCTGGAGGAGGTCGAGAAGAGGCTCCAGGAGCTGGGGGCGGTCCACGAGGAGGATGTTGCAGAGGAGGACACCTACTACCAGCACCCCTGCCGCGACTTCGCAGAGACCGACGAGGCCCTCCGCGTAAGGCTCGTAGACGGCAGGGCGGAGCTGACCTACAAGGGGCCCAAGAGGATAATCGGGGGCTCCAAGGCCAGGGCAGAGTACACAATAACGCTCGAGGACCCCAGCAGCGCCAGGAGGATACTGGAGGCCCTCGGCTTCCGGCCCGCCGCAGTGGTGAGGAAGAGGAGAAGCTACTACCGGCTGGACGGCGTATCAGTCTCCCTCGACAGGGTGGAGGGGCTCGGCTGCTTCCTCGAGGCAGAGTACACGGGCGAGGGGGGCCAGGAGGCGGCGAGAGCTATAGAGGAGGCCCTAGAGAAGCTGGGCGTCGCAGAGAGGGAAAGGATCTACAAGTCCTACCTAGAGCTCCTCCTGGAGAAGAAAGCTCCGGAAGCCTAGGGGGCCACGGGGCTGGATGGGTGCCCCGCAGCCCCCGCAGCGGTACACCTTGCACCGGGAACCCGGTCCTATATGGGGTGCTGGTTCCATAAGGCTACGATTATCACCAATATCGTCTATGACACTGTATGGCGGGGGTGGCTGGCGGCGGGTCTATGGCCTGCAGTGTGGAGGGTCTGTGGTGTAGTCGAGCACTATGCTGATGCAGTGAAGCTTGTCGTTCCTGTCTACTGTGGCCTCTATTCTTGCCTGGAGCACTGCCGCGGGGTAGGTTCGGTCTCCGAGTCTTAGCTCGACGCAGTTGGATTTGTCTATGGGTATGGTTGCCGCTGGTTTCTGCGGTGTTAGGGTGGCTTTGTGCTCGTGGGCTGGGCTGTAGAGGTCTATTCTCAGGCTGCGGATTAGTGAGCACGGGTGCATGGATTTGAGGGCTATTGTCAGGGCGTCTATGGGTGCGCCCCCGCTGCAGCCGCAGCTGCGGTCGAGTATGATGTAGAGCGTGTAGTTCGCTACTAGCCTGCATATCCCCTCCTCCTCGCCGTGGTCTGCGGCTTTGCAGCTGCAGTCGAGGCGGATGGGGATGCTTGTTCTCCCGTGGAGTACCCAGGCGCGGGGGCAGTGACGGCCCTCTTCCTCTTCCTCCTTGGAGGTGTTGGTGGCGCTGGTGGTGCTCGTGCCGCTCCTCGTCCCCGTAGTGCTGCTCCATGTGCTAGTTGTGGCTCTGGTTGTTGTGATGGTTGTCGTGTTGCCCTGGGGGGCTGTGGTGCCTGTGGCTGTCGGGGCGGCTGGCGCTGTGGCCTGGCCCGTGGTGGTTGGCTGGGTGGTCTGCGTTATGGTGGCTCTGGGGGTTGCTGTGGGTGTGAAGTATATTGTGCCCGTCTCCTCGTCGGATATGGAGACCAGGACTGGCAGCTGCACCGCTGCCGTGCAGTTTCTCGGCATGTAGTATATCCTTGCCCCGAGGACCGCGTAGCGGCTGTCGCCGCTGCCGGCCCAGCTATCCGCGTCGAGCACTATGGCTGCTGAGGGCTTGTCGAGGGACAGTGTTGCGAGCAGCTCGTTGTTAAGCGTGTTGTAGACCTCGATGTGGAGGTAGCTGAGCCAGGCCCTCAGCAGGCTGGCGTCCGCTAGGCTGACCACCAGCTTGGCCAGCCGCACCCCCGGGGCCGGCTCTACGCGGATCCACCTGCCGACGTCGAGGCTCTCGACGCTGCAGGCCCCTCCCGTCCTGAGCACGGGCGTCTCTATGATGGAGACCTCCACCGGCTTGTGGACGGCCCTGGCCCCGCCCACGGCGTAGAAGTCGTTCAGGGGGCTCAGCGTGGTGGCGAACACCGCCGCCAGCGCAAGGGCTAGCGCGGATAGTATCAGCGCCAGGGCGAGGCTGGCACGCCTCATGCAGGACGGCCTCCCCGAGGGACAGCGTACCCCGGGGGCGGCTGGGCACTGGAGACGCTTATATAGTGCAGGCCCCGTGTTTCAAGGCAGAGCCTGTAGCCAGGAGCACCACGCGCAAGGTTTTGCCGGGGTCTGAGGGCCACCCGGCTGGCATCGACGCCTCTGGGCAGAGGTGTACTCTATGAGGCTGAGGCTTCCCCGGCGCGCGAGGGTGAGGAGGGAGCTGAGGCTAGCGGACGTCTGGCTCATGGAGCGCTGGCCGGTGGAGACCCTCGACGCCTCCAAGATGACTGACCCACCGTTCGCCGACATAGGCGGCGCCGGCTCGGTTCTGGAGAGCCTCGTGGACCAGGCGGTGTCGGGCAGGGGCGGGATATACGTAGTAGTCGGCGGCCCCGGCTCGGGCAAGACGACGCTGCTCAAGACGCTTCACAGCCGGCTCCGCCGGGGAGGCGTGTACTCGGTCTACGTCAACGCCTCGGGCCGCAGCCTCGACGACCTGGTGGCCGGCCTCTGCACGATACTCGGCTGCACCGAGCCGAGCCTCGACTCGCTGAGGGAAAAGCTCCGGGAGAGGGCCGCCGAGAAGGGGGCTATGGCTCTGCTAGTAGACGATATCGACAGGATGGCGGGCGGGAACATCGACGACGTGATCAAGCTGCTCACAACCCTCACCTCGGCCCAGCGGGAGCTGGGCCGCAGCCTGCTCATAGTGTTCAGCATGGCCCGTGACACCCTGGCGAGGCTCAGCCTCGACCCGCTCACCAGGGGGCTGATAAAATCCTACATGGAGGTTATAGACATGGACGAGCACCTGGTGAAATCCCCCAGCGACCTGGCGAGGCTTATCTACGCCCACTTCCAGCGGGTACGGCCCCGCAGCCTAAGCAAGAAGGCGGCCGCCACCCTGAGCCGCTACCCCCTCCACCCCATCAGGGACCAGAGCGTCATAAACGTGCTCTACGACGTGATAGGCGATGACACCCCCCGCGTGTACCTAGAGAAGCTCGACGAGCTCCTAAGGATAGCGGCCAGCTCGCGCTCACGCCTGGTAAGCGTTTCACACGCGAACGTGCTCGCCAGAAGGATCCTCCAGGCCCGTCGCGGGGCGATACCCCTAACCCAGATCCGAGCCGTCATCCTACGCCGCTACGTCAACGGCCTCCTGGCCGGCGGGCTCGTAGTACTGGGCACGATGGCCGTAACACTCTCAATGATAAACCTCGTGCCACCAGGCCTCAAGCTGCCGTACATAGTCGTGGGCCTGGTGCTGATGCTGGTAGGCGTGCTCGTGCATATGAAATCCGTATCGGCCCCCTAAAGAGGGGCCGCGCCCCCCAGGCTGCAGGTGGGGGATGGTATGAGCAACGACTACCTAGACCTCACTGTGCCGGAGGAGGGCTCACTGACTGGAGCCCTACTAGCCCTGGCCGTGCTCGGCGTCATTGTAGCGGTTGGGCTAAGCCTGCGGGGCACTCTGCCGCGCTTCGCGGTGATCCAGACGACGAGCATGGTTCCAACCCTCGTGCCCGGCGACGTTGTTATGATAACCCATGTAAACCCTAATGACATACACATAGGTGACATAATAGCCTTCAACCTGGTGGCATATGATATCGATAGCCAGGGGAGGCCCGTAGACGTAAGACGCACGGTAATAGTGGTCCACCGCGTGATAGGCAAGAAGGTTATCAACGGGCACCTCTACTTCCGCACCAAAGGCGACAACAACCCCACGCCAGACCCCTGGTATGTGCTCCCTCAGGGCGTGCTGGGCAAGGCCGAGAAGGTGGCCAGCCTGGGCAGCTTCGGCCTGGTGCTAACCAACCCGGTAGGGAGGATATTCGTGATAGTCATGATGCTCTCGTCCCTGGTGCTCCTGCTAAGCACTGTGAGGAGCTATAGTAAAGGTATACGTGAGGACCTCGAGAGCTACATGTAGATGTCTCGGCAAACGCTAGAAACACTAATGCGGTAGGCTGGCGGGTAGGACTACCGGGAGGCACTGGTGTTGCTGCCGGCGTGCAGGAAGGGCCTGCATATGGCTAGCTTCTCTGCCAGCGTCTGGTTGAGGCTGTAGATCTGCCTGCACACCTCCCCAAGCTCCTCGCTGTTAACCAGCGTCTTGAAGCCGTTAACATCAAGTATGAAACTGCTATTACCGAGAGGGTGGAGGCTTATCATCAACGTGTTAGACTTGTTTACAATACTTATAAAGTCGCTGCTAACCTTGTCAACTATTGTCCTATTCAGCTTGTTCTGTGCAATCGCGTTAGCCACCTCCACGAGATCCATACCGGCCTGGTTTACGACCGTCTTAACGTACTGGGCTATGACGCCTATTATGAGTGATGACGCGATGAGCGCTATGAGGCCCGGTACAATGAACTCTTTTAGCATGCAGAACCACCACTAATGCCGAGGATTATCAACTATAATGCCTAATATAACGGTAACGTGGCTGGGCCACGAAAAGCGTAGAGCAAACCCAGGGTTTATCCCCCGAGGATTCTGCGGGGAGAAGGGCTACCTAAACCCTGGATGGCTCTGCTCCTCCAGGCCCCCGGGTATCAACGATGATTTTTAGCGGGCTGACGCCCATAATTCTCTAGCGGAGATGAGGGGCGTGCCCGACCAGCCCGGCTACAGGGATGAGGAAGACGAGACAAGGTACTGGATTGGTATTGCGCTCATAGTCATCGGCGCGCTGCTCATACCCTTCTCGCTGGTGATTGGCGCCATCCTCGTAGCCGTGGGCGCTGTCCTCCTGGCGTCCCGGTGAGGAAGCCCCTGGGCTTCCCTCTTTTCCGGCCGGCAGCGCCGGAGGGCTCTATATGTTGAAGCCTATCTCCCGTAGCTTGTTGGCCACAAACCGCTTGTCCTCTTCGGGCAGCAGCTCTATGCCCTGCCTGATCAGCCTCTCGTCCACCTTGAGCCTGCCCTCGTCTATGTACTCGCGTATTATCTTCAGGTCCTCTATGTCGGTCTCCCGCGCCGCCTTCGCCTTGAGCACTATGTAGTCTTCGAGCCTTAGCAGCCTGGCCTCGATGTTCCCTAGCCTCCTCTTGCCCGCCCTCTCGAGCATCTCGGGCGGTATGTAGTAGTCGTGGATATTCTCGTAGAACTCCACTATAACCTCCTCGCCGCTGGGGAGCCTCGCCACGAACTTCGGCGTGCCCAGCGCCGTGTAGGCTACCTGCCAGCCCTCCTCCTCCGCTATGGCGTGGTACCTTTCCTCCTCTATCAGCGGGCTGGGCTCCAGGGCGAAGATGTCTACGTCGTCCTCGAACCGTCTACGCCGCAGCTCTAGCTCTACGACCGTGCTCCCCACTATGACCCCTTTCACCCCGTGCCGCTGCAGCCTCGAAAGCAGCCACGCCAGGTCCTGAATGCTGTACACGGGCTATGCACCCTCCAAGGGAGCGGTGGGCCTCCCCCATGTGGCCCGCTAGTGGCGGCCCCTGGGTTTAGGGTTTAGATGGCTACCGCCTCATGGCCCCCGGCTGGCCCTCCTGGCCCCGCGGCTGCGCCTGAGCCTCAGCTTGCCCATGGCGGCGAGCAGCGAGACCACCGCCACGATGCTGACCGCAAGCACTATGAGGGCCCGCTGGCGGCGGGTCAGCGTCACCCCTCCCGCGGCGGGTGCGGGCGTGGCGTGGGCGGCCGTGGTGGGTGTCGCGGCGCCTCCCGCCGGCGTTGCTGTGGTGGGTGTCGTAGGCCTCTGGGACGCCGTGGTGGGACCGGCGCGGCTCGGGCCGAGGGGTATCTGCCCGCTTGTGCTTGCCAGTGTGAATGACTCGCTCGCCCCATCCGGCACCGCTCTAAGCACGACGCTGTATGGTATGCTGCTGCCGCTCCTCAACGCCACCTTCACCCTCATGGACAGGGTCTCGCCTGGGCGCAGCAGGCCGCTCCGCAGGGAGGCGGTCCCCGCCGTGTGGTTGCCCGGCTCGGCTTCGAGCACTGTCACACTATCTGGGAACGATATGCTGAGTATGGCGTTCTTGAAGTCTATGGAGTCTAGGTTGGCCACGCTGACCTCCAGCACTGCGAGGTTCCTATAGCTCTCCAGCTTCTTCACCTCAAGCTTCACGTAGGGCACCTTGACCCTGATGGGCACTGTTGCCAGCGCCTGGCCGCCCAGCCGGAGCACGAGGTACAGCGTGTCCTCGCTCCCCGGCGCGGCCACCGGGGACACCTGGACCCCGGCCCACAGGGTGGTGAACTCCCCAGGCTCTATATCCACGCGGGTTGCCGGGAGGAAGAGCCTGGCTATGGAGCTCTCGTTAACCGGCTCCAGCGCCGCGCCCGCTATCCTGACGCCCGAGGAAACCACTATCTTGACGTCAACCTTGCCGCCGGGCGGGGCGGCGATGTAGCTGGGCGTCACGTCGACCCCCACGCTGCGGCGCAGGAGCTCTATCACCGGCACCCTGGCAATCTGGTACCTCTTGAGCAGGTAGCTGCCCGTGTCATCGTAGATCTCCAGGACCACGCTCAGAACGTCCAGGGGCTTGAGGCTCACCGTTCCCAGGCTCATGCTCACGTCCAGCGTGCGGTGGCTCCTAGCGGGCACCGTGACTACCTGGGCGTAGTCGTAGATGGCGCAGGCGCTGACGTTCACACAGTTCCCCTGGCCCCTGACCACCAGGAACCTGGCCAGGAACACAGAGTCGCGCTCGCTGGGGTTGTAGAAGGATACGTGGGCCACCAGCCCCCTCCTAGCTATGTCGACGCTCGCGCTCTCGAGCTGCGGCTCCACAACCACCGACCGTATCCTTATGCTCGTAGTGGCCGTGGCTACAGCCCTGCCGCTCGAGTCCAGCACCTCTATGCTGGCCGTGTAGGTGCCCGGGTAGGCTGTAGGGGGGACTGGGATGCTCACTATGAAGCTCGTGTCGCCGCCCAGGGGGACCAGCTCCTCCGCCGAGTCGGCCTCCCCAAGGCCCTCTATGGATATGTGGACCCTCAGCTTGGCCGCCGTGTTCCCCTCGTTGGCCACCTTCACCTCTACCCGGAAGCTCTTACCCACAACGGGCAGGTCTAGGACACGCACCTCCTCCACGCTCGCGGAGACCACGGGCTTGACCTGGAGCAGGTTGTGGAGCCTCCAGGAGGCGTAGGGCTTGCCCGCTATGTAGAGCGTCGCGCTGGCGTCGTAGCTGCCGGCGGCCGCGTCCCTGGGGACCTGGATGGGGACCTCCACTACGTTCGCGCCGGGGAAGAGGGGGGCCTTGGCGCTGTAGCTCTTCCCGAACATGTTTATGACGAGCGTCGCGTCGACCGAGCCCTCGCCCTCCAGCCGCAGCCGGAGGGTGGCTATCGCCTGGCCGCCTGGGTCCACGCTCCCGGGGGACGCCGTGTAGCCCGTGAGGGATACCCGGTAGGACACCACCTCTACCGCCGCGCCGGCCTTCGCGGGGGCGTAGAGGCTGTCCCCCTCGAACCTGGCCACTACATCGTGCCTGCCCAGCCCGAGCCATGAGGTGTCAAACTCCACCACCGCCACGCCGCTGCGGTCGGTGCGGCCCGTGCCGACGAGCCTCCCATCCACGTAGAAGCTGACAGAGCGCCCCACGATGGGCCTGCCCGAGAGCCCGTCGAGGAGCCGAGCCTCTAGGCGGGCCAGGCTGCCGCGGGTGACGATTATGCTCTGGGCCTCTACCCTGGCGGGCCTCCTGAGCACCTCTATAGCCGCCGTCTTCGAGCCCCTCAGCCCCGTGTTGTCGACTACGGTGAGCGTGACGTTGTAGACGCCGGGCTTCTCGAAGACGTGCGTGACTATCGCGCCGCTCGCCACCGTGCCGTCGCCGAAGTCCCAGTGGTACTCCGTGATGTTGCCGTCGGGGTCGTAGGAGAGGAGCCCGTAGAAGGTGACGTTGGAGCCCCAGTAGACGCGTCTAGGCGTGAACCAGAAGCCCGCCACGGGGGGCCTGCCCTTCACGCACCAGGTGGGCCGGGTGGTGAGCCAGGGCCGGTAGTCGACCGTCGCCTTCTCGCCGAGCATTATCCTGCTCCCCTTGCCGCCCGTGTTCCCGGGGGCTGCGGGGCCGGAGGGGTCGCCCCACCAGTTGTGCCCCGCGTAGACGTAGCCGCTGTCCACCCGGAGCCCGTAGAGCCCCTGGCCCAGGGGGCAGCTGTAGCTCACCACCGCCGTGGCGTCTTCAACGCTCTTGATGTATATGCCGCCGTTGATCCTGGAGTATAGGACAAGCAGCCTCGCCTTATTGCCCACGCCGCCCTTCTCGCCGTCCACGGTCAGGCTGTCGAGCTGGCACCTCTCAAGCCTCATAACCGTCGACTTCCCGTAGAGGCCCCAGTCCTCGCGTATCCAGTTGTCCGCTATGCTCTCCCCCCTCACAGCCACGGAGCCTAGGACGGAGTTCACCGCCGTGAAGCTCGAGTAGTCAAGCGCCCGGCCGGAGGAGGTCCCGTTGTAGAGGCCGTAGCCGTGGAGGACGACGCCCTCCAGCGAGGAGTCGAGCACGCTGAACTGGGAGGAGAGGAGCCCGTCAGGGCCCTCCACGATGAGCTTGCCGAGCCTGACGCGCTCCAGGGTTACGGTGCTGCGGAACACCGCCGCCCCCTCCCCGGCGTAGCTCCTGTCAACCACTATGCTCATGTTGGAGAAGCTGGAGTCCGACACCGTTATGTTGGAGTCGTACACGGCGTACATGATGGCTGGTATGAGCTTGTAGCTGGTAACAGTGACAGTCTTATTGCCGGCGGTCACGTTGTAGGTAACGGGGACCCGCAGCTGCAGCCCCGTCGCGCGCGCGTGTATCGTGAAGGCGCCGGTGGCGTTGACGCGGCTCAGCTCTATCCGGGACCCGTAGACCACTGTAGACTCGTTACCCAGGCCGATAGACTCCAGCTCAAGGTCCCCCTGTATGGTCACGTTGTCCAGCAGGAGGCTTGAGTTGTAGAGGCTCCTGTATGCTGACCGGAAGGAGATGCCTCCCTGCACCACGGAGTCTATGAACGTCGCGTTGGAGCTTGTGAACTCTGCGAACTCAAGCCCGTTTCTCACCACGACGTGCTTGAAGACGAGCACAGAGCTAACAACCACGAGGGTGCCGCGGCCGACGAGGATGACGGGCTCGCTCCGCGTGCCCTCAGCGAGTATAACCCCCCGCTCCACAGTGACGGTGACGCCGGGCGCGAATATGATTGTGACACCGCTCTCTATCTTGACCTGCGCCATTATGCGTATATCCCTGGTTACCACGTAGGGGCTCCCGTCGCGGGTCAGAACAGTGTTAACCGTTATATCGCGGTCTATCGCCGTGGGCCCGCTCGCCCCCGCCGGGAGGCCTGCGAGCAGCGGCGCCGCGAGCGCTAGTAGGAGGAGAATGAGCATCAACAGCCTTCCGGGCTTCAAGCTTGGCCCCGGCTGAGCCCCAGCATGCTAGTACTTAAAAACCGTAGTCCAGCCTCCAGGGAGGGTAATCAGCCTAGCCCTACGTAACATAATAGGGTCTTTGGGTGCTACCCGGGGGAGGGGCCGCGGAGGGTGGCGTGGCGCGCCTGGGTGGCAACCGCGAACACGGTCCACTACGAGGACGACGCCAGCCTGTGGCTCCACGGGGGCTACGGCGCCATAGCCGTGGCGGACGGTGTCTCCACGAGCCGCGGCGGGGGAGCCTCCCTCCTAGCAGCCTGGGGGTTCACAGCGTTCTGCAGGGCCGTCCTGCCGGGGTGGCGGGGGAGCATAGCCGGCGCGGCGCGCCGCTGCCTAGAGCTCCTCGACGAAGCGGCTCGGGAGGCGTCCCCACGCGACGCCGACACCGCGGCGGAGGCTAAGCGCCTCTACTACAGGGGCTGCGGGGCCCCCTGCACCAGGCCGATGAGCCCATGGGAGCCGGCTAGGCTCGAGGCCCAGGCCCCGCAGGAGGGGGGCGGCGGGCAGGCGCCCTCCACGACCCTTCTAGCGGCCCTCCTGGGCCCCGGGGGCCAGCTGGCACTGGTGCTGGCGGGCGACGGCGTGGTTGTGGCTACGACGGGGAGCAAGGAGTCCACCTGGCTCCTATGGGGCGCGCTGCCACAGTTCTACGAGGGGAGCCGGCTAGCCCGCTTCATCGAGGTCGGCAGGGGGCTCCAGGGGGAGCCGGTGGTCCTGGAGACCAGGCTCCCAGGCGACACCCTGCTGGCGCTCGCGACGGACGGGGTGGATCCCGCGGCGCTGGCGGAGGAGCTTGTGGAGCTGGCCCGAAGAGGGGTGCCGGAGGACGCGGCGGAGGGGAACCCCGCCTCCCTGCTGCTCAGCCGCATCCAGCAGCGGGCCGGGGGGCTGGAGGATGATGCGACGATAGCGCTGGCGTATTGGGCCAGCCAGGCCCCCGGGCGGCTAGGGCGCTGAGAGGCGGGGATGCAGAGGGAAAAAGGTGTGAGGTGTGCCCTGGGGCCGCCGCCCCCTAGCCCGTCTCAACCACCCTGGCGTTGATCACCAGGGGCACGCTGTCGAAGAGCACGCCCTCCCTAGCCTCGTAGTACACCCGGGCGCCCAGGACCGCCGCCCGGCCTCCATCGTAGAGCCAGGAGGAGTTGTCCAGCACGAGCACAGCCTCCGGCACGGACCAGCCGCTGGAGGAGTCAAAGCCGAGCACAACCCTGGCGCCGGCATGCCCGCCCTGGCCGGCCCGAGCAGCCTGGACGGGCACCGCCTGGGCGGAGACTGTGGCGCCCTCTTTAACGTCTATCCAGTTGTACCTGCCCCGCTGTGGTACAGTAATATTGGCGTTGCCGATAGTGACGCTGCTCTTATTGACATAGGTGTAGTAGCCGCGCCACCATATGCTGAAGAGCCACCGGCCGCTGGCGTCGTAGAAGTCTAGGGAGAGGGTCCAGTTCAATGCAGAGTAGACGATGTCAAACCCTCCCTCGACGCTGCCATTGAGCAGCCAGACCCCGTAGTCCCTAGAGTCGAGTACAACCCTCTCAAACCGCCATGGGCCAAGTACGCCGGCCTGCATGTACACCGACAACCTAGCCCCCTGCGGCGGCTCGCGGTCAAGCACGTACGCGAAGAGCTTACCCCTCTTCAGCGAGTCCACAATAATGCCTGGAGCGGTGCTGTTCTCCGGCGCCAGGCTTACCTCCCCGCCGGCAGTGGAGTTGCCGTACGAGAACCTCACTACAGCGTAGGAGGCATTGCGCCAGAGCCTGTTTGCGGCAGCGTTTGCATTCTTCACGCCCGCCTTGGCCAGCGCGTTGCTCAGCAGCCATAGGGCTTCAGTCCTGTCCACCAGCGCCCCCCACCAGCAGTCGAACATGTAGAGGGGGGCGTCCACCAGCGTAACGTTGTAGCTCATAGCGGGGGGCGGGGCGGCGCTCCCGGCGGCGGGCTCCCCCACCTCTACGACCACGGCCAGGTACCTGAAGAGCCTCTCCAGGTACTCTATGTTCTCCAGGCTCAGCTCCAGCTTCACATAGTCGACATCACTGTGCCTTGTTATTTTGAGCCAGGTGGTCACCTCCACTACTCCCTGGGAGCCCGCTGCGGGGCTTATGGTTATGCTGCCGAGCTGCTGGAGGCTTATGGGCTCGTTGGGCGCCTGCGCGCCGCCCACCGCGTGGAAGCTGCTCAGCGGGCTCTGGGTGGTGGCGAAGCCTGCTAGCAGGGCGAGGGCGGCAGCCGAGGCGGCGAGGGCGGCCAGGGCGAGGGCTGCTGAGCGGTGGTTCAAGGCTCTAGGGCACCCGGGCTGCCCTAGCCATGAATGTTAAGCTGCAAAGCCGGGTATAGGCTGGGCGAGGCGGCATTAAATAAGTGCAGTGTAGCATTATGTGCTGTGCCTAGCGGGCTGCTGGCCTGTCTTGGGCTGTGCGGCCCCCGGGGTTGGGGAGGCTAGGGCTCTAGGCTTAGCACCAGCTCCTCGCCTTCTATTCGCCACTTCTTCCCGTCTCTAGGCGGGCTGGAGGCTAGCTCGATGCTGCCGACCCTCACCTCCCGTGCTATCAGCTCCCGGTGCCTCTCCACCGCCTCCCGCAGCTTCCCCGTGGCGTAGACTAGGAGCCTCCTAGCGGTGTGGTCTACGGGGAGGTCCAGCTCCTTCCTGAGCACCTGGGCGCGGCGTATGACCTCCCTGGCGAGGCCCTCCAGCATAGTCTCCTCGTCCAGCTGCATGTCCACGTACACTGTCATGCTGCTGGTCTCTATTTTCTCCGCTCTGGGGGCCCAGCCGGGCTCCGAATCCACCACCTCCACTGCCTTTATGTTGGCGAACCTGGCTAGCACGTCAGCTGCCTCCCGCAGCCTCTCCACTGGGAGGCTGGAGCCGGGCTTGGCTGCTATAGCGGCGCGGCGGAGGGGCCAGCGCCTCTTCAGCCTCCTCTCGCTCCTCAGTGCGAGCACCTTCTCCGCCGCCTCTAGCGCCTCCTCGACGGCGAGGTAGCTCTCCTCGTCGAGGAGCTTCTCGTCGACGCTCGGCCACTCTAGCATGTGGACGCTCTCGGGCGCCCCGGGCTCGTACTTCTTTACGAAGGCCTGGTAGAGGTACTCGGCTATGAAGGGCGTGAAGGGCGCCATGGCGGCTATGGTCCTCCGGAGCACGTAGTAGAGGGTGGCGTATGCCGCCTCCTTGCTCTCTGTGGCCTCCTCCTCCCAGACCCTCGGCCTGACCAGGGGGATGTAGCGGTGGCTCAGCTGCTCCACCACCAGGTCGACCAGCGTCTGGAGCGCCTGGTGCATGTTGTCGTTCTCGACCGCCTCCTCCACCCTCTTCAGCGCCTGGCTTAGCCTGTAGATTATCCAGCGGTCCTCTGCCTGGAGCCTCCCGGGCTCCGGGGGCCCGGGGCTCCACTTGTCGAGCTCCATGTAGGTGTCGGCGAACTTCACGGTGTTCCATAGTATGTTGAGGTAGCCCCGGTACCTCTCCACCTCGTCGGGGTCGAAGTTCACGCTGTCCCAGGGCGCGCGGCTCAGGAGAAGCATCCTCATAGGGTCGGCGCCGTGCTTCTCCATCCACTCCAGCGCCCACACCACGTTGCCCTTGCTCTTGCTCATCTTCTTGCCCTCCTTGTCCAGCACGTGGCCCTGGAGCAGCACCGAGCGGTAGGGGGCCTTGCCGTGCCACACCACGCCGGTCACGAGCAGTGTGTAGAACCAGCCCCTGGTCTGGTCAGCGGCCTCGGTTATCCAGGTGTAGGGGTAGAGCTGGTCCCATAGCCTGAGCCAGCCGTACTGCTTCAGCGCCGCGGTGTGGGCCACGCCGCTGTCCATCCAGACGTCGACCACGAACGGCTCCCTCCTCATCACGCCGCCGCACTTGGGGCAGCGGAGCTCCACACGGTCTATGTAGGGCCGGTGGAGGTCGTCGGGCACGCTGGAGGGGTCCACGGCTAGCCTCCTGAGCTCCTCGAGGCTCCCCACGACCACAGTGTGGCCGCAGCTGGTGCAGCGCCACACGGGGAGGGGGGTGCCCCAGTACCGCTCGCGGCTTATACACCAGTCGCGGGCGTTCTCAACCCAGTCGCTCATCCTCCTGGCCGCCCAGCTGGGGGCCCAGCGCATCGAGCGTACCCCGTCGACCATCTTCCTCCGGATCTCGTCCGTTATCCTTATGAACCACTGGCGGGACGCGTAGTAGAAGAGCCTGGTGCCGCAGCGCCAGCAGAACGGGTACTCGTGTCTCACCGTGCCCGCGTGGACTAGGAGCCCCTTGCCCCGGAGTACCTCTATCACCTTCTCCCCGGCGTCCTCGAACCACATGCCCTTGAAGGCGCCGGACTCGGGGCCGAAGTAGCCGTCCTCGCGGAGCGGGGTGTAGGCCTCTATCCCCCTCTTGCTGCACTCCTCAAAGTCCTCGGGGCCGTGGGCGGGGGCCAGGTGCACTACCCCGGTGCCATCCTCCATGGTCACCCAGTTGGCGGCGAGCACCGTGTGGTAGGGGGGCTCGTGGCGCTGGTGGTAGGGTACCTCCTCCGCCAGGGGGTGCCGGTACCTCATCCCCGCGAGGGTGGCGCCCTTCACCCTCTCGACAACCATGTACTTCTCCAGCCCCACCTCCCTGGCGAAGGCCTCCAGCCTCTTCTCAGCCACCACCCATATCTCATCGCCGACTGAGATGAACACGTACCACTCGTCCGGGTGGACGGCCGCCGCCTCGTTGGCTATTATCGTCCACGGCGTGGTGGTCCAGGCTACAAGGTAGGTGTTGTCGAGCCCCTCCAGGGGGAGCTTGAAGTAGACGCTGGGGTCATCCACCTCCTGGTAGCCCTGCGCCACCTCGTGGCTGCTGAGCGCTGTGCCGCAGCGGGGGCACCGGGGGACCACGCGGCGGCCCTCGTAGAGGAGCCCCTTCTCATGCGCCTTCTTGATGAACTCCCAGATAGCCTCTATGTAGCGGGGGTGCCTCGTCTGGTAGGCGTGGCCATAGTCCAGCCACAGCCCGAGCCTCTTGCTCGCCCTCTCCCAGTGCTCGATGTAGTAGTCTACCAGCCGCCTGCACTCCTCGATGAAGCGGTCGACGCCGTATCGCTCGATATCCCTCTTGCTCCTCATGCCAAGCTTCTTCTCCGCCTCAAGCTCCACGGGGAGCCCCTGGGTGTCCCAGCCGGCCTGGTCCCAGACTCGGTAGCCCCTCATCCTGGCGTAGCGCAGCTTCACGTCCTTCAGGGTCCTGCCCCTGGCGTGGCCCACGTGCATGAACCCGTTGGCGGTCGGCGGGCCCTCAAGGAACGCGAATAGAGGCGCATTGGGCCTCTCGTCCCACGTCATCCGCTTGACCTTCTCATATACCTTGTTCTTGTCCCAGAAGCGGAGAACCCACTCCTCGACCTCTAGGGGGCTATAGCTTCGCTTCAGCGGGGGCCTCGCGGATAATGGGCATCACCGCTGGCCATCGTGGCAGGGCCGGCTCCCTTAAACCCTCCGCGGCCGCCCCTCTGCACGTTTTTAGTACACGCCACGGCTCTACGCCTAGGGGCCTGCCTCCCATGCTAGGCCAGCGGCTGCTACGGGTCTTCTACCGCCGGGGGCCGCTCTTCCTACACCACTCGGCGGCCAAGGCCCTGGCGGAGGCTGGGCCCCGCCTCGTGGCTGATATAGGCTCGGCCAACGCCCTCCTAGCCCGGGCGCTAGAGGACCATGGCTACCTGCCGAGCTACTACCTCGCGCTCGACGTCGACAGCCTCCTCCTCGCGGCAGCCCCCTCCAGGGCCTGGATCGAGAGGATCCAGGCCTCCGCCGAGAGGCTCCCCCTCCGAGGCCGCGCGGTCGACATGGCTGTGCTGCATGACGCCCTTCACCACTTCCACCGGCCCTGGGAGGCTCTAGCGGAGGCGGCGCGGGCGGCAGAGTGCATCCTAATAGACGATATCGACGCCGGGAGGCTCTCCGGCAAGCTGGTGGAGCTAGCCGAGAGGCTCCTCGGCTTCCCCGCTAGGTTCGCGAGGCCCAGCGAGGTGGCGGAGAAGCTGCAGGAGAACATGATGAGGGTGGTAATGATGGAGGCCGACCAGGGGCTTCCGACCTACAGGATGCTGGCCTGCCGCGCGGCCGCCCCGGGGAGCAGCCGGGCCCGCCCCTAGGCCCCACCCGGGGGCTCCTGCTGGACTGGCAGCAGGCGCTCGGCCTCCTCCCCGGTGAGGCCGCTCTGAGGGCTGTGGAGGGCCCTGCGCAGCTCCTCGAGGACCTCGCTGAGCACCTTCTGGTAGTCCACGGCGCCCTCTTCTATCCTGTCCATGGTGTCCTGCAGCCTCCTTGTGACCTCCTCTGAGACCAGGCCGCCGAACCTCTTCATGAGGAAGTCGTAGACCCCTATGCCCCGCGTGGTGGCTATCATAGCCCCCGCCCTGCCGGCGGAGACCACGTAGCCGCGGCGAAGCAGTGTGTCGATGATCTTGGCGTAGGTGCTGGGCCTCCCTATGCCCCTCTCCTTCATCATCCTCACCACCTCCGCCTGGCTGAGGAGCCGGAGGGGGCTCCAGACCCTGACCCCTACACTCTCCAGCCGGTACTCGCCCGGCTCCAGCCGTGGCTGAGGCCTCACCGCCTGGTAGACGTCGAGCCAGCCCGGCTCAATGACCTCGACTATGCGCTCCTCGGTCCTCTCAATTCTCTTCGGCTTCTCGCCGGGCAGGCTGATCTCCACCGTTACCCTCGCCCTCTGCCTCCTCACCCTTGCAGACCCCATCTGGCTCGCTATGAACCTGCGGAATATGAGGTCGTAGAGCCGGTAGTGGCGCTGCGTCAGCGGCCTCGCCAGCTGGAGCGCGCCCTCCCCGACTAGGCGGCGGAGGGTCTCAGAGTCGATGGGCCTGGTGGGCCTTATCGCCTCGTGGGCCCCGCCCTCGCCCCAGCGGCGGGGCTGGAACACCTCCTCCAGCCGGTCCTCGCCGTAGCGGTAGCGGAGATACTCCCTGGCCACTGTTAGGCCCGCGTCGCTCACCCTGGTGCTGTCGGTGCGGTGGTAGGTTATTAGGCCGAGCTCGAAGAGGTCCTGGGCCAGCTTCATGGCCTCGGGCGCTGAGAGCCCCAGCCTCGCCGCAGCCTCCGCCAGCATGGCGTCGGTGGTGAAGGGTGGGAGGGGCTTCAGCTCGTCCTCCCACTCCTCGACGTCACCCACCACGGCCCTGACGGCCGCGCCCCCGCGGAGCGCGCTGTTGACCTCCCTTATCACCCTGGCCTTCCTCCGGCGCGCCTCCTCGAGCCCGCCGAGCCTCTCCAGCACCTCGTGGCGGCGCAGCGCCTCCTCCAGCAGCCCCCTGGCCTCCTCCAGCGCCTCTCTTATCCTATCGCTGGCCTCGTCGCCCCTCACCTCGACCTCCAGCTCCCTGCCGTCCCCGTCGCGGAGCCGGAGCCTGTAGAGGGGAATGCGGAGAAACCTGGCGCCCAGCGTGTGCTCCACTATCCAGCCGAGCACCGGTGTCTGGACGCGGCCGGCGCTGAGGTTGTAGTTGGGCCTGCTGCACTCCTCTCTAAGCATCGCATCCCTCTCCATAGCATTGAGCATTGCCTTGGCGTCCCTCAGCCTTCTCCTGGCGCTCTGGAGCCGGGACTCGCGGCTCCAGGTGCAGAAGCGCGGCCAGAACTTGGTCCAGAGCACCGGGCTCAGTGTGAAGCCTATCCAGCGGTCCTCCACCCTCCGGACTATCTGGGCCTCCACCAGCCTCTCGAGGAAGGGCCTTGCCCCGTGTATAGCCTCTAGTATCGCGCGGCGGGTTATCTCGTGAAACTCCACCCTCACAATGCTCCTCGCCATGGGTCTTATCAGGCTGGCCAGGTCCCAGCCTATCTTCTCGCCCTCGGTGTCGGGGTCAGTGCCTATCATCACCACGTCAACCTCGCTGGCCAGGTCGCGGAGGGCCTCCACTATGTCCCAGCTGCTCTTCACCAGCGGCGAGCCGCAGACGGGGCAGCGCAGCTCCCCCCTCCCGGTGACCGGGTTGTAGTCCTCGGGGCTCACTGGCCACTGGTGGCCGCAGGCGAGGCAGCGGGCCAGGGGGGCGTAGACGGGCAGGAAGCGCCTCCCACCCCCGCGGGCCACCAGGACGCCGTGGACATTCCGGGCGCTGGGCCAGTCGTAGCCCTCCACAGAGCCCCGCAGCTCGTCGAGCAGCCACTCGGGGCCCGCCAGCTCTCGGGGCGTGGCGGGCTTCACGAGGTCGTAGACGTGGCCCCCGCTCGCAGCGACTAGGAGGACGTAGTCGCCGGTGGAGACCTCGTAGACCCTCAGCGGGCCTATCTGCCGGGCGCTGGGCCTCCCGAAGAACCCTGCTATAGTCCTCGCCTTGTTCGGGCTCTCCACCACCAGCAGCGCCGTCCTGACGAGCTCCATGGTCTCCGGCTTAACCCTCCCCTCGAGGACCGCCCTGACCCTCTCCCTGTCCATGTTTATCTCGCGGAGCAGCGATGGGAGGTCCAGCTCCTCGAACCTCCTCCACTCCGCCTCCACCAGCCAGCGGGTCCTCCTCATCAGCCCGTTGAGCAGCCTCGGGTCGTCGGCCACAACCACGCTCAGCCCCTTGGTTATCCCCCCGGCGAAGAGCCTGCTCGTCCTGCCCGAGGCCTGGATGTAGGTGGCTACATCGGGCACCAGTATGTAGGCCCGCCCCTCCTCCCTCACCACTGCTATGTCGTCGGCCCGCTCCAGGGCCCTCCAGACATCCTCCCTCCTCATAGTGTCCCGGAGCCACTCGAGAGCCGAGGCGAACTCCCTGGCGGCATCGCTCCCGGGCCTCCCGCTCCGGAGCTCCTCCGCGACCCTCGCCAGCGCCGCCTGGCTCAGTCTCCGGGCGAGCGCCCTCAGCTTGCCCAGGAGCGTCTGCGCCCTCTCAGCCACGTCCCTCGGCGCGTGTTCGGCCAGCACCGCGAGGGCGCGGAGGATGCTCAGGGGGTGCGGGTCCTCGAACCTGGCGCTGAAGCGGAGCCGGGGCACGCCGGCGAAGACCGCGTAGCGGATCCTCTCCGGCAGATCGAGGCCCCTCACAGCCACGCCGTAGTAGACGGCTACGCCCACCAGCACCTGGGTCTCGCCGCTCCGGAACCTCTCCAGCGCCCCTGGGTTCTGGGAGGTGAACGCCTCCGCCGCCACCCCGCGGCTGCGGAGGAGCTCGGCGAGCCTCTCAGCATACTCAGCGCCCCGGTCCACCGGCACGTACACTAGCCCGCCGTCCCCCAGCTTCGAGACTATCTCGACAACCCGCTCCTCGAGCCCCCCGGGGCCGGGGGAGGTGTAGGAGTCCACGATGTTCCTTATCGCCTCCCCCGCCGAGCCCGCCTGGAAGCCGAGCAGCGCCTGGAAGAGCCTCACCCTGCTGCCCCTAGGCCTCCCGGTGGCGCTGCTGACCACGAGCACCGCCGCCCGGCGCCGGGCCTTCTCGAGCCTCTCCTCTATCCTCCTCAGCTCCCGGTAGAGGGGCTCCAGGGTCTCCTCGAACACCCTCCTACGCAGCTCCCGCACCTCCTCGGCGGTGAGGCGGCGGCCCCTCCTCCTGGCCTGCTGCCTCAGCCTCTCAAGCCTCCTGGCCAGCTCCTTCTGGGCCCTCCGGGTCTCCCAGACGAGGCGGCGCTGGAGCTGGAGGAGCCTCCAGCCCAGCTCCACCTCCTCCCTGCTGAACCCCACCACGCGGAGGACCGCGTCTACGCTCCTCCCGCTTTTCAGCACCGCGTCCACGTCGTCCACGAATACGAAGCGGAAGCCCCTCCCCCACTGCTCCCTGAGGCCGGCGAGCGTCTCAGCGTTCCTCACTAGGTACTGGCTGGTAGTGATCAGTATGTCGAAGTCGCCCTCCGCCACCCTCTCCAGCAGCCGCCTCCTCTGCTTCTGGGAGAGCCGGCTGTGGAGCGCTACTATCCTAGCCGGGACCCCCGCGGCGTCGGCCAGGCGGAGAGCCCGCTCCTCAACCATCTTCACCAGGGGCGTGGTGGGGACAACTATGTAGCTCTTCTCCCCCCGCGAGGCCAGGTAGACGGCCATCAGCACGCCGAACGTGGTCTTACCCACACCAGTCGGGGCTATGGCCGCGAAGCTCTTCCCCTTAAGCACCCTCCTAACCCATGCACGCTGCGCGCTCCAGAGCCTGGAGCCCGTAGCCTTCTCGAAGAGAGCCTCGACCTCCCTAGCCTCCCTCTCAACCCTCGCATAGCGCTCCAGCGGGCTCCCCTTCCTCAGCCCCCTAGCCTTCTCCACAGCCTCCGCCACATCGAGGACGGACTCGGCGGCAACCCGCTCCGGCAGGCAGCGGGGGCAGGGGAGCCCGAGCTGGAGCCGGTCATCCCCCTCTGGGCCGCAGCAGCCCGGGCAGGAGAAGAAGTACACACCCCTAGCAGGCTCGGAGCCACCGGCCCAGCTCAAGGCAGCACCATTCCCCGCGTAGAGGCCATACACGCCCCGAGGGGCCCGGGCCCTGGAAGCCCCAAGCCCCCGTGCAGCGAGCTTATAATTGTAATAACGTTTTTGCGTCCCCGGGCCACGCAGCCCCTATGTCAACCCACCGTCCGCGGGCCCGGCGAGCGCCTAGCCCCGCTGCTGCAGCCCCGGGCTATAGCCTTGCTTGGAGCCCTTCCTAGGCTGCCCCCGGCTACTGCTACGCGTATGCAGGGTTGAGCGTCTTGATGGCGTCTAGGGCTTCTAGCGCGTGGCCCAGCCCCCGGGGGCTCTATGGTTTTCTAGCTGCTCCGGGGATGCTGCGGCCCCCGGGAGGCGGGGTTCCTGGCTTGCGCTGCCGGGGCCGTGTAGCGGTCGTGGTCGGTAGTAGGAGCGACTTGGAGTATGCGGAGCGTGCCGAGAAGGTGCTGCGTGGGGCCGGCGTGGAGGTTGAGGTCCGGGTTTTGAGCGCGCACCGGGACCCGGAGGCTCTCGACGAGTTTATCCGGTCTAGCTGCGGCAGGGTGGACGTCTACATCGCTATGGCCGGGCTTTCCGCCGCGCTCCCCGGGTATATTGCCTCGAGGTGCGGTAAGCCTGTCGTGGGCGTCCCCCTGCCGGTGGGCCCGTTGAAGGGTGTTGACGCCCTCCTCTCCATCGTGCAGATGCCCCGGGGTGTGCCGGTGGCCTCTGTGGGCATCGGCGCCGCGGAGAATGCTGCGCTGTTCGCCCTCCGGGTCCTGGCCGCCGGGAGCCGCTGCGGGGAGTAGAGCTTTTTATCCACGCGCTGGTGCACCTCTCCTTGTCGCGGGGTGCGCCCAGGGCTTTGCACGAGTGGGCGCTCGTGAACGCGATAATAGCGGAGATAGAGGACAAGGTGCGCCAGGGCTACGGGGTGGAGGAGGTCAAGATTATCCTCGGGGAGCTGCAGAACGTCGACCGCGGCGTTGTCGAGGCGTACCTGGGGAAGGCTCTCCCCGAGATAGCCCCCGGGGCTAGAGTGGTCTACGTGGAGGAGCCCGCCAGGTTCCGCTGCAGGGTCTGCGGCTACGAGTGGGGCCTCGACGAGGTGGAGCTGGACGAGGAGACCCGTGAGGCCATCCACTTCGTGCCGGAGGCCGTCTACAGCTTCGTCCGCTGCCCCCGCTGCGGGAGCAGGGACTACGATATAGTCCAGGGCCGCGGGGTTAAGCTCGCCCTGGCCGTTAGGAGGAAGGGCGAGGAGGCGGCGGGAGAGGGGAGGTGAGCCCGGGGATGGCGCGTGGAGAGGCCGTGCTCGACCCCAGGCTGGCCGGAGCGAGGCAGATGCTCTCCAGGGTCAGGGCCGTGGTCCCCGTTATGAGCGCTAAGGGCGGCGTCGGCAAGACCCTGGTGGCGGTGATCGCCGCGCTCCACGCCGCGAGGCGGGGTAGGAGGACCGGGCTCCTCGACCTGGACGTGACGAGCCCCTCCGCCCACATAGCCCTCGGCGTGGACCCGGGGAGCCTGCAGCCGGAGGAGAAGAACGGCGTAGTCCCCCCGCTCGTGGCGGGCGTCAGGTTCATGACAGTGGCCTACTATACCTGGGACAGGCCGACGCCGCTCCGCGGCCAGGCCGTCGACGACGCTATCAGGGAGGTGCTGGCAGTCACCAACTGGGGGGAGCTGGACCTGCTGATAGTCGACACGCCGCCGGGCCTCCGGGACGAGGCCCTGGACACGCTGGAGTACCTGCCGGACCCCAGGGTGGTGGCTGTCGCCACTCCCTCGAGGCTGGCCCGCGCCGGGGTGGAGAGGCTGCTAGCCCTGCTGGAGGAGCAGGGACAGCCCCGCTACCTCCTCGTCAACATGTACGCGGGGGGCGACGGGCTCGAGGACCTGGCCGAGAAGTACGGGGCCAGGTACCTGGGGAGGGTGAGGCTCGACCCCTCCGTCGAGGAGGCCCTCGGCGACCCCGAGAAGTTGCTCTCAACCGGCATGGCCAGGGACGTCGCGGAGGCGGTTGACAGGCTCCTCGAGGACCTCGGCATCTAGCCCACGCCGCGCCGCCGGCCCCGGGCTAGTCCCCGGGCATCGGGTTCTCGTAGAGGGGGCGCCCCATCCTAGTGGGAGGGGCTAGCCAGTCCACCACCGCTCTCGGGTCCCTGTACTCTACGATGAAGGTTATCGGGCCCATCGCCGCCTCCGCGTCCATGTCTACGAGGCTCAGCCTGCCCACATAGGCCGCCTGCTTGTTTATCTTAAACACCAGCACGCCCTGGTCGATGCCGTGGAGCATGTAGCTGCGGGCTGCGTCCAGGATCCTCTCGCGGCGGAGCAGCTCGTGGAGCCTCAGGAGGCTGCGGAGGCTATAGGCCTCCGCCACGACCAGCCGGTAGCCGCGGCCCAGGTCCTCAACCCACATCCTATCGGGCGTGAACACGTTGAGTATGGCCCGCTTGACCTTCTCGACATCCTCCGTGGGCCTGGCCTCCGCCTCCACCCTGACCCGTGTCTGCATGCCCTGGGCCACACCCCTGCCCGGCGACCCCGGGTGCGCATCCACCGGGGCCGCTCCTATCTAGGCTCCGGGGGCTTGAGGGCGTGGTCCTCGAGGAGCCCGGGGTTCCGGAGCTTAAACCTCTCCTCGGCCGCCACCAGGCCCCGCTCGTGGTAGCCCCGGGCCTCCCAGTAGCCGTCCACGTAGCTCTCGAGGACGTGTATCTCCCGCAGCCACTTGACGCTCTTCCAGCCGTAGAGCGTCGGGGCGAGCAGCCTCACCGGGGCGCCCCGCTCCAGGGGGAGGGGCCCCTCCTCGAGCCCCACGGCGAGGTAGGCGGCCTCGAGGGCCAGGGGGAGGGGGAGGACAGCGGAGTAGCCGCCCGCGCTGCGGGCCAGGAGCCACCCGTCCCCGGGGAGGGGGGCGCGGGCGGCGCGGAGGACCTCCCCCAGGGGGGCGGCGAGCCACTTCCGGGGCCCGACGCTCCAGCCGGTGACGCAGTGCAGGTACAGCAGCCTCCACCCTGCCCTCTCCTCGATCAGCTCCTGGCCCAGCCGGCGGCGCCCGCCGGGGGTGTGGACCAGTATCTCCCAGGCCCTGGGGGCCCTGGCGGGGAGGCCCTCGACCGCGTAGGTTACGAAGCGGGGTATCCTCCCCTGCCCCGCGGGCTCCCCGTCGGGCTCCAGGATGGGCCTGCGGAGCAGCACCGGGGGCCGAGGCGCCTCGCCCACCTCGACCGCTCCGCCGGCGAGGGCCTCCCGCGCCCCTGGCACCGCGTCCAGGGGCGCCACGAGGGCGGCGGCGAGCACGCCTCCACGGGCCTCCACGAGCCTCGCCTCCCCTCCCCCGCGGAGCCGGAGGATATGGACGGTGTACCTCCTCCTGGCCAGTGGCTCGGCCTCGTAGCTCTCAGGGCCCTCTGGCTCTAGGCGTAGGGATAGCTCCCTCGATAGGAGGCCCAGCAGGCCTTGGAGGGCCTTGAGGGCCTCGCCCCGGGAGTCCACGGTGCCCGCCGCGGCGCAGTCTGCCACGACCACCGGCCTGGCCTCGGCCAGCGTGTTTACGTAGACCCGGCAGCCCGTCACCTCTGCGGGCACGGAGGAGCCGCCCTCCTGCTCCACGGGGCCTTCTAGGCTTCAAGCCTTGCGACGTACACGGCAGGGTCCTCGGCGAGCGCCGGCAGCTCCTCCAGGAAGCCGCGGAGCCTCGACGCGGGCACCACCGGCACCCCCTCGGCCAGCCTGGGGGCGTGCTCCCTGAGCACCAGGAGGGCCGGGACTATCCTCCACCTGCCGGGCGGGAGGCCGAGCCTCCGCCAGTGGCGGATAAGCCTACCAAGCCTCTCCCGGTGCCTGGCCGCCGCCGCGCGGAGCCTAGAAGGGGTCGAGACCCTAGGACTCCAGTGTTTGCAGTCCACAGCCACCGCCAGCCCGGCGGCCGCGTCAAGGCCCAGCACGTCCAGCTCCAGACCCCCGGGGCCGTGGACCCGGAGGCCCTGGAGGGCCTCGAACCCGGCCTCCGCCAGAGCCCGCGCGGCGTATTCCTCGAACATCCTCCAGTCCAGGTGCCGGGCAACAGCGGTCTCGGAGACGCCCAGCTTGACGGCGGCGAGGGCCAGGGCCAGCGGGTCGTCCACGCAGGCCGCGTCCCCCTCCAGCCTGAGGCCGCCGGCGCCGGCGAGCCTCGCGGCAGCCGCCTCCACGAGCCCGGGACGGAGGAAGAGCCTGGCAGCCATCTCGCCGAGCGGGGTGCAGCCCCTCCCCCTCTCGAGCAGCAAAGCCGCGACCGCCGCCACCGGGAGCGCCGAGGCACCTCCCCGGTGGAGCCCCAGGGCCCAGGGGCGCTATAGGGACGCCCGCGCTGCGGGGCCGGGGGCTATGCCTGGCTATGCCTGGGAGGGGGCTTGCGGAGCCCCACGGGCAGGCTGCCTGGCCCCCGGGAGGCTGATGGAGAAGAGGGGTGGGGCTGGAAAAGCGGCTGGGCGTGGGGCTACCTCTTCTTCTGCGGCGGCACCGTGTAGACTCTCGGCCTCGTGGGGCCGAGGACGCCCCCGACCGAGCCCGGCCTGGCCTGCCCTGTCCTCACCAGCCTCGCAACAGGGTCGTTGGGGTCGTCGAGGTCGCCGAACATCCTGGCGCCGGTGGGGCAGGTCTCGACGCAGGCCGGCAGCTCTCCCCTGTCCACCCTGTGGGCGCAGAGGGTGCACTTGTCCACTGTCCTCGTGAATGGGTTCACGTGGCGGGCGCCGTAGGGGCAGGCAGCGATGCAGTAGCCGCATAGGATGCACTTCTCCGGGTTCACCAGCACTATGCCATCCTTCCTCTGGTAGCTGGCGCCGGTGGGGCAGGCGGCCACGCATGGGGCGTCGTCGCAGTGCTGGCACATGATATGGTATACTGTCATGTCGCCGTCTCGGTAGACGCGGTGGGTCCTCGTGCGGAGCCACAGCAGCTCGTGGATCAGCGTCTTAGCCTCCTCGGGGCTCTTAGCATTCTCCGCGAGCCCGAGCAGCTTGGCCACCGGCGGCGGGTTGTAGTAGATCGGGCTGTTGAGGTTCTCGGCCACGCATGCTGCTGTGCAGGCGTTGCAGCCTATGCACTTCTCCAGGTCTATGACCATTATACGCCTCGTCACGGCCAGCCACCTCTAGGCCTTCCTTATCTTGACCTTGAAGTCGGACATGAGGTGGCTCCCTGCCACGGGCTCCGTGATCAGCGGGGCCAGTTCTGCCAGCGGCGGCACCTCTGCGCTGTAGAAGCGTAGCCTCTTCCTCAGCTCCGGCTCGGCGCCGTAGTGCGGCGGTATGTAGGCCGCGTCCGGGTGGATCCAGTCGGTCACCCACACCCTTGCCTTGAAGCACTTGCCGCTCTCGCCGCACACCTCCACCACGTCCCCGGTTCTCACGCCGAGCGCCTGGGCCCTGGAGCTGTGGATCCACACGCTCTCATGCTCCGGCGGCGTGAGCTTGGCCGCGAGCAGCGGGTTGTCATAGGTAGACTCGTGGCTCATGGTGGGCACCTTGCCCGTTATCACCACGAACTCGTCCCCGCCCAGCTGCCCGCGCATCCACCTTGGGGGCACCCATGTGGGGAACGGGTGCCACTCAGGCTTCAGCGGGAAGCCGCGCTTCTTCATGAGCCCCAGTATCTTGAGCGGGAGTATCTCCACCTTGCCCGTCGGGCTGTTGAGCCAGCCGTTCTCCAGTATCTTCCTGTTCATCTCCAGGCCCCACTCCTCCGGCTTAATGACTACTATGCCCTCCCTCCTCAGCTTGGCCAGGTTCAGCCCCATGCACTTGGCCTGCGCCTCTATTATACCGGACATGAACTCGTCGTGGCGCCTCGTCTGCAGGTAGCGGCGGGCAGCCTCGATGAAGCCCTCGGCGCAGCTGGGCATGCCCAGGTGGCTGGCCAGGTGCTCGGCATACTTCTCAACGAGCTCCTCGTCTATCCTGGCAAGTATGTCCGCTATGATCTCCACAAGCCCCTTGCACTGCACGCCCCGCGGCGGGTCAGCGGCCTTGAATGCAGCGCGTACAGCCTTAGCGGGGGTGAACCAGGCCCCGTGTATGTTGTAGCTCCTCTCGATGTAGGCGCACTCGGGTATGAACACGTCGCTGTAGAGCACGGTATCGTCCAGATTGTAGCCTAGGTCTATCACGGCATCAACTGTGGGTAGTGTGGCTATCTTCTTGAACGCCGTGCCCATCATAGTCTTAGCGGGGTTGGCCCCTATGACCAGTATCACCCAGCCCTTGTCCCTGCTGAGCAGCTCGGGGAGCTTCTCGGTGTAGTTGAAGCCCAGCGGGAGGAGCGGCCCCTTGACCTTGGTGCCGTCGCTGAGGGTTATCTCGGTGGAGAGATCCGCCTTCTGGACGACCGAGGTCGGAGGCAGCATTGGGGGCCCTGCCCTAGAGAGCACGCTGCTTATCCCGGCTGCTGAGAGGACCACGCCGCCCGGCCGGAGCAGGTTGCCAGTGAGCGCCGCTAGCACTGCTGCCGCGCGGTACAGCTGGAACCCGTTCCAGTACTTGTTCGAGTTCCAGCCGGTCTCGATCGCCGCCGGCTTTGTCGTGGCGAACTCTCTTGCAATCCTCCTGATGGTCTCTGCCGGCACTCCGGTTATCCTCGAGGCCCACTCGGGGGTGTACTGCTTCACGTGGTCGCGGAGGGCCTCGAACACCGTGCGCACCGGCTTGCCCTCATACTCGCGGGCCCCGGGCGGGAGCTCGAGCGCCGGCATCAGCGCCTCGCTAGCCCACCTGAACTCCCTAGAGGCTAGGTCGTAGACCAGGAAGTCTACCAGCTCCACCTCCTTACCGGCTATGTTCTTCTTGATGCTCCTGGTCTTCACCGGGGCTAGGCCGTCACCCGCGATTATCATAGGCGCGTTGGTGTACTTGGCCAGGTACTCTCTGTCGTAGAGCCCCTCGCTCACTATCACGTTTATCATCGCCAGGAGGAACGCCAGGTCGGTGCCAGGCCTGATCTGGATCCACTCATCAGCCTTGGCGGCCCACTCGCTGAGCCTGGGGTCGAGGACCACGAGCTTGAAGCTGCGGATGTTCTCGCCGGCCCTCCTCGTCTGGTATGATACCGCCACGGCGCCGCCGAGGTTGCGGCCGAAGCTGAGGAAGTACCTGGTCCTCGGGTAGTCCGGCAGGATCTCGGTGTGCTTGCCTGCTAGGCCGGTTACGCCCCAGGCAGCGCCCTTAGGCATTATGCAGGTCGAGAGCGGCATGCTTATGATGTTGGGGCTCCCCAGGACCGCGGCGAGGCTTGCCGAGTGCGGGTGATAGGTAGCACAGCCTATCTGGCCTATGATTACTATGAGCTTGTCCCCCCTCCCCTCCCTGTAGAGCTTGCCAAGTATCTCCGCGGCCCTGGCCACAGCCTCCTCGTAGTCCGCCTCCCTGAAGCTCCAGGTGCCGCGGGCGCCGCCCGTCCTCAGCAGGGGCCTCCTGGGCCTATCGGGGCTGAGGGCGCGGAAGACGCCGGCGTTGCCCCGGGCGCAGATTGCCGTCGAGTTCAGCACGTCGGCGTAGGGGTTGCCTATTATCCTCTCAGGCCTGCCGTCCCTAACGCGGACCATCACGCTGCACGCCGCGGTGCACATCCTGCAGACGTTGGGCACAAGCTCGGCATCCCCGCTGCCCGCCTCGAGCATGAGGCCCGGGCCTGAGCCGCGCCTCCCCACGCCCAGCTTGAGCGCTTCAGCCGCTGCCAATGCTACGCCGGTGGCGCCCGCGGCCTTGAGGAACTCACGCCTAGAGAGCTTCGACACGTAGGCCACCCCTCTACCGCTTAGCTTCTACTCCGCCTGCGCTACGGAAGAAAAGCAGTCTAGGCTTCTCACCAGGCTCGAGAGCGAGAAGAGGCTCGCCAATCATGAACACCCCAAGGCCTATGAGGAGCGCCGCAGCCACAGCCGCCGCGTCGGCCCCCGAGATGCTGTAGTGCTCGCCCCCGTAGAGGACGTTGTAGGGGTTCACCGGGGTGAATGTCTGGGCCTCTATCCTGGCCTCCTCGCCGTGTATTATGAAGCCGTACTTCCCGGCCACCACCCCAGCTATGAGGAGCAGGGAGCCCAGCACCAGGGCCCAGTAGCTCCTCCTCGCATAGGCCGCAGCCAGGACTATCAGCGCCGCTACCAGCAGGCCCGCCTCCACCCATATGCTGGAGCCTGCCAGGCTGAAGTAGGCCTCAACACCGGGGTAGTAGCCCGCCTGGAGCCCCCTCCAGTACTCGAGGATCAGCTCGAGCAGCGCTCCGGCGAAGGCTATCCCGGCCAGCGGCCTGACGGCCTTCGCCGTGTCGGAGCCGGAGCCGTGGAGCTTAGCGCCTAGAGGGACCAGCAAGGCCGCAGCCGCGGCACCCCCTGCCACGCCGGCCACTAGGAAGCTGAGGGCAGGGTAGAGCCCCTGCCACGCCGGGACCCCGACAGCGAAGCCGAAGACGCTGCCAAGGTTGAGCTCGAGCAGCGCCGCTGTGAGGAGAGCCGCGCCCACCGCCACGCCGTTGGAGCAGACCCTGCTCTCCCTTATGCAGCCCACCAGCACTGTGAGCAGCGGTATCAGGAGGAGTATGTAGAACACCGGCATCCAGGCGACCCTGCTGGTCGGGTGCCAGCCCTCCACCAGCCAGACGGCGTGGTCCGGGCGGCCGAGGTCGAGGAACACTGTTATCCAGGCAGCTATCAGCAGGCCGAGCGCCGCCCAGTATGCGTGGCTCATCCACTTCTCGTCCAGCCTACCGGCGAGCCTCGCAAGGGAGACCGCCATCACTATCCCCGCTGCCAGGCCGGCGTAGGTGGTGTAGGCCACCATCATCACAGTGAACGGGTAGGGGCTGCGCTCCACTACGCAGCTCGGGCAGTAGCGCTGGAGGCCGGGCACAAGCGCGGCGAGGCCTACAAGCAGCACCACTATGCCTATCGCGAGTGCTATCCTGCTATCCATACACAATAGCACCTCAATGTATTCCACGCCTTGGCCGTGACATTTCAACGCTTGATTGCTCTATTTATTTCTATCTCAATAAATTGCATAATAACGCATTAATATAATATCATGATAAAATACTATAACGTGAATCATTAGAGTATAATGATATATATGATGGAAATGCTGGGGGCCTGGTTGCCGGGCTGCAGCCCGGGGGCTGTGGAGCCCCGATGCTACGGTGTGAGCGTGCCGTCCGCCGCGAGGCGGGCCATCTCCTCTACCAGCCTGTCCACCTGGCCCCAGGGCCTCAGCCCTCTCCGCCACCCCTCGGCCATGCTCTGGAGTACGCCTAGGAGCGGGGCTAGGCTGCTGCAGCCCTGGGGGAGCGGGGGCTCGAGGCCCTCGGCTATCCAGGCGGTGGCGGCTCTGAGCACATCCCCGGCCAGTGTGAGCCGGGTGCAGGGGGCCTCGCGGGGGAGGCTGTGGAGCCAGTAGCTCCTCAGCGCCCCTAGGTCGCCGGCTAGCCCCCTCTCGGCCATCCAGAGGTGGACCTCCAGGTCCTTGACTACCGTTGCGGCGGCGTGGGCCACGAGGACGCCGCTGTGGGCGGGGAGCCCGCGGGGGAGGCGGACAATGTAGTAGCCCGGGCCCTGGTGTAGGATGCTGTGCACGGCCTCGTGGGCTAGCAGGGAGAGGCCGCCAGGCAGGCTGGCCAGCTCGCCCGGCACCGCATGTATCCTGGGTATGCCGGTCCAGGCCTCGTAGGCCACGGGGTAGGCCGCCGAGACCCCCGCGCCGGCCCGCAGAGCCTCGCCTTCAAGGGCCTCCGCCAGGGCCAGGATGCTCGGGTAGAGGTGCAGCTCCACGTAGTCGGGCTTCTCCCCCGGGCGGGCCCTCCGGTAGACCTCCCCGAGCTTGGAGAGCATGCCGCCCAGGGGGGAGAGGGGCGTGGGCCCGTGCTCCAGGACAGCCACGGTCACGCCGGCTACATGCTTCACCCTGGCCAAGGCCGCCGGGGCCCCGCGGGGTGCTACCTCCTCGCTCTTAGCCTGGAGAGCAGCCTCCTAAGCGTCTCCGGCCCGGTTACAGCAGTCTCGGACTCCAGCAGCCTGGCCAGCGCTAGGAGGGCTGCGGCGGCCTCGGCGAGCTGGGCGAGGGTCGCCAGGGCTGCCGGCCTCAGCCCGAGGATCGGGGAGAGCCCGGTGTAGATGGAGGCAGCGTATGGGGCCAGGGCGAAGAGGCTTGAGGAGGGCAGCCCCGCCAGGGTCGCGAGGAACGGGATCAGGGCGGGGAACGCGACCAGCGCGGCCGCCGACTGGGCGCCGCGCACCGTTGAGGCGAAGAGGCCCACCAGCATCGCCAGAGCCGTGGCCAGCAGGGACTCGGAGGCGAGGGAGAGGGTGTAGAGCCCGAGGCTCGCCGGCGTATAGTAGCTCGGCAGGCTGAGCCGGAGCCCCAGGGAGGAGAAGAGGATGAAGAGCCCCGCGAACGCCGAGCCCGCTGCGAGGAGGGCCACCACGAGCGCGGCAACGGCCTTGGAGAGGGCTATGCTCCTCCTGGGCACCGGGAGGGAGAGGAGCACGTCAAGCATGCGCTCCTCCCTCTCAGCCCCTATGAGCGCCGCGCCCAGCGAGGCGGCGGGGAAGAGTATGAAGAGCGAGGCGTAGCCCATGGTGACGCCCGTGTAGTAGACGCTGCTCAGCTCCTCGAAGCCCCAGAGCCGGCCGTTAAGCAGCACGTAGGCCCTGCTCGACACGTTGCCCCCGGGAGACATGGCGCGGGCCAGGACGCTGGTGAGGGAGCCGGGGAGGGCGAGGGTGCGGGCGAGCCTGGCGAGGTCCCCTCCAACGTATATCTCTAGGCGGAGCCGCCCGCCCGTAGCGTTGACCGCCACCGCCACGTCATAGCCCTCCTCTAGCACCTCTACCGGGCTGCACTTGTCCACCACGTCCACGCTCACGTTGGCCGAGCGGAGGGAGGCCGCCAGAAGCCTGAGGACGAGGCCCCCACCGTGGCAGGAGAGGAGGGCCAGGCGGACCCCTCGGAGCCTGGCCGCCTCCTCAGCCTGGCGGGCGGCACCGCTGTAGAAGGGGGCGCTGAGCGCGTAGACAAGCACAGGCATAACTATCATCATTACTACCATCGGCTCCCTTATAAGCGTTTTAAGCTCCTTTGCTATGAGGCTTCTCAAGCCGCGCCACGCTCCGCCACAGCGCTCATGTAGGCCTCCTCCAGGTTGCGGGCACCGTACCTGGCTATAAGCTCCCTCGGGGAGCCCATATCGATCACCCTCCCATTCTTCATGAAGGCGACCCGGTCGCAGAGGTACTCGACCTCGAAGAGGTTATGGCTGCTCATCAGCACCGTCACGCCGTGGGACCTAGCGTACCCCGCTATGACCCTGCGAAGCTCGTAGCCGGCCTCCATGTCGAGGCCGGAGGTGGGCTCGTCGAGTATAGCCAGCCTAGGCTTCACCGCCAGCGCCCAGGCCACCTGGAGGCGGCGCTTCATACCCTTGCTGTACTCCTGCATCCTCCTCCCCAGCTGCCGGCGGCTGAGCCCGGTGAGCCTCACCGCCTCCTCCAGCGCCTCCTCCACCTCCCTCATCGAGGCGCCACGGGCGGAGAGGAAGGCCCCCACAACGAAGGAGAGGTACTCGAGCCCCGTGAGCCGGCGATAGCCCCCAACCTCCTCGGGGACATAGGCTAGCCTTCTACGGGCCTCCCCGGGCTCCCTTACCGCATCCACCCCGTCGAGGACCACCCTGCCCCTGGTGGGCTTGAGCAGCGTGGCCACTATGCGGAGGAGCGTCGTCTTCCCCGAGCCGTTGGGCCCGACGAGGCCGAAGACCTCGCCCTCCTCGAGGCTGAAGCTCACGCCGCGGAGGGCCTCCACCCCGCCGGGGTAGATCTTGACGAGCCCCTGGACCTCCAGCAGCGGCATGCCTCCATGCCCGCCCCTGGTGGAGCGCCCAGTCCGGGGGCGGGGCTGGAGTTTAAGAAGAGGTACCCCAGGCGCGTCCATCGCTGCCTGGGCCCACGGTAAGCCGGCACGGCGACACGGAACTGTGGGCATAGATTAGGTAAAATAGCAGGTTTATATCTTAGCTCTGTACCTCTTCTTTACGCTCCGCGCGCGTAGCGCCGCGACTGCAGGCTGGTAGCCATGGAGCCCCGCGGGGATGCCTGGGAGCGCGAGCTTGTGGAGAGGCAGAAGGAGGTGGTTGAGGAGAGCCTCCGGGACCCGGAGGGCTTCTGGGCCCGGGTGGCCCGCGAACTCTACTGGGCCCGGCGCTGGGACACCACGCTCGACGACACTGATCCCCCGTTCTACCGCTGGTTCGTGGGAGGCGTCACCAACATAACCTACAACATTCTGGAGCGGAGCATCGAGAAGGGCTTGGGCAACAAGGCCGCGTTGATCTGGAGGAGCGGGGAGGGCGAGGAGAGGATAATCCGCTACAGCGACCTCCTGAGGGAGGTGAACCGCTACGCCTCCCTGCTCCGGGACATGGGTGTCCGGCGGGGCGACCGCGTGGTACTATACATGCCCATGGTGCCCGAGGCGATGTATACTATGCTCGCCGTGGCCAGGCTCGGGGCCGCCCACGTGGTCGTCTTCAGCGGGTTCGGGAGCAGGGCCCTTGCCGAGAGGATACGCGACTCCGGCGCCCGGGTTGTGGTGACCGCGGACGGGATGAGGAGGAGGGGGAGGCTCATACCCCTGAAGCCCGTGGTCGACGAGGCGGTGGCCGAGGCCGGCGGGGTGGTGGAGAAGGTCCTCGTCCACCGCGTGGCCGGCAACGAGGTCGAGATGAGGCCTGGCCGCGACTTCTGGGTCCACGAGGAGCTTGAGAAGTACCCCCGGAGGGTGGGCTTCAAGCCCGTAATGGTGAGGTCCGAGGAGCCGCTCTTCATACTATACACCAGCGGCACCACGGGTAAGCCCAAGGGGATGCTACACCTCCACGGCCAGTACATGGTCTGGACCTACGCTCATACCCGGTGGCTCTTCGGCTTCCTGGACAACGACGTGTTCTTCGTCCCAGTGGACATAGGCTGGATAAACGGCCACAGCTACGCCACCTACGGGCCGCTCCTCAACGGCTCCACCGTGGTCTGGTACAGCGACGCCCCCGACCACCCGGGGCCCGGCGCCTGGTGGGACATAGTGGATTCCTACAGCGTCAACATGGCCTGGGTGGCGCCGACCGCTGTCAGGCTGCTCATCCGCTACGGGGAGAAGGTGCCCCGTAGCTATAGCCTCGAGACCCTCCGGCTCATAGTCAGCGCGGGGGAGATCCTCGGCCTCGAGCCCTGGCACTGGCTGGTCAACCACGTCTGCAGGAGCCGCCAGGGCTGCCACGTGGTGGAGACCTGGGGCCAGACGGAGAACAGCGGCTTCATCACCGCGCCGGGCGGCTACGGGCTTGTAGGGGGCATAGCCTACCGCAGGGGGAGCGTCGGGCTCCCCTACCCCGGGATAGACCTCCGCGTCCTACGCGACGACGGCAGCGAGGCGGCGCCGGGGGAGAAGGGCTACATAGCTATCAAGGCGCCGGTGCCCCCGGCCTTCGCCTACGGTGTATGGAGCGACAGGGAGAGGTATGTGAGGACCTACTGGAGCAGGTTCCCCGGCTACTACTACACCGGCGACTACGGCTACGTAGACAGCGACGGCTACGTCTACATCCTCGGCAGGGCCGACGACGTGCTGAAGGTGGCTGGCCACCGGCTAGGCCCCGCAGAGGTCGAGAACACCGTGCTCGAGCACCCCGCCGTGGCGGAGGCCGCCGTGGTGGGCGTGCCGGACGAGCTTAGGGGCACGGTCCTCGCCGTCTTCGTGGTCCCGAAGATGGATGTGGAGGTCGATCGGGCCAGGCTGGCGGGGGAGGTCAGGGAGATGATAAGGAGGAGGTACGGCCCCGTCGCCGTGGTCAAGGGGGTCTACGTGGTGGACAAGCTGCCGAAGACCAGGACCGGCAAGATCCTGCGCCGCGTGCTCCGCGCGGTGCTCACCGGCGCCCCGCTGGGCGACCTCAGCACTCTCGAGGACGAGGCAGGGGTGGAGGAGGTGAGGCGCGCGGTCGAGGAGTTCCGCAGAGCCATGGAGAGCGCGGCCAGGGGCTAAGGCTGGATGGAGGGGGTGGCCTAGGGGTGCCGAGCCCCAAGCTCGTGGACCTGGACTACGCCGCGGAGCTGGTGGAGCCCGGCTCCAGCGTCACGGTGAGCGGTATAACGTTCGTGAGGAACCCCTCCGCCCTTGTGGCCGCGCTGGTGGAGCGCGGCGCCAGGGACCTCTGCTTCATAGACCGGGAGCCCGGGTTCGCGCTGGACGTTATGGCTGCGGCCGGCCTGCTCCGCTGCGTGAGGGCCGCTATGGCCAGCTTCGAGCTCTACGGGCTGGCCCCGACGGTGAGGAGGCTGGCCGAGAGGGGGGAGGTGGAGTACATCGAGGACACCTGCGGCGCGGTGATAGCCGGGCTCCGGGCGGGGGCCCAGGGCGTCCCCTTCATGCCCGCCCGGGGGATACTGGGAAGCCAGCTGCTCGAGCTGCATGAGAAGCGCTGGGGGACGTGGAGGAGGATAAGGGACCCCTGGACCGGCGAGGAGCTGGTGGCTGTACGGGCGATAGAGCCGGACTACGCGCTGGTCCACGTCCACGTCAGCGACCCCTACGGGAACGCTGTGATAGAGGGCCCGAGGTTCGAGGACGAGCTGAAGATACGCGCCGCCCGCCACGTGATAATCTCGGCCGAGAGGATCGTGGAGCCGGAGGAGCTGAGAGGCTTCAGGCACACGCTCTCAGCTACAAGCCTCCACGTGGACGCGGTGGTCCACGCGCCCAGGGGCGCCTGGCCGACAGCGATGCCGGGGCTCTACCGGGCAGACTACGAGGCGATACGCGGCTACGTCGAGGCGGCGAGGCAGGGCAGGGCCATGGAGTGGGTGAAGGCCAACCTTTCCAGGATGAGGGGGTGAGGGGTAGACGGCCGTGGCCAGCAGGCCCACAGACCACATGATAAAATGCATGGCCAGGCTGATAGAGGACGGGGACGTGGTGTACCACGGGCTCACCAGCCCCCTCCCCGTCCTAGCCATGGCTCTGGCCCGCCGCGTCTACGGCGTAGACTTCACATGGGCCAGCGTCGTGGAGCACCTAGAGCCAAGGGTGGAGGCGGTCAGGCTGGCCCCCAGCACCGGGGACCCCTACACCGAGCCGGAGCCCCTGGGGGTGCTCACAACCATAGACGCCTTCGACCTCGCCGCCAAGGGGAGGCTCACGACAATGTTCTTCGGCGCCGCCCAGGTCGACGAGGAGGGGAACACAAACCTCACAGCCATAGGCGGCTACGACAAGCCCAGGGTGAAGCTGCCCGGAGGCGCCGCCACGGCCTACCTCTTCCCCCTAGTGCCGAAGCTCATCATATGGGCGAGGCACGAGCCCAGGGTGCTGGTGCCCCGCGTCGACTTCGTCACCGGGCCGGGGAGGGTCAGGATAGAGAAGGGGTTCCGCCACCTGCTCTGCACGAACAAGGCCCTGATAGAGTACACGAGGGAGGGGCCGGTGCTCCGCATGCTCCTCCCAGGCGTGACGGTTGAGGAGGTGCTCTCCAACTCATCGATGAGGATAAGGGTGCCCCGCGGAGGCGTGGAGACCCTGGACCCCCTGACGCCCGAGGAGGAGAAGGTGATAAGGGAGCACGACCCCGAGGGGCTCCGCTACCTCCAGCGCATGGGCTAGCGGCTGGGCGGCTCCAGGAGGGGGCGGCCGCAGACCTCGCTGATATCGATGGAGCCGTCCGCCAGGCCGCGGCGGAGCCTCTCCACGAGCAGGAGCGGGCGCAGCAGCCGGGCGTAGGCTAGGAGCGGCGTGGCCGCGAGGAGGAGGGCGAGGATGGCGAGGGCCACGAGGGCCAGGCCGGGCAGCGGGAGGAGGGTTACAGCGGCGAGCACCAGCAGGGCAGCGAGGGTGGAGGACGCCAGAACGCCCAGCAGCCTGCCCCGGAGCCGGCGGTGGAGCCGCTCCAGCTTAGCCAGCGCGGCGCCACGGTCGCAGGGCAGGACCAGCACCTGGAGGCCCTAAGGATAAGGGCTCCTCCCAGGCTATCTCTCTTCCGCCCCTCCACCCAGCCCCAGGGCCCTGGGCGGGGGCGGGGTTGCAACCTAACGCCTTCCTGAAGCCTGTCCCCGCCCCTCCGGAGGTTTAGCGGAAATTTAGCCTCCCCTCTCCCCGGAGCCGCCTCTCGGGCTGGATGGGGAGTGTGCCCGGCTTCGCCGAGCCCTCCCCCGGGGGCTGCGTGGAGGGGGAGCGAATGCCGACCCCCTCTCCTCCCGGCCCGGGGGTTCTCTAGCGCTTCTCCCCCCTGCCCTCCAGCAGCTTTAGGAGGCGCTGGTGCTCGCCGCTCTTCATGCCCCAGTACATGCCCTCGCCCGGGAATGCTCCGCTCCTCACCTCGCGGGCGTAGGCCTCGACCGCGCCGCGTATCACCGAGGCCACGTCGGCGTAGCGCTTGGCGAAGGGCGGCGGGCTGGGGGTTAGGCCGAGCATGTCGTGGATGACCAGCACCTGGCCGTCGCAGTGGGGGCCGCTGCCTATGCATATCGTGGGCACGCTTATCCTCCTTGTTATCTCCCTCGCCACCTCCCAGGCGGTGAACTCCACCACTACCGCGAAGGCCCCCGCCTCGGCGGCCTCCTCGGCGTCGCGTATGACCTCTAGGGCCTCCTCCGCCGTCTTCCCCACCAGCCTGTAGCCGCCTAGCAGCTTGTGCTTCTGGGGCGTGAGCCCCACGTGCGCCATCACCGGTATCCCGGCGCGGCGCATAGCCTTTATCACGTCCGTGTACTCGCTCCCGCCCTCTATCTTCACCGCGTCTGCTCCCGCCGAGAGGAGGCGGCCGGCGTTCCTAACCGCCTCGGCCACCGAGGCCTCGTAGCTCATGAACGGCATGTCTCCGACCACTAGTGCCCGTGGCTGGGCCCGGGCAACCGCCTCGGTGTGGCGCACCATGTCCTCCATGGTGACCTGGAGGGTTGAGGGGAGCCCCAGGACTACCATGCCGAGCGAGTCGCCCACCAGGATCATGTCGACCCCCGCCTCGTCCACCAGCCGGGCTGTCGGCGTGTCGTAGGCTGTGACCATTACCAGCTTCTCCCCCCTCTGCTTAGCCCTAATCACGTGGCGCACGGTGACCTTCTCCCGGCCAGCCATGGCTCGAGCAGCCTCACAGCGTGGTGGACCGCCCGGTTCGCAGGGGCGGGCACCCCGTGGCTCTCGCCGAGCCTCCATACAGCGCCGTTGATATAGTCTATCTCGGTCCGCCTCCCCGCGGCCACGTCCTCCAGCATCGAGGAGCAGTTGTCCCCAGTCGCCTCCGCCACCCGGAGCGCAGCCTCCACGGGGTCGCTGGCCGGCTCGACCCCCGCGGCCCTGGCCACCCTCCCAACCTCCCGGGCGAGGGCCTCGGCCAGGCCGCGGGCCCAGGGGTTCTCCACCACCACCCTGTTCCTATCCCAGGCCAGCACCGTTACAGGGTTCACGGCCGCGTTCACCGCCAGCTTCTCCCACCTGTAGGGCTCCACGTCGCCCACGTACTCGGCCTCGAGCCCGCCGCTGGAGAGGAGCTCCGCCAGCCTCCTGGCCAGGGGGCTGCAGGCGCCCCCCGCCCTGGCCCGGCAGCCGACCGCAACCCTGCGGCTGGAGCCGGCGAGCCTCGCGCCGCAGCCCCCGGGGAGCCTGGTGGCGCCGTAGTAGGCTAGCGCCGCGGCGGCCCTCCCCGGGCCGTAGGCCTGCTCGAGCAGCTCGAGGCTGCCGAGCCCGTTCTGCATCGAGACCGCCAGCTCGGGGGACCAGCCCGCCCTTAGGGATGCCTCAACCGCCCCATCCAGGTCGTAGGCCTTGGTCGCGTAGACCACCACCCTGGGCCGGAGCCGGCGGGCCCCCTGCCAGCCGCAGACGGGGAGACGGGCCGCCCCCAGGCCGCGGGCCTCCAGGGCCTCCTCCCTGCAGCCCCCGGGCCTCCTGGACACCGCGGCCACGCGGGCCCCGGCCCTGGCGAGCGCGACCGCGGCCACGCTCCCGACGGCGCCGCAGCCGCCCACCACGGCCACCAGGGGCTCCAAGGCTCAGCCACCGGCGAGCCTACGGGCCTGCTCCACTATCCTCCCTACCCCCCTCCTCCTATCCTCGCGCAGCCTCCTCCTCTCCAGGTACTCTCTCATCCTCTCCCCGCTCAGCAGGGGGCGGCGGGGGAGGGGCCTGGGCCTCCCCTCCTCGTCTACAGCCACCATGGTCGCGTAGAGGAGGGCCACCGTCCTCTCCGTCTCCTCGAGCTGGGGGTTCTTGGCCGCGACTCGTACCGCTACCTCGAGGCTGCTCCTCCCCGCCCCGGTTATCCCGGACTCCAGCTTCACCAGGTCCCCCACCCTCGCGGGGGAGGCGAACACGGCTGCGTCGAAGCCCGCCGTCACCATCGGGGCGCCGGTGAACTCTATGGCGGGCACGGCCGCCATCTGGTCTATATAGTAGAAGAGCCTTGATGCGTCGAGCACGCCGGGGAGGGTGAACGTGTCCTCGGGGGAGACGAAGAAGTAGCTCGTCCTCCTGTACACCGCGTCGAGGGGGGCGCTGCTGGAGGCTATCTCCCTCCTCCTCTCCACGAGGGGCCTCCGGGCCTCGAGCCAGTAGCGGTGCGTCTCCGCCAGCTCCTCCGCCTCGAGGCTGCAGGGCCCCGCCTCGACCCCGTGGGGCCTGGGCCTCCCCTCCCCGTCGACAGCCACGTGGGTCTGGAGGCTGACGCTCACCGGCCGGGCCCCGCCGCCCCCTATCGGGTGGGCCTCCGCGTAGACCAGCACGTCGAGCGTGTGGGTCGTGGAGCCTATCACCCACGCGTAGACGTGGAGGTTCTCCCCGAGCCTCCCAGGGCTGAGCATGAAGAGGTAGTCCATCGCGCCGAGCACCGTGTAGCCCCTGGAGGCCCTCATAGCAGCCATGCCGCCGGCCTCGAGCATCCAGCCGGCGAGCCTGCCCCCGTGGAGCGTGCCGTAGCGGTTAGTGTGCCTGGGGTATATGGGGCGGAGCACGGTGACAAGGCTCTCCTCGGTACAGAGCCTCCGGGCCACGGCCCTGCTGGCCTCCAGGCCCCGGGGGGGGGGGGCCAGGGGCCGCGGGCTATTAGTGCCAGGCCTCCGCGCCCGGCTCCCCGGGGCAGGGCTCCAGGGTCAGGGGGCCGGGGGCGGGCCGGTGGAGCCTCGCAGCCAGCCCGTGGCCCGCCGCTAGGCTCTCGATGGCCCTCCAGGCCTCCCGCTCGCGGCCAGGCCTCGGCACGGCCACCGCCACCTTCTTCTTAGCGTACCAACCCAGGAGGAGCCCCCTCTCCCTCAGCGCGTCCAGCTCCTCCGCCAGCCAGCCGGGGGCGAAGCCCGCCTCGATGCTGAAGCCGCGGGCCTCCTCCAGGAAGCGCTCGAGCCCGGGGCTCCTGGCCAGCCTGGCCAGCCTTGGCGCGGCGAGCACATGGAGCCTCTCCCCGAGCCCCCGGTGCATCTCATCCGTGGTCATCCTGCCCAGCTCCAGGCTGTAGACACTCGCCACCGGCACCGGGTAGCTGGCCAGCCTGGCGAGCCCGGGGGCTCCGGGGGCGAGCCTGACCTCCAGGCCGCGGCCGAGGAACATGGCGGCCACGTCCCCCAGCCCGGTGCCGGCGGCCACCTCGGCCTCGTGTGCGAGCGCCGCCGCCTCCTCCAGGCTCATGCCCCTCACAGCCGCCTCCCCAGCAGCCACCGCCAGGGCCAGGGCAGCCGAGCCCGCGTAGCCCACGGCGAGGGGGACGGGGATCTCTACCAGGACGCGGGCCCGGGGGCCGCCGAGGAGCCTGTAGAGCTCCCTCAGAACGCTGGGCTGCTCCTCGAGCCTCGCGCCAGCCGCCACCACTAGGGCGCCGCAGCCCCCGCCGCTGCAGCTGGCGACCCGCGCCACCGCCCCGGGCTCCAGGAGGAGGCCCGCGCCCAGGCTTCCCGTCTCCCTCCGGGAGGGCCGCCAGACCGGGAGCCAGAGCCCGGTTACATGGAGCGGGACCCGGACACGGTAGAGGCAGCCGCTGCCCGCCACTGGTCCTCCCCGCAGCCCCTGGGGGCCACCGCCTGGCGCCATCTAATTCAAACCCGGGGGGCCGGGGAACAGCGGCGGGTGGCGCTGCAGGCCTTGACCCGCGGCCTGGAGCCCTGGCTCTGGGGCGCCCGCCACCCCAGCGCCGGGATCATAGGGGAGCTGGGCGGCGACCTCGAGGGCCGCTGCATCGCCCTCGGGGTCACGGGGAGCGCGGCTGTATACAGGAGCATCGACCTCGCGAGGCTGCTTATGCGCTACGGCGCCGTGGTCCGCGTAGCCATGACGAGGGCGGCCGCCGAGCTGGTCTCCCCAAGCCTCTTCGAGTGGGCCACCGGGCTCCCCGCGGTCACGGAGATAACCGGGGCGATAGAGCACGTGGCGCTCGCCCGTCTCTGCGACGCCGTGCTGGTGGCGCCGGCGAGCCTGGACACGCTCTCCGAGATAGCCAGCCTCCGCGCCTCGACCCCCGTCTCAGCCCTGGCCCAGGAGGCGGCGGGGCTGGGGAAGCCCGTGCTCCTCGTCCCCGCGATGCACATGGGCATGTGGAGGAGGGCCGGGAGGCTGGTCGAGGAGCTGGAGAGGCAGGGCTTCCACGTGCTCCACCCCCTGGTTGAGGGGGAGCAGGCGAAGTACCCTCCGGTGGAGCTCACCGCCTGGTGGGCCGAGGCCGTGGTGACCAGGGGCAGGGACCTCCAGGGCGTCCACGTCCTCGTCACCGCCGGGCCCACCCGGGAGCACCTGGACCCGGTGAGGGTTGTCACCAACCCCTCCACCGGGAAGATGGGCGTCTCCCTGGCGCTGGAGGCGGCGTGGCGGGGCGCGAGGGTGAGGCTCGTCCACGGCCCGCTCTGCGCCGGGCTCCCCCGAGGCTGGACAGGCTACCTTGATGAGGCCGTGAGGGTTGAGACCAGCGAGGAGATGATGGCCACGGTGCTCAGGGCTGTGAGGAGGGTTGACGCCGCCCTCTACGCCGCCGCGGTAGCGGACTACCGGCCCGCCAGGAGCAGCGGGGAGAAGATACCGAGCACTGGGGGCAGGCTGAGCGTGGAGCTGGAGCCGACCCCGAAGATAGTGGAGGAGGCGGTGGCCGAGGCCCCTAGGGCAGTGCACGTGGGCTTCGCCGCGGAGACCGCGAGGGATGATAGGGAGCTGGAGGAGAAGGCCAGGGAGAAGCTGGAGCGCTACAAGCTCGACGCCGTGGCGGCCAATAACGTGCTCGAGCCCGGCGCCGGCTTCGGCTACGACACCAACCGGCTGCTCGTGGTGACCTGGAGGGGCGAGAGGATAGAGATCCCCAGGATGCACAAGAGGCTGGCCGCCCGCCGGCTCCTCGACACCGTCGGCAGGCTGCTGCGGGAGGGGCATAGGCCGCGCTAGGGTTTATCACGAGGAGCCCCCACTCTCTGCGGCCATGGAGGCCGCGCCGGCGACGCCGGGGCCCGCTCCCCGGGCCTGGGGTGAGCCGGCGGGTCCCACCCCGAGGCCTCCACCCCCTGCAGCGGCCTCGCGCCTCTCCTGGACACCCACGTGTATCACCAGGTCGCAGCCCCTGGCCTCCATCTCCTGGCGGAGCTCGTCGGCAAGTATATCGGCCACGTCCAGCGGCATCCCCCTCTCGGGGACCACTATCAGGTCGCCGCTGCACCGCGCCTCGTCGAGCATACGGAGCCTAAGCCGGAGAGGCTCCAGGCCGCGGAGCCGGGCCTCCCTCTCGACGAGCTCGTACAGCCTTCTAGGCGCGGCCGTGTCGGAGAATACGCGGAGCAGCCTCCGGTGGGTCTCGACCGCCTCGTAGAGGAGGTAGGCGAGCACCAGGGCTCCACCGGCGAGGTCGTAGAGGTAGCCGAGGCTCGAGCCGAGCCAGCTGCTGGCGGCGGTAACAACGCTCTCAACCAGCTCGCTGGCCGTGAACCCGGCGTAGACGCGGAGCACCGGGTCAAGCCCCCGGGCGGCGAGCACAGCGGCGGCGTAGAAGCCCCCGCCCACCAGGGCGGCTAGGCTGCTCTCCCCACCCACCCGGTAGCCCCCCGTGCTCGCGGCCAGCACAGCGGCGGAGAAGCCGGCGGCGAACATGTAGGCCGAGAGGCTCGCCAGCGCGCCCCCGTAGCGGAGCCGGTGGTGTCCATAGGGGTGGTCCTCGTCTGGAGGAGCGCTGGCGATGCTCAGGTACCAGACCACCGCCGCCAGGGAGACGAGGCTGGCTACACAGGTTAGGGCATCAACTAGGAGAGCCCTGCTACCGTAGGCCAGCGAGCCGTAGATCTTGACAGCCGCGCCGGCGAGGCTGAGCAGCACCACCGCCGGGAGACCCCTGGCCCGCACAGCCCCTTCCCCCAGGAGCTCCGTCGCCCAGGCGGGGCTCGACGGGAGGCTCTGATAAGGCCCTCGGGCATCCCCTCCTCCCCCCTCCCCGCCGCCTCCAGTCCCTCTCCACGTAACCACCTTCCTCCAGGACCCTACGGCGCTGAGGGCAGGCCCGTAGGAGAGGCAGGAGTGGATAAGGTGTGGGCTAGGCCATGGAGCTGGTGGAGGAGAGCATGGGGACGTCTGGGAGGCCAGTGGAAAGAAGGATTAGGGTGGGGTGCGCTGCCTGGGAGAGTGCCGAGAGGCAGGCCGCCTTAGGGCTTGGCTGCAAGCAGCCATTTGAGCAGCAGCGCCACTCCTACCGCGGCTGCTATGCCGCCCGCCGCGTAGGCTGCTGCGCGGCCGTGGCCACCGCCGGGGCTGGGGCTAGCCGTGGCCGCTGGCGTGCTGGAGGCTGCCGGGAGGGTTGTCGACGCCGGGGTTCCTGTGGCTGCCGCCGTTGTGGTTGCGCCCGCTGTCGTCGTTGTCCCTGTAGTGGACCCTGTAGTGGGCGTGGCTGTTGTGGCCGCTGTGGTAGATGTAGTGGTGGTGATTGTAGCTGTTGTCGAGGTTGTAGTCGTGGCCGGCGCGGTTGTAGTAGTGGTTGTGGTGGCTGGCGGCGTGGCCGTCGTGGAAGGCTGGCCCTGGCTGCTCTCACCCCCTATCACAACCACCACGCTGCCCAGCTCCGGGAGCGGGGCGTGGCTGGGATGGATGCTGACCTCGCTGCCCGCAGGGATGAGCCTCGCCTCCTCCGGCACTATGCCTGGGGCCACGCTGCCCGCCTGCTCTATGGCCGGCTGCGCCGCAGTGTAGGCTGCTGAGACCGCGGTGAGGGCGTTGGACGCGTCTCGGGCGGGACTGCCCGTGGTGTTGGCGGTGTGGAGCCTGTAGCCCGTGTAGTCGAGCACCAGGTCGGCCCTATCCATGTGGAGCGCCAGCCTGGCCTCTACGGCCGCCTCGCCGGGGGCCCTGACGAGCCCCGGCGGGGTGGCTGAGACCAGCTCGTGGAGCGCCGTTAGCCAGCCTAGCGGGAGGGGCGCTATCTGGACCGGGAGCTGGGCCCCGATCCCGGCGCCGGGGGCCCCGGGGTAGGGGGCCGCCGCTCTCGCCGCTAGCACTGCCACTAGGTGCTCCAGGGCCGGCGCCGCCCTGGCGGCGATGCTACTCGCGTTCTCCAGGTCCCCCATGTGGGTGTCAATGTAGCTGAGCGATGCCCTCAACGAGGCGCCTCTCGATTCCTCGCTGGCGTTGAGGCTGAAGGAGCCGTTGACGCTTATGTCGGAGCCCAGCATATCCCTTATCGCTGCCACGTCGCCCGCGCTGAGCCCCATGCCTGCGGCCGACTCCAGCATCGCGTCGGCGTCTATGGCTAGCGCCAGGTGGAGGAGTACCCTGCCGTCGCTCTGCTCGCTGGCGCTAAGCTCTCTCACCCTTAGGTAGCTTATCCCCTGGACCGCCAGCAGCATGTTCAGCTGGCTCGCCGGGGGCAGCTGGCCTGGGTCCACGCTGCCACTGGGCAGAAGCAGCCTGGCATCCACCAGGATCTCGGAGGCGTTGGAGAGCGTTACCCTCAGCTCCTCCAGGCCCAGCCTGGTCTCGCTGCCGCCGCTCACCGCCACCAGGCCGCCGCTGGCCACAGCCTCCCCGCTGCCGTTGCTGTAGCTGTAGCTGCCGTTCAGCCTGAAAACCGCGCTGCCATTCTCCACCGGCTTGGAGAAGGCCAGCTGGGCTGTAGCGTTGAGCACATGGCGCTCGAGCGAGCCGTTATAGTACGTAGTGTAGCTGGCGTTAACCGTTCCCTCGGCGCCCGTCCCCTTGACGGGGTAGAAGCTGGCCTCGAGATGGTAGACCGGCCTTATCGAGCCATCCGGGTAGACGAGTATGGCTAGCGTCGAGTTGTGGACCTCCACGCGGAGCCCGGCCGCCTGCTGGGCCCCCGCCGGGGCCATGGGCGCGGGGACGAGGAGGATCAGGGAGAGGAGCGCCACGGCTGCGAGGCGCGCCGCCCTGGCATGGTACGGGGTATGCCTAGCTATGTCTTCCACTCAGTCCTCACATCCACAGCTACCACCGCAGCAGCCCTCCTGTGATATAGTGTTAGTATCCTGGAGGCGGGTGAAACTACCCGCTGCCACCGCCGCCCCAGCCCCCGGGGGCTCGTTCAGCCTGACCCGGGGCTTGGTTCCCGACTAGACCCTCTATATCCCCGGGCGTCTGCATGGGGTACTGGGAGGGGCCGGCGGGAGGAGACCGTGCAGGCTCCCCCTGGGGGCCTGCAGCGCTGCAAGAGGGGCAGCGCGGCCAGGGAGGAGCCGGCCCTAAGAGGTTTTATCCCCATGAGATACCGCATAGGAGACGCCGCGGGCCCGGGCCAGCTGCCCACCCCCCGGGGGCGTCGCGTCCCCCTACGCTCCCTGGAGCGGGCTGGAGTGGAGGATGCTCGGAGGTAGGTGCGTGTGCCTATAACTGTGGCCCTGGTGCATATGAGGCTGAAGCCCCTAGCCAAGAAGTCGAACCTGGAGAAGGCTAGGAAGCTGGTGAAGGAGGCCGCGCTCAAGGGTGCGAGGCTCGTAGTCCTCCCGGGCTTCGTCAACGTCGGCCCCTTCTTCCTCCACTACCCGCGGACCAGGAACCGGGCTGTAACCAGGAACCAGGCGGAGAGGATACCCGGCAACACTTTCGAGTATCTCTCCATGGTGGCGCTGGAGAACGGCGTCTACCTGGTGGCGGGCCCCATCATAGAGAGGGCGGGCCCCAAGATATTCCTCACAACCGTGGTGATAGCGCCCAACGGCACGCTCCTGGCGAAGTACCGCAAGATAGCGAGCAACGGGCTCGACGAGGAGCTAGGGATAAGCCCGGGCCGCAGCCTGGTAGTGGTAGACGAGGTCGGCCGGAGCATAGGCCTCCTAGCGGAAGACGACATCTACTACCCGGAGGTGGCCCGCAGCCTCCTCCTCGAGGGCGCGACAGTGTTCATAGCGAGCCTCCGGCCCGGGGAGGACGAGCACCGGGTGAAGCTAAGCCTCCTAGCCCGTAGCGTGGAGAACAACGTCCCGATACTCGCGGTGGGCTCTGTCTTCGAGACCGTGGACAAGATAGTGGAGATGCCCACCATGGTGGTGGAGCCGCAGAGCGGGATAGTGGAGGAGATAAACGAGCCCAAGGACACGTTCCTGCTGGTAGAGGTCATGGAGCAGCCAAGCAACATACGCGACATTATTGATACAAGCCTCCGAGCCAAGGCCCTCTCATCGATATACTGCAAAGCCGCCAAGGACAGCCTAGTGGAGAACCTTGCAGGCCGCTACAAGCTGGCAACAGGCACCAGTAACGAGGAGAAAGAGCCGACCTAGGAAGATGTAGAGCAGCCTCCAACCCGCACCGCTACCAAGTAGCCGCCGGATACAGGGCTGCGAGCATAAAATGCCTGCACCGAGAGCAGCCGCGGCCATGCAGGTGCGGCGAGCAGATAAAGGAGTGGAGACTCATGCATCACGACGCAGCCGGAGTAAGGGGCCTAAGCAGGCTGCTAAAAAGAATCTAGAGTTACGTTCATGGCCTGGACCGGCACCTGATGCAGAGGCCCCCCTCCCCTACTGGAGGTTGATGTACCAGCTAAAGCTGTCGCTGGAGTAGTGGTAGACGCCGGCCAGCTTCCAATCGTAGCCCTGCGGAGTCTTGACCACCACCCATAGGTTGTAGTCGGCGAACGCCCTATCGCCAGCCTTGTCAAGCACTATCCAGCCGGTGGCGCCGAAGTAGTTGTAGGCAACGTCGGGCAGTATATTCTTGACAGCGGTGGGGTCGTACTTCTGGGTGGCCAGCAGGGATAGGGTCAGCACCCAGGCAGCGTCATACGCTGCCAGGGCGTAGGTGTCGGGCTCGCGGCCTAGCATCTTCTTGAGCTCGCTTACTATCTTCTCGTACTTCTGGCTCCGGGTGGCAGCGAATATCGGGTTGAGGAACTTCACCTGGGCGGCGAACTCGGCGGCGGTCGGGTCCTTTATCAGCTCGCTTAGCAGGGCGGTGCCGTCGCTGCCGAACCAGCGGACCTGCTTCAGTATGTCATACTGGCTGGCCACCTGGAACACCTGGACTACCTCGTTGAAGCCTATGTAGACTACTGCCACGTGGTCCTTGCCGTACTTCTGTACCGCCTGCTGCACGAGGCTGGCTAGCCTGTCTACCTCGGTGCTGAACTCCTTGGCCTTGGGGTCGTACCTGGGGCCGTCGATGACCTCTATGCCGAGCTTCTGGGCCTCCTTCTTAATGGCATCGTGGAGGCCGTCGCCCCAGGCGTCGCCGCGCCACATGATCACTATAGCCTTGGCGCCGAAGTACTTGGCCATCTTGGCTATCACTGGGCCCTGTATGTTGTCGGTGGGGCAGAAGCGGAACACGTAGTCGTCGGGTATGGCTAGGCTGGGGGCGGTGCTGCTCTGGCTTATGATTAGCAGGTGGTTCTGGTTGACGTAGTTGAGTATCTGGCGCACCTCGGCGCTGGTCTGGGGGCCTATGAAGAACTTTATGCCCTTAGCGGCCATGGCCTGGACCTTCTGGAGGCAGACCTCGGGCTTGGTCTGGGTGTCCTCGACCACTATCTTTATCCTGAAGGGCGCGCCGGCCTTGGCCAGGAAGTTGTTTATATCCTTCTGGGCTAGCTCGAGAGCTGCCTTACTGTTCTCACCGTAGCTGGCGAGGTCGCCGGTGAGCGGGAGCAGGGCGCCTATCAGCACCTCGCCCTGGAGGCCGCCCGAGGGGGCAGCGGTGCTGGTTGCCTGCGCCGTCTGCGTCTGCTGCGTTGTCGCCGGCGTGGTGGCGGCCGGCGGGGTACCTGTGGTTGCCGGGGCGCTGGCCGGCGCGCTGGGGGCGCCGCCTCTGTGGCTGGCCATGTAGGCTGCGAGCGCGACTATAGCGATGACTATTATGGCTGCAGCTGCTGCGGCTACACGGCTGCTCGCCACGGCCTATTCACCTCCACCCACGCGTACGCGACCGTGATTCCTCTGATGGCCGGGGGGTACGGGATTCCCACTCCCTTTTATGTTTTCGAGCCAAGCGCACCCATAATTGGTTGCCTAATCATTAATCGTTATCAATAACACTATATGCTTGACCTGTGTGCCGGAATAAGCTCTTTAATACTCTAATGCCCTATTCGTGGGCCTAGGGTCCTCCATGGAGGCCGTGGCGGGGGAGCGGGTGGAGCCCAGGGAGGGGCACGGCAACGAGTACATACTTGTTGCGGAGAGAATAGTGAAGAGGTTCGGCGGCCTGGTGGCAGTGGACAATGCCACGGTCAAGATACGCAGGAAGACCATAACGCTGCTGATCGGCCCCAACGGGAGCGGCAAGACCACCCTCCTCAACGTGATAGCCGGCTACTACCGGCCCGACGGTGGGAGAGTGGTGTTCGAGGGCAGGGATGTGACCGGCCTGCCGCCCCACAGGCTCTACCATCTGGGCATGGCCCGGACCTTCCAGGTGCCCCAGCCCTTCCCCAAGCTGACCGTGCTCGAGAACGTCCTCCTCGCTGCGAAGAGGCACCCGGGCGAGTCCTTCACCGCCCCGCTCGCCCGGGGCAAGTGGCTCCCCGTGGAGGAGGAGCTCGTGGACAAGGCCTTCTCCATACTCAGGCTTGTGGGCCTCGACCATCTCTGGGACCATCCGGCGGGGCAGCTGAGCGGCGGCCAGATGAAGCTGCTGGAGATAGCCCGCACCCTCATGAGCGGGGCCAAGCTCGTGCTCATGGACGAGCCTATTGCCGGCGTTAACCCTACGCTCGCGCATAGGATACTCGACTTTATAGTTAGGCTCCGTGACCAGGGCATAACCTTCTTTATAATAGAGCACAGGCTCGATATAGCTATGAAGTACGTGGACTACGCCTACGCCATGGCCCGGGGACGGGTCATAGCGGAGGGCAGGCCGGAGGAGGTTGTATCCAACCCGCTCGTAATCGACAGCTACCTTGGAGGGTGATGAGCCGTGCCCAAGCTTGAGCTCCGCGGGGTAAACGCAGGGTATGGTAAGCTCCAGATACTGTTTGACGTCAGCTTCACCGTGCCCCCGGAGAAGATAACCGTTATAGTGGGGCCCAATGGGAGCGGTAAGAGCACTACGCTGAAGACCATATTCGGGCTCACCACCATCTACAGCGGCGAGGTACTCCTCGACGGCAAGAACATAGCCGGCCTGCCGCCTCACAGGATAGCCAAGCTCGGCGTGGCCTACGTGCCGCAGACCAACAATGTGTTCGCCAACCTCACCGTCAGGGAGAACCTGTCCATGGCAACCTACGGGCTCGACGAGAACCAGGCCCAGGACCGGGTGGAGGAGGTCCTGGAGCTTTTCCCCCGGCTACGGGAGAGGATGGGGCAGCGGGCGGGAACGCTTAGCGGCGGCGAGAGGCAGATGCTGGCCATAGCGATAGCATTGATAAGGAGGCCCAAGCTCATACTCTTCGACGAGCCCACTGCCGCGCTGGCGCCGAAGATAGCTCTCGAGATACTCGATATAATAGCGAGGCTCCGCGACGAGTACAAGATAACGGTCCTGCTGGTGGAGCAGAACGCCAGGAAGGCCCTCGAGTACGGCGACCACGCGGTCCTCCTGGTGGGCGGCCGCGTGGCATTCGAGGGAGGGGCGGACGAGCTCCTCAAGCACCCAGACCTGGCCCGCATGTACCTCGGCCTTGTCAGCAGCGAGGGCTGAGCCGGAGGCCCGGGGCGATGGTGTCGATAATATTCCTCCAGAACAGCCTCATCTACGCCAACGCTTTGACGCTGCTCGCTATAGGGCTCACGCTGACCTACCTAACCACTAAGATACCCAACTTCGCGCACGGCAGCCTCGCCATCGTGGGCGCCTACGCGCTGTTCACCGTGGTAGCGGTGTATAGGCATGGAATAGGCCTGGGGTTTGCCGCGTCCTTCCTGGCCGGCGCCCTGGCGGGGCTGCTCCAGTATATTCTCGTCCTCCGCACGCTCCAGCGGAGGGGCACTGACCCCCTGGGCCTCATGATATCCACGCTGGGCGTCGACATATTCCTCATAGGCGTTCTCAACATATACGCCGATATACTGACCGGCATGCACCCGGCCACGGGCACGAGCAGGGACTGGAGCCTCCGCGGCATGGTCTCTGGCAGAGTCGCGGGCGCGACGGAGGGCTTCTGGATCTCCGTCGGTCTCACGCTCGCCGGCCTGGTGGCGCTCTACCTGCTGTTGACAAGGACCAGGCTCGGCGTGGCGATGAGGGCTAGCATCGAGAACCCCAGCCTGGCGGAGGTGCTAGGGGTCAACGTGGACCTGGTCTACATGCTCTCCTGGATTATCGCCGGCGGGTTCGCGGGGCTTGCCGGCGGGCTGCTCTCATTCGTGCTCCGCATCAACCCCGTGGTGGGCAGCGAGGAGGTGGTGAGCGTGTTTGCCGCCAGCATAGTGGGCGGGCTGCAGAGCCTGCTGGGCGCCGTGCTCGGCGGCTACCTGGTGGGGCTCAGCGAGACCCTCGGCACCGGCATGCTCGCCGAGGCGCTCAACATGCCTGGGCTGGTCGTCTACCGTAAGGTGGTCTCCCTATCCCTCATAGTTATAGTACTGCTCCTGGCCCCCGAGGGGCTGATGGGGGTCAACTGGAGGAAGTTTGTTAAACGCGTAACCCTGAGGAGGGAGGAGGCTGTTGAGACAAGCTAGGAGGGGGTGATGGGGCGTGGCCATCCCGGTTATAGGTGTGGCGCTCCAGCCTAGCTTCTGGCTCTGGGTAGCGGTCTACTCTATCGTGGCGCTCAGCCTCAACCTGGAGGCCGGTATAACAGGTATACCCAACTTCGGCAAGCACCTGCCGGTGATCATAGGCGCTGTTGTCGCGGCAGCCCTGCCGGGCTACCTGGGGGTGGCGCTGCTCCCCGAGAGTCTGAAGCAGCAGCTGGCCTCAACCACTGGGGGGAGCCTCAACTACGCCGGCGAGTACAACGCGTTCATAGCGGAGGCGCTGACCAAGTACTATGCAGCCCACCCGGGGCTCGCCGCCGGCCTCTTCCTGCTGGTGCTGGTAGTGGCAGCTGCACTGGGCGCCGTGGTGGGCTGGCTGGCCGCCTACCCGGCTGCAAGGCTCCGGGCGGACTACCTGGCCATACTCCTGCTCGCCGCCGCCGAGGCGACGCTGAGGGTGGCCTACAACGCCCCCCAGCTGGGCGGCACCCTGGGGCTGACGGTCCCCAACACGCTGGTGTGGCTGGATAGCATGCTCCGAGGCGCCGGCGTGCCCCACGCCCACACGGTGTCGGTGCTGCTGATAACCCTGCTGATAGCAGCATTAACCTATGCCTACATGGAGCTGCTGGCCCGCGCGCCGGTGGGCAGGCTGCTGAAGAGCATACGCGAGAACGAGGTCGCGGCCGAGAGCCTGGGCAAGGACGTGGCGAGGATAAAGCTGAAGACCCTCATGGTGGGCTCCGCTCTGGCGGCGCTGGCGGGCGCGCTGTTCATGACGTGGTCGCTGGGCTGGATAGCCACCACCTACAACAGGGTGTCCTGGACCTTCTGGGTCTGGGCCATGATGATACTGGGCGGCATGGCTAACAACCTGGGCGTGCTGCTGGGCGTCTTCACCCTGGTGCTGGTCCGCCAGATGATAACCTACAATAAGACCGCTATAGCGCCCTACCTGCCCTTCGACCCCGCCTGGCTCGACTACCTGGTGCTGGGCTCCCTGCTAGTGATACTGCTGATGGTGAGGCCGCAGGGCCTGCTGCCCGAGAAGACCACCTACCCGCTGCCCAGGAAGAGGCTGGAAGAGAAGGCCCAGGGGCTAAGAGCCGGCGGAGCGCAGCCTGCGGTAGAGGTGGAGGGCGGCAGCAAGGTCTAGCAGCGCGGTCCCAACGCTCTTATAGAGCCCGATATCGCCCCAGCCGCATTTCCTCCCCCGGAGCGCCTCCCCAAGCTCCACCAGCTCCACCCCCGTCTCCCCCACCGCCTCCTCGTCGAGGTCGCCGCTCTCCCTCAGCACGCCCTCCCTCGTGTCCACCAGGGCGCAGCGGGCCCGGAGCAGCACCTCCCGGTCCAGCTCCCTGACCGGCCTCGGCGCGCCCACGCTGGCCACCACGGCGCCGCTGCGCAGGAGGCCTCCCAGCACCACCGGGCTGGGGGACGTGGTGGCTGCCACCACCACGTCGGAGCGGCGGAGAAGCTTCTCCAGGGAGACGGCCTCGCCCCCGTAGCTCTTGGCCAGCTCCCACGCCCTCGCCTTGTTCCTCGAAGCTACCAGGACCGTGCTGTAGCTGTATAGGCGAGTTAGCAGCCTGAGGTGGTAGCGGGCCTGCACCCCCGCGCCGACTACGCCGAGCACCCCGCTGGTCCCGCCCAGGAGGCGGAGCGCGGCGGCCGTGGCGGCGGCCGTCCTCCAGCCGGTGGCGGGGGCGGCGTCGGCCTCTAGCAGGGCCTCCCCCGTCTCGGCGTCCAGGAGGAGCAGGCGGCCCCGGACCAGGGGCAGGCCCCGCCCCGGGTTGCCAGGGTAGACCCCGACGATCTTAACCGCGTAGAAGCCCTGGCCCGCCGCGGGCATCACGCCGAGCCAGGAGCCGCGGTGCTCCAGCGAGAGCCTGGGAGGCGCAGAGGCCCCGGAGGCCAGCAGCCTCTCCACATCCTCCACGAGGCCCTCCGGGTCGACCAGGCGGTCCACGTCCCCTGCATCCAGGTAGACCGTCAAGGAGGCCCACACCTCCACGGGGTCTAGAGGAAGTCGCTCCACCAGGCGTCCTCCTGGCCGCCACGCTGCCTGGGCGCCGCGAGGAGCCCGTCGAGCAGGGCGCGGAGGAGGACAGCGACCGCGTGGCTGCAGGGCTGCCTAGAGCCGCAGCTGCAGCTGCTCCGGCGGTCGGCGAGGCTCACCTTCGCCTCGTAGGTGCGGCCGCCGCTGGTCTCCACCTCGCCGTAGACCGTGCCGGTCTCCTCGCTGTAGCTGGCCCACACCCTCTCCCTGGCGAGGAGCCGGAGCGCCCTCTCCAGTATCTCCGGCGCCGGGTCGAGCCCGGCTATAGCAGCCAAGGCGTCCCCGAGGTCGCTGGGCTTCTCGCCGAGAAGCTCGCCGGCCTTCTCCAGGGCCTCCTTTCTGATCTCCTCCACCAGCCTAGCGTCCTCGCGGCCGCCGGCCCAGGCCTCAGCGAGGCTCAGGTCGCCGCCACTGTAGTCCAGCACCCTGTCCCGGAGCCGGAGCATGATGGGGCTGGGGGCCAGGGGCCCCACAACCACTGCCTCGCCGGTGTTGAGGCCCGGCAGGTTGTCCAGCAGGTCCTGGCTCACTTGCTCGCTGGCGTCCCGGACCGCCTCCTGGTCCCTGGGGTTCACTATCCGGAGTATCACCTGGCCCTGGAGCTGGCTGAGCACGTCCGGGTCTATCCTGGAGGGCCTCTGGGTTATAGCTACGAGGAAGACGCCGAACTTCCTGCCCTCACTGGCTATGGTCGCCGCTATGTCGCGGCTCCGCGTCTGCCTCTGCGTCTTAGGCGGCATGAACCTGTGGGCCTCCTCCACCACGACCACCACGGGGTAGGGGTAGCTCTCGCCGCCCACGCCCCTCACGTGGCGGAGCCTCGCGTTGAACACCCTCGAGAGGATGTTGAACGCCAGGTGGTCCTGCACCTCGGCCCGGAGCCCGGCCAGGTTCACCACCGTGACCGTGCCCGGCCAGAGCAGCTGGTCCAGGGGGAGGCGGGCGACCCCGTAGACCCCTATGCGGCGCAGCTCCTCCAGGTAGCGTATCGCGTCGTAGCCGGGGCTGCTGTCCTTGCTGAGGGCCAGCCAGAGCCTCCTTATCCCCCGGCCGAGCCCCTCGTCGGCCGAGAGTATCTCCTCCAGCCGCCTCCCCGTGGCCGCGGCCTTCTGCAGGTCCCTGCTAGCCGTGACGCTGAGGCGGCGCAGAAGCTCGGCGGCGAACCGGTCCAGCCTGCTACCCTGCAGTTTGGCGACCTCGGCCGCGTCTATGGCGGCCTGCACCACCTTTATCATGCCGCGGAGGCCTAGCCACTTCTTCTCCCCCGTCGCCTCGGCCACCCAGCGGGCGAGCCGCTTAGCGCCGTAGATCACGCTCCTTATCCTCGTGGCCTTAGCCGGCACACCGGCTATGGAGGCCAGCTCCTCCGCCGACATGCTGGCCACGCTGACCCGGTACTGGATGTCCCCCTCCTGGTCCCTCCTGGCCTTGAGGACGCGCACCGAGTCCTCGAAGCCAGGGCCCAGGCGGAACGCCGTCCTCTTCATAGCCGTGTACTCGCCGTGGGGGTCCAGGACAACTATGGTTGCACCCTTCTTCAGCAGCTCCTCTATAAGCACCACGCTGGCCCACGTCTTCCCCGCGCCCGTCGCCGCTATTATCGCCACATGCCTCTTCACGCCCTCGAGATCCAGGTAGGCAGGGACGCTGGGCCGCGAGATGAGGCTGCCCACGTGGAGCCGGCGGGGCTCCTCCACCGAGTAGAAGTCGCGGAGAAGCTCGTCGGAGGCGAGGTAGACCCAGCTCCCCACCGGAGGAGCGTGGCGGGGCAGGTAGATGCGGCCCTTCCACTTATAGCCCAGGACCCGGGCCGCCGCGACAACAGTGTCGCTGCCCCGGGGGAGGCTGAGGTTCCTTATCACCGGCCAGGGGTGCTCGGGGGACACGCCCACGGCGAGCCGGCGCATCGCCCGTATCTGGGCGAGTATCTTCACCATAACCCTCGTGTCCTCGCCGGGCGGCGTCTCCCAGGCCTCAACGTAGACGTAGTCGTAGAGGGGTGGTATCCTCTCGGGGTCTACGGTGAAGACGAAGTAGTCCGGCCTGGAGTCACCGGTCACCATGCCTACCGGCTCGCCGCCCTTGGCACTCCCCCTCAAGGCCCCGCTGCATCCCCGCAGAGTCTATCCCGGGGGTCCTTGCTCCAGGGACCCCTGCCCCATCCCCTAGGATGGGAGGTATTACTTTAAGTATAGGTCTCCAAGATCCAGGCCCAGAGCCTGACAGGAGAAGCCCCGGAGAGGCCCCCGGGAGCGGAATCCCGGAAACCAAGACAAGAAACAAAACTAATAAACAAAATAATCGACGCATATTTAGCCTTACTATCCCGCAGAAATAGGCGTGGGATCGGCGGTTGGGCAGCAGAGAAGGCGAGAGGCCGCCGACCTACGGGATCCCGCCCGCTTCAGTGCGGCTGGCCCGGGTGCTCGCGGCCGCGGCGCTCCAGCAGGCCGAGAGGTTCTTCACAGGCCTCCGGGAGAGCAGGGCCGAGCCCCGTAGCCACGTGAAGGAGGTTGCCGCGGCGGAGGGGGACCACGCGCTCTACGTCCACATGCCTTTCTGCCACCAGCCTCTCTGCAGCTTCTGCAGCTTCGTCCGCTACCCCTTCGACCCCGAGAGGAGCCGGAGGTACCTCAAGGCCCTAGCGGTGGAGGCCGCGTGGCTAGCCTCCACTGCTGAGAGGGTCCGGGTGCCCCTCGTCTACATAGGCGGGGGTACGCCCACCGTGGATGTATACGGGCTGGCGGAGACGATAGATGTGCTCCGGAGCTACTTCGGCCGCGGCCTGGCCGTGTCGGTGGAGGCCAACCCTATAGATATAAATGATGAAAGTGTCTCTGTGCTCCGCTCGGCGGGCGTGAGGAGGCTGAGCATAGGGGTCCAGGCGCTTACCGCCGAGAGGCTGCGGAGGCTCGGCAGGCTCAGCCACAGAGTGGAGGATGCGGTGAGGGCAGTGGAGGCTGCGAGGGGCCGGTTCGAGACCCTCAATATAGACATGATCTGGGGCGCCACGGGGGACACGCGCGGGACGGTGTACGAGGAAGCCCTGAGGGCGCTCAGGCTCGGAGCGAGCCAGGTCACCTTCTACCCGTTGATGCCCCCGCCGGGGCGGAGGAGGCTGATGATGATCCGGGGCGAGGGGCCCTGGCACCCGGAGGAGCCGGGGCTCTATGAGGCTGTACTCAGGGCCGCCCTGGAGGCCGGCTACCAGCCGGCGACCCCCTGGTGTATGAACCGGGGCTCTAGGCTCATAGACGAGTACGTGGTTGAATATGACAGGTTCCTCGCGCTGGGGCTCAGCGGGATAGGCCGCACCAGGCGCTATGTATACGTTAACTGCTTCACCCCCGAGGGCTACATGAGGATGGTCGAGAGGAGGGGCCATGCAGCCCTGCTAGCCAGGAGGCTCAGCCCCGTGGAGGACATGCTCTACTACGCCTCGGCCATGGCCTTCGGGCTCCGCTGGTGCCCCGCAGTGCTGCTGGAGCGCTACGGCCGGCTGGCAGCCCCGCTCAGCGCGACGGTGCAGGCGCTGCTAAGGATGATCGGCGAGGAGAGGAGGGGGGACTGCTACAGGCTCACGAGGACGGCCAGCCTCTACACGGCCCACGCGATGCAGCGGAGCCTCTACATGGCCGTCAACGGGCTCCGCGAGTGGGGGATGGCGGCGGGGGTCTAGCGACCCACTTGACCAGCCGGGCCCGGCGCCGCCGCTCTAGGCTGTGGGGCCCGGCGCCGGCCGCCACCGCCCAGCGCAGCTCCCTGCAGACGCTCCGATCGATGTAGGTCCCCGCGACCAGGGTGGCCCCGAGCCTCCCGGCGACGAGGGGGTGGAAGCTGGAGGTGGGGCCGGCCAGCACCCGCTCCCTCGCAGCCCCCGCGGCGGCCAGCTCCTTGAGGAGCCTAGGCGGGTCGAGCACGGCGCTCCCCGAGGCGACTACTATGTCCGCGGCCCGGAGGGCCTCCAGCGTCTCCTCCATGGAGCGGAGCACGGGGTAGCCCGCCCTCTCCGCCTCCGAGAGGAGGGAGGGGTCCAGCTCCGCCACCGCCACCCTGGCGCCCCGGGCGGCCAGCTCCCCCGCTAGCCCGGGCATGTAGCCGAGCATCACCACGGTGTCGCCCCGCTCCACGCGGAGGAGGCTGGCGAGCCCGGTCCTCTGCACCGCCACCCCCGGCTCGGGGCTGCACTCTATCCACGCACCCGTGGCGGCGTTGACCGCCGCGACGGCGAAGGCTGCCGCCAGGCCTCCCCCGCGGGCGGCCAGCCTGGCGAGCATCCTGGGGGTCGCGTCCTCCAGCACCGCGTCGAGCGGCTCCAGGGGGAGCCAGCGGGGGACCAGGCTGACCCCGCACCAGCCGCCCTCCAGCTCGAGGTAGACGTGGCTGAGCCCCGCGAAGGCGTCCGCCAGCCTCAGCCCCGCCCAGCGGCGGAGGGGGCCGTCGAGGGCCTCAAGCAGCGCCCTCGAGAGCCTCCTCCAGGGCTCCCCGGCCTCCATCACCCGCCTCCTCCGGGGCGCTGGGCTCCTCCCGCCTCAGCCAGACCACGCGCTGGGGGAAGGGTATCTCTATCCCGGCCTCGTCCAGCGCCTCCTTTATCCTGCCGAGCATCTCCCACTTGACCTCCAGCCACTTGGTGCTCGGCACCCAGAAGGCTACGCGAAGCACCACGGCGCTATCGCCCAGCTCCTCTACGAACACCCTGGGCTCGGGCTCGGCCAGCACCAGGGGGTGGCCGGCCAGCACGCGGAGTATTGTCTCCCGCGCCTCCTCGATGCTCTCCCCGTAGCCTATGCCGACCAGGTACTCTATCCTCCGGGCTGGGTGGCTGTAGAGGTTCTTTATCGTGCTCCGGAACACCGTCTCGTTGGGTACCCGTACGCTGAGCCCGTCGAGGGTCGTTATCCTCGTGGAGAACATGGTTACATCCTCTACGCGGCCCAGCACGCCTGTCTCCGGCAGCTCCACTATATCCCCCGGCTTCAGGGGCTTGTCGAAGTAGAGGAAGAGGCCGCTGAAGAAGTTGGACGCCACGGTCTGGCTGGCGAAGCCGAGCGCGACGCCTATCATGCTGCCCGCGAACGCGAAGCCGGTCAGGCTGAAGCCCGCCAGCCCAAGGGCCAGGACGCCCACGAGGGCCACGAGGCTATAGTAGGTGAGCTTCGCCGCTATATCCACCACGGGCATGGGGAGCTGGCTCAGCTCGAGGGTCCTCCGGACCATGCGGCGGACCATCATGGCTACCAGCACGCCGGCCGACATGACCGCCGCGAAGATGAGGCCCCGGTACACGTAGGAGCCGATCGTAGCCAGCAGCGCCGCCAGAGAGCCGGCCAACCCGGGCCCCGGGCACGCTGGCTAGAGGAGGGCCGGGCGGGACGGGTTTAAGCCTCAGGGCTCGCTGGGCTCCAGGCACGGCGGGCGGCCCACCCGCCCGGACGCCGGGGCGGCGCCCCGGAAGCTGGATGAGGGCGGGGTCCACAGGGCGGCGTCCAGCTCCCCGCATCCCCGGGCTGCTCCTCGCGGCCCTGCATAGCCCCCGGCGCTGCAGGCTCCTCCCGGGACGGTGCAGCCGCAGCCACGAGGACCAGAGCCCGGGGCATCCTGCAGCCCCTCCGGCAGGGGGCGGCGGCCACAAGGCCCCTGGGCCCCGGGCTGCCAGCCCCCGGGGGCCGGTGGGGAGCCGTCCACCTTGCGGGGAGCGAGCCCTCCGGGGGGCGGTGAGCGGTTTGGGCGCCGCCGAGGCCCCTCCTCCACATTCTACTCATTCTACTCAACCGGGCCTCCGAGGATCCTCTCGATCTCCTCCCTCGCCACCGGCCCCCTCCGGACCAGCCTGGGGGGCCTAGTGGTGAGATCCAGGACCGTGGATGGGGTGCCGCCGGGCGCAGGGCCGGCGTCGATGACCGCGTCGACCCTCGAGCCCAGCTGCTCCAGCGCCTCCCGCGCCGTCCTCGGGCTGGGGCCCCGGTGGAGGTTGGCACTGGTCCCGACCAGGGCGCCGCCGGAGGCCTCTATGAGCGCTAGCGCAGCCGGGTGGTTGGGCATCCTCACCCCGAGCCTCCCGGTGTCGGCGTGGAGCACCCGGGGCACGCCGGGCCTAGCCTCCAGCACGAGGGTCAGGGGGCCGGGCCAGAGCCTCTCCATGAGCCTCCGCGCCTCGGGGGTGACGGCTACCAGCTTCTCCGCCTCCTCCGGGCCGGAGACGAGGACCGGTAGGGGCCTGTCCAGCGGCCTCTCCTTGGCCTGGTACACGCGGAGCACAGCCCAGGGGTTCAGCGGGTCGGCGCCGAGCCCGTAGACAGTGTCGGTGGGGTAGACGACCAAGCCCCCGGCCCTGACCAGCCAGGAGGCCTCCAGCGCGGCGCGGCGGGCCTCCTGGATGCCCCAGGCGTAGAGTATCCTGGGCGGCGCCAAGGGGGCCTCCCTTCCCCCCTACTCGCGGCGGTAGGGCACTCCTAATATGGCTTGGAGGCCTCACGCGGCGCGGCACACCCGCCACCGCCGCCAGGGTCACCAGGTAGGGCATCGTGTTGATCAGCGTGTCGGGGCACCACGGCCTTCACAGCCGGGAGGACCTTGACCCACTCGCGGAGGGTGTCGAAGAAGCCGAAGAGCGCGGCGCCGCCCACTTCCCGCGGCCCCTCAGCCTCCTGAGGGCCTGGAAGAGCTCCCGGGTCTCCAGCGGAGTGAGGTTAGTGGTTGGCCCTATCAAGTATCAGCACGTCGACCTCGCGGAGGAGCATCCGGAGTATCTCAACCCTCTGCCGGGCCCCGAAGGACAGGCTCTCCACCGGCTCGTCGAGCGGCACGTGGAGCCCCGTCTCCCGCATAAGCTCCTCGATCCGCCGGCGGGCAGTCCTAAGCTCCCTGCCCCCGAGCCCTGGCACGATGTTCTCGTAGGCCGTGAACACGGGGACCAGGGAGAGGTGCTGGTGAACCATCCCAATACCATGGCGGAGGGCGTCGGCTGCACTCCGGAGCCGGACCCGCCCACCCCGGAGGATTATCTCGCCCCGGGTGGGGGGGGGGCGGAGGAGGCCGGCAAGGATCTTCATAAGCGTGGTCTTCCCAGCGCCGTTCTCCCCGAGGAGCCCGTGTATCTCCCCCGGCTCGAGCCGGAGGTCGACGCCACGGAGCGCGGCGGTGCCGTCAGGATAGATCTTCACTATACCCCTCATCTCGACGATGGGGCTGCCACCGGGCTGCAATCCCCCTAGGCCCCGAGGGGGTTAGGCCCGAGGCCGCAAGGGGATGAAAAACATAGGCCAGGCCCGGGGGCTAAGCTGGCACCCGCTGCGCGGCCGCGGTCCTCGCGGCGAACCAGGCCTTGACGCGGCCGCTGTACCGGAGGTAGAGTATCAGCACGATCGGCTGGATGAGAGCCACCATAGCCGGGTACACGGCCATAAACCTACCCGCCTTGCCGAAGGCTGTGGCCAGCACAGCTATCGTGAGGGCCACGTTCTTGCCCGCAGTAGTGAACACAACCGCCTGGTGCTGCTCGTAGCTCAGCCCCAGCAGCTTGAGGTTGACAGCCAGGAGCAGAGAGATAGCGGCAGCGTAGTAGACCAGCATCAGCGGGGCGAGCACCACTAGGTCGTGGTAGTGGCTGACCACCAGCCTAGCCTTAACGGCGAATATAAGGTATATCAGCAGGTACAGGTTCACCAGGGTCACCGTTGAGAAGTATGGCTTCAGCTCCCCGTACTTCTCCAGTCCATAGCGTCTCTCGATGAACTCCCTGGCGGCCACGCCGAGGACTAGCGGCGCCACCAGCACCACCGCGAGGCTCTTGAGTATGAGGCCCGGCGGCACCCCGAGCGAGGAGCCGGCAGCCACGTAGCCCACAGCCGGGAGCGCCGCGAGGGATAGCAGGAAGGCCGAGGCAACTATTGTAGTGGCCGTCAGCATGTCGCCTCCCGCGAGCCCCACGTAGCCGAGCCCCATGCTGCAGCTCGGGGCCACGGACAGCAGCATCAACGCTATCTTCATGTAGGTCGAAGCGTGAAACGCCTCTACCAGCGTGTATATCAGAGCCGGCGCTACCGCGAAGTTCAGCACAAGCGCCTCGAGAACGGGCTTCAGTGTCTCCCGTATCCTCAGCAGGCTGGCCAGCGAAAGGTTAACCATCATTGGGTAGATCATTAGGAGGACCACAGGCGTTATCAATACCGAGAGCGGCCTGAGGTTGAAGTAATAGCCTGTCACGAGCCCGAGTATAATGGCTATTATCGTGTACTGCAGCATGTTCTCCGAGAGGTTCTTCGCTATACGCTTAACCCTGGCAGGCATATGAACCACCTATCCCTATCACTGACCCCTATCACTGATATTGAAGAGATGCTGTATAAAAACATATTGTTGGCTGCAGCGTGCAATAACCAAAATACCATGTTAACACGCGTCGAGGAATGCCACCGCCACGGCTGGATGCAGCGCGTGACGCGGGCGAGACCAGGGGCCAATAGAAGGAGGAGAGGAGGCGCACGGCGCGGGGAGGAAGGCGGAGAGAAAAACGGGGCGGCGGCTAGCCCACCACCTTACCGTCCACCCGAACCTTGATGTTGTGCACCTTCTTGAACTCCTCGACTAGCCTGTCCCAGTCCCTCTTGTTGTATATGCAGCCGGGGTCCGGCGCCGTGGGGTCGCCGAAGTAGGCGTAGGCCCTTGCCCTGCAGCCTCCGCAGATGTTCCTGTAGGGGCACTTGCCGCAGAAGCTCTTGAGCTTCGACCGGTCCCTCAGAAGCTTGAAGAGGGGCGCGTTGCTCCATATGTCCCAGAAGGTCTTCTCCCTCAGGTTGCCCACGGGTATTGGCAGGAAGACGCAGGGGGTCACCGTGCCCTCGGGCTCTATCGCTGCGTATATCCTCCCGGCGCCGCAGCCTCCCACGAACTCCGCTACAGCCTTTACCACTGGGTCGTTGCCCACGTAGAAGTGGGTCGGAGCCACCTTACTGCCGCCGCTGAGCTGCAGGGCGACCCTGCCGTACTGGGGGGCGGTGCTCACTATCTCTATCTTCCTCCGCTGCATCTCCTTGAATATTGTGCGTAGGAACTCCTCCCTCTCCACGGGGTCAAGGTCTAGCCACATGTTCTCCTTGCCGCGGCCCGTCGGCACGAAGTTGAAGAACACCACCCTCTTCACTCCTATGGACTCAGCTAGGTCTAGTATATCCTCTACCTCGTCAATATTTATCTTGGTGACCGTGACCGCCATGCCGTGGTTTATGCCGAGCTTGACGGCGTTCTCGAGCGCCTTCACAGCCCTCTGCCAGGCGCCGGGCACGCCGCGGAACCTGTCATGCCTCTCGGGCTTGGCGCTGTCCACCGACACCTCCACGTAGCGGAGGCCCAGCTTCCTAGCCTTCTCCAGCTTCTCTATATCCGCGAAGGTCCAGCCGTTAGTGGCTACTGCGGCGTACATGCCCCGGGAGGCTATCTCGTGGAGCACCGTGTAGAAATGAGGGTGTATTGTCGGCTCGCCGCCGCTCAGCGCCACCGCCGCCACCCCGGCCCGGTCGAGCTGATCCACGACCCTCAGCTTCTCCTCAAGGGTCAGCTCGTTGGGGAGCGGCCTGTCCGCCCTCTGGTAGCAGTGGAGGCAGCGGAGGTTGCACATGTTAGTGAAGTTCCAGACTACGAGGAAGGGCGCCGGCATCTTCTGGGGCACGGTGACACCGTAGAGCCCCAGGCCCTTCATGACCAGGGCTACTCCGCGGCGCACCGCCGGGTCGCGGAGGGCCTCCCGGGCCTCCTCCTCGTTGCCGTGGAGCAGCCTGACGCCGAGCTTCAGCATGTGCTTTATCACCACTCCTATGAACCTGGCTGTCACCGGACAGGAGGTGACGCTCTCGCCCGCGAACATCGAGAGGGCATGGTATATCGCCGGCGCCTCCACCTCCCTGCCGTCGTAGACGCACTTGGCGTCCCGGCAGGCGGCGCGGAGCAGCGCCCTGGTGGCGGGGTTGTTGAAGAGCAGGCGGAGGCCCGCCAGGAGGGCCCCCATCCCGCCCCGCTCTTTCCCGCCGCCCTGCCCCTCCACCAGGGTGTCCACCATCTCGCTGCTCATCTACCCCACCTCATGTAGTGTACAATGGTATCCTTTATCCAGGAGAAAACCTCCTTGAAGAGAATCCCGGCGAGGTCCCGGAGCCTGCCCGCCCTCAGCTCCCTGCCTATGAAGGCGGGCCTGAGGTAGAAACGGCGGTAGGCGTACTTGATCATCCTGCCGAGGTCCTCGCGGGTGAAGTGGAAGCCCCTCATAACCGGCCTTATCGTGGTGTAGTGCTCCCAGTTCCAGTCCTCTATCAGGTTGTGCTTCTTCGCGTAGTAGTAGAGGGGGGTGCCGGGGTAGGGGGTGAGCACTGTGAACTGCGCGTAGTTGGGGTCGAGCTTTATAGCGAACTCCACCGTCCTCTTCATGTCCTCTATAGTCTCCCAGGGGAAGCCTAGTATGAAGGAGCCTAGGGCGAAGCCCTTAAGCTCCTTCACCCACTGGAACACCCTCACAGCCTGCTCGAGCCTCACCTTCTTCCCTATCCTGTCCAGCGTCTCCTGGCTAGCCGACTCGACGCCGAAGTAGAGGGCTGTGCACCCGTTGTCGTAGAGGAGCTTCAGAGTCTTCTTGTCCATGTGGCTTACCCTGGAGCCGCAGGAGAAGGTTATGTCGAGCCCCCGCTTCTTCAGCTCGTCTATGAGCCCGTAGATGAACCTCCTGTTTATAGCCAGGTCGTCGTCCGCGAATGCTATGTGCTTGGCCTTGTACCTGTCCACCAGAAACTCTATCTCGTTAGCGACATCCTCGTGGCTGCGGAACCTTATCCGGCGGCCCCAGAAGTAGCTGGTTATACAGTACATGCAGCCGTAGGGGCACCCCCTGCTGGCCATGACATGGGCTATCTGGATCGGCTTGCCGAAGAGCGTGTACTTCTCCATGGGGAGGAGGTGGCGTGCCGGCCAGGGGAGCTCGTCGAGGTTCTTTATGAACGGCCTGGGTGGTGTAACCTTGACCTTGCCGTCCTCGTCCCTGAACGCTATCCCTTTTATGTCGCTGAGCACCTCCCTGCTGAACCCGTACTTCTCCAGCGCGTTCACCACTTCCAGGGTGGTGTACTCTCCCTCACCCCTCACCACTATGTCGACGCCGTTGCTGAGGGCCTCCTCGTACATGAACGTGGGGTGGGGGCCTCCAGCCAGCACTACCACGTCGTCTCCCAGCTCCTGCTTCACCAGCCTGGCCGCCATGTAGCCCTTGGGCGCGGTTGGGGTGAGCATCGAGATGCCTACCACGTCGGGGCTCCAGGACTTGACCTCGTGGAGCCAGGTCTTGGTGTCCATCTCGAGGGTGGGTGTGTCAATTATCTTGACCTTGTGGCCGGCGCGCTCCAGCACCGCCGCTATGTAGGCGAGGCCGAGCGGCGGCGCCTTCATCCCGGCCACGCGGTAGATCTCCAGCCGGTGCACGTCGGGGGGTACCGTGAGGAGGACCTTCAATAATCCACCCGTCGGTAGGTAATACCCTATCGCGTACTGATACGGGTGCCCGTAGATCGGTTACCGAGGGGGCTCATGTTCTCCCGCAGATTAACGAATGTACAATGTATGGGAATGGTGCGGGTTACGCTGCACCCCCCGGGGCCCCTCCTAGCGCCCGGGGAGAGGGGCCAGCCTACGGAGGGCGGGCGAGACCCGCGCCAGCTCCTCCAGCGTGGAGGGGACAAGGGGGAGGACCAGGTGCAGCACGTCACTCCCCGCGCGGAGGGCCTCGAGGACGCTCTCGTAGAGCCTCTCGGGGCCCGCGCGGCCCCAGGCAGCCTCGACCACCGCGTCGAGGAGCCTCTCCGCGGCCTCGGGGCTCCTCCGGTGGAGGAGGTGGAGGAGCCTCACAGCGTTCACCCTCACCTGGGCCTGGCCCAGGCCCCCGCCCACGTAGATGTAGAGCATGTGTGAGTGGGGCGTCCTTATACACTCGTCCCCCAGCGTCTTGCAGTCCAGCTCGTCCAGGGGCACGCAGCCGTCACGCAGGTGAGCCACCGCGCCCTTCCGGTGGATGAGCGTGAGGCTGAAGCTCAGCGGGGGGTAGCGGTAGAGCTCTATGTCCAGGGGGCTCCCCGCCTCCTCCAGGAGGGCCCAGAACCGGCGGACCCGGTACTCGTTGTAGCCGAGGCACCTCAGCAGAGGGGTTATCACCGCCGGGGGGGTCGGTGCAGCGCAGCCCCAGCTCAACACACTTCCCCAGCAGCCTATCGAGCGACCACGCCACCGCCTCGACGAGGAATGGCTGCAGCTTCACAGAGCGGGCAACCCCTATCCCCGGGGAGGGGCCCTGGGGCTGGAGATAAGCGCCTCGTTGCCGGCCTCCAGCCCCCCGGGTGGCTGAGGGGATAGGGTTAGCCCGCCTTGAGCTTCTCGCGTATCTCCCGTATCTCCTTGGAGTCGAGGGGTATCGCCTTCCCTATGTCGCTGAACTTCACGCCCATGGCCTCCGGGTCCTTATTCTTCTTGAGCGTGTCGGCTAGCTTGTAGACCTCCTCCCAGATCCAGCCCGGTATCTGCTCCCTCATCTTCTCGACCTTCTCGTATATCTCCTGCTTCTGCTCAGGCTTTATGCTGCCAGCCTTCACTGCTAGGTCTAGGAGGGTCTCGAGGTCCTCTAGCCTGCTCAGCGCTACACCGCCATCGGCTAGGCCGAGCTCCATGACGCCGCCGTACTTCTCGATCTCGCCGCGGTAGTACTTGAGGGCCTTCCCGGCCGCCTTGTAGACGCCGACGTCGACCCGCTTCATCACGCTGGCTAGGATGAAGCCCGGCTTTATCCAGTCCTGGTCGGCGTCGACGCCTACGGCGAAGGCCGGGCCCATGGTCTAGCCCTGCTTCTTGGCAGCCTCCTCAACCGCCTCGAATATGCCCAGGCCCGTCGCGCCCGCCACGTTGTATACTATGCAGGCTCCCTGGGCCAGCTGGGCCTCGGTGGCCGTCTTGCCCCTGGCAGGGTCGTTGAAGGCGCCGGTGTAGGTGTAGAGCATCGTGAGGGGCTCCACCCTCTTTCCTGTGTGCTTCTCGTAGAGCTTCTCGCCGTAGCGGATGCCCCAGTAGTAGCCCGCCTCGAACTTGTAGAGCACGGGTATCTCCATGCCCAGCACTACGCCCACCGCCTTGCAGCCCTAGTAGTGGGCCCCATGCCCGCCAAGGCGCCGGCGAGCACGCTGCCCCCAGGCTCCTTGAAGAGCACGCTCAGCGCGTTGAGCTTGTCGGGCACGTAGCCGTCTATTATGGCGAAGAGCTGGTCCGGGTACTCGTCCGCCACCTTCTTCACGGCGTCGGCCATGAGGAAGCCTACAGCCACTATCACCGCGCAGTAGCCGCGCCTGGCGAGGGTGTGGAGGTTGGGCAGGTAGTCGCTCTCACTCGTGCTCTGCACCTCTATCAGCTGGAGGCCGAAGTCCCCGGCGGCCCTGCTCGCGCCCAGGTAGGCCATGTCGTTGAAGCTTAGGTCGCCGCGGAGGCGGATATCGTAGACGGCGCAGATCTTGTTGCGCTTAAGCTGGGCGGTAGCCGTCTTGCCGGCGCTGGTGGCTGGGCAGGGGAGCCGCCGTCGTTGTGGGGGACGCGGCCCCGCCGTGGGTGCCGCTCCTCATCGCCATGAGCGCGGCGGCTGCAGCAGCCACTATGACCACTACGGCCAGGGCGGCGGCCAGCGTCCTGCCGCTCATACACTGCCCCACCGCGAGGGCAAGGAGGGCCCTCAATAGGTCTCCGGGGCTACCTCCCGGCGGCCGCTAGGAGGGGGACCACGGCGGGCGCCACGAGGGTTATGACCACGCCGTGAACCAGCGCCACGGCGGCCTCGTAGGGCCCGCCGTGGAGCGCCACCACGGGGAGCCCGGTGTCCATGGTAGTCGCTCCCCCGACCGCTATCCCCTCGACCCTCAGCCCCCGCCGGGCCAGCGCCGGGTAGAAGGCCAGGTGCATCGCCTCCCTAGCCAGGTTGGCCAGGAAGGCCACCAGCCCGTAGACAGGGTCCACCGCCGCCAGGGCGGGGCCCGCGAGGCTGTACCAGCCGGCGGCGGCTCCGAGGGCCGCAGCGGCCCCCGGAGGCATGGTCCCGGTGAAGGCGGCTAGCGCCGCGGAGGCGGAGGCGCTGGCGGCCATGGTCGAGGCCGCCAGCAGCAGCCCCCGGGAGGCCGCCTGGGCCAGCCTCGCCTCCTGGGCGGGAAGCTGCCCGCCCACGGCAACCCCCGCCGCCAGTATGAGCGCGGCGAGGAGCGGCTCCACCAGCCCCTCCGGGGCCCGGAGCCCAGCATAGCCCGCGGCGACGCCGGCCAGGAGGACCAGCAGCGTCGCGGCCGGCTGCGGCAGCGGCGGCCTCTCAGCCACCCCGGCAGCGCCCTGGGCGTGGAGGCGCTGGCGGGCCGGCACCCCCTCTAAAGGGGTGCCCCAGGGGCCCACCCTTATCACCCCGGGAGGCTCCGGGCGCTGTAGGAGGGCTCTGAGAGCCTTGGAGTGCAGGGAGCTCCTTGAGGGCGTGTGCTCCAGGCTGGTCTACTGCAGCAGGGACATGGTTGTCGTTGAGACCCTCGTGAAGAGGGGTGTGAGGGTGCCGAGGCACAGCCACGAGGGGGTGCAGGCCACCTTCGTGATACGGGGGAGGCTCCTCCTGGGAGTCGAGGGCCGGGGGGCCGAGGAGCTGGGCCCCGGCAGCTACAGGGTGATACCGCCGGGCGTCCCGCACTGGGCCGAGGCGCTCGAGGACAGCCTCGTGGTGGACGTTAACGCGCCCGCAACCCCCGACCGGCTGGAGCTGGCTAGGAGGCTCGGCGCCGGCTGCGGGTGAGGCGCGCCAGGGCTACAGCGGAGGCGAGGCTCGCCAGGCTGGAGGCGGCGGCGTAGGCGAGGGCCTCGAGCACCACGAGGACTGGGCTGCGGGAGCCCCCGCGGAGCGCCGAGCCCGCCTCCAGGCCCACGAGGAAGACGAGCAGGTACACCAGGGCCTCGATGAGCCGCCCTACGTGCCGCGACACGCGGCTGTAGATGCCCAGCCTCTCGAGGGCCAGGCCCAGCAGCGCCCCGGCCGCGAGAGCCAGGGGGAGGAGCAGCAAGAGGGCCACCCTTTAGGGCGCGTGCGCCACCCTGCCGCAGGCCTGCCAGCCGAGGAGCCCCAGGAGCCTCTGCACCTCCCCGACAGCCTCCCCCAGCCGCTCCGCGGGGACCCCCGGCACCCCGGCCGCGAGGACCAGCACGCACCGGGTCTCGGGCCTGATCATCGTCTCCCTGCTGTCCCGGTGCGGGTAGAGGTGCATCACCACGCCCCGGGAGTCCACCATTACGGGGACCCCTTTCTCCAGCCTCTCCGGCTCCCCGCCTATGGGGTTGAACAGCTCGCCTCCCCTCGAGAGGGTTATCCTCGCCGGCGGCTGGAAGCGCTCCGCGTCGTAGAGGCCTATCGGCACCATGAGCCTGGCCGAGGCTATGTTGCCGGCGTCGACCACCGGGTTGACCCTGGGCCAGCGGCCCCGGAGGGCGCGGCGCACCAGGGCCTCGCTGCTCGGCCGGGTCTTGGTGGGGTCTATGCCTATCCTCCAGTAGAAGTCCCTGTAAGCCCTCACCAGCGGCTCCCCGCGGAGCGCCTCGAGGCTGTAGCGCCCGGCCAGCTCGTGGAGCAGCTTCTCCTCCTCAGCCCGGAGGGGCCCGGGGCTCAGCTCCCCGACGGGCCTGCCCCAGGAGAGGCTGTAGGCCACCCGGGCCCCGAGCCCCCCGGCCTCCTCATCCACCTCAACCAGGCTGTCGAGGCTGCTGCAGAGCCCGGCGCAGTCATCCATGCCCGCGGCCACCCGGGGCCGCCGGCGTGAGGAGGGGGCTTAAAAAGGGGGCCCGGGGCTAGCCCAGCTCCTTGCCGCAGTCGAGCTTCTCCACGAGTATCCTGCAGGCCGGAGGCTTCACCGACTCGTCGAGGTAGACCACGTAGTCATACCTCTCCGCGTGGCCCCGGCTATGCTCTGGCAGAGCCTCCTCTTCTCCCCGGGGCTTGTGAGCCACCTGCTCCGGTAGCCGAGGCCCCTTATCAGCCCCGAGACAAGGGCTACGGGGAACACCCTTACTATCGGTACCTCGTCGACGAGCTTGAACAAGTTGCACTCGCCCGTCTCCATGTAGTAGCGGCCCTGCTCATCCCTCCCTATATCGGAATATCTCTATACCCAGCGGTGAGAGCTTGGCCGCTGCATCGTGGTGGCAGACCCGGCTCTGCTCAAGCAGGTCGTCCAGGGTCTCCAGCCTCGCGCCGCGGGCCCTGGCCGCTGCTTCCTGCACGTGGAAGCTCTTGTATATAGCCTCCTCAACCATGTTGCCAAGCTGCATCATGCCGGCCCGGAGCCCCATACTCCGGTAGAGGTGGGCTGCAGCTTCAACAACCACGTTGCGGAAGTAGGTCATATACACCATGAGCCAGTATGCCGCGGCCTCCGGGTTCTTCACCGCCGCCTCGAGTAGCTCCGAGGCCAAGCCCGCGCCCGGCCCCATGCCCACCCTCTTCTCCCCAGAGCCGCTCCTGGAGCTCAAGATGCACACCTCCCCAGTCACGGTATTCGTCGGAGGCTCGACCAGGGCGATGCGTAGGGCTACGCTACTAAGTAGATAACATATCTAGCTCGAAAGTGCATTCCGAGAACCTCGTATAGCTGGCTAATAGACTAAATGCTTTTCCGAGCTTATCATGGTGAACGAGTCTACTACGACATGCCGAGGCTCCGGGGGCTCTTAGGCTGTGCATGCATCCGGCGGGTAGGGGCTGTGGACAAGCGTATCCCGGAGGCCTGGGAGCCCTGGCTTTCCCAGGGGTGTCTGCACGGCTATGACGTGTGTGGCGAAGCGCGTCGCTGCGCTCTTCACCGGCAGGAGGGGCTTGATGGTCGGCTTCGTGCTGGTCACGCTCCTCTACCTGGGCTCGCTCCGCGGCGTCTTCGACGCGGGGAGGCTGCTGCCCGGGGGCATGGAGGCTGTGGTCTGGGCTATGGCTGCCGCGGTTACCCTGCTCTACCTGGTGGCCCTGGCTTTCACCATCCGGCTGGGGAAGAGCATGTGAAGACTCCGGAGGAGGCTGAGGCGTTTTTACAAGAGGTGTTGTAAAGTGGGCTGAGAGCTACAGATAGCGGAAACAGTTATATTCAGCCTGCTGGCGGGCGTCGGCGCGTTTGGGAGCCCGGTGCCGGTACACGTAGTTGTAGGCGGCTTCTTCGGAGACGAGGGGAAGGGCAGGGTAGCTGCCCACCTAGCCCTCGCCCGCCGGCCCTGGGCCTGCGCCCGCACCGGCGCGACCAACGCGGGCCACACGGTGGTGTACCAGGGCAGGGTCTGGAAGCTGCGGGCCACGCCGAGCGGCTTCCTCCACCCCAGGGCCCGGCTCTACATAGCCAGGGGCGCGCTCGTGGACCTGGAGGTCTTCCTCGCCGAGGCCGAGGCCCTGGGGCTGCAGGGCAGGATATGGCTCGACTACAACACCGGGGTCATAACCCGGGATCACGTGGAGAGGGAGAGGAGCGACCCCCACCTGATGAAGACCATAGGCTCCACGGGCACCGGCGTGGGGGCCGCGATGGTTGACAGGGTGCTCCGCCGGCTCCGGCTCGCCCGAGACTACCCCGAGCTGAGGGGCTACCTGGCCGACACCCAGGCGGAGCTGCTCGACGCGCTCGACAGGGGCGAGCTGGTCCTGGTGGAGGCCTCGCAGGGCTACTGGCTCAGCCTCTACCACGGCACCTACCCCTACGTGACCAGCCGCGACACCACCGCCGCGGCTGCGCTGAGCGAGCTGGGCCTGGGCCCCAGGAGCGTGGAGCGGGTAACGGTCGTGCTCAAGGCCTACGTCACCAGGGTGGGGGGCGGCCCCCTGCCCGGCGAGCTGCCGCAGGATAAGGCCCTGGAGCTGGGCTGGGCCGAGTACGGCACCGTGACCGGTAGGCCGAGGAGGGTGGCCCCCTTCAACCCCGAGCTGGCCCGGCGCGCCGTCCGGGCCAACGCGGCCACAGACGTGGCCCTCACCAAGGTGGACCGGGTCTTCCCCGGCGCCAGGTGCAGGAGGCGCTGGGAGGACCTCCCCCGGGAGGCCAGGGCCTGGATAGAGGAGGTGGAGGACAAGCTCGGGGTCCCCGTCACGGTCATAGGTACGGGCGAGGACGTGGAGTGCACCATAGACCTCTCCAGGGAGAAGGGGGTGGAGGCCTAATGCCCCGCTATGACGTGGCGATAGTCGGGGCCGGCCCCGCGGGGCTGTTCGCAGCCCTGGCCCTTGCCGGCGAGGCCGAGAGGGGCAGGCTCCGCGTAGCACTCATCGAGGAGGGGCTGCGCGCCTCGCAGCGGAGGTGCCCGCTCCGCGAGATAGGGGTGTGCCCCAACTGCAGGCCCTGCGCCATAATGCAGGGCGTGGGCGGGGCGGGCGCGCTCAGCAGCGGGATAATAAACCTGAGGCCCGACGTGGGCGGGGAGCTGCACCGGCTCCTGGGCAGCTGGGAGCAGGCGCAGCAGCTCATAGAGCTGGTTGACAGGGTGTTCCTCTACTTCGGCGCGCCCAGGGACAGGCTATTCGAGCCCGACCCCGCCAGGGTGAGGGAGCTGGAGAGGAAGGCTGTGAGGGCAGGGGCCAAGTTCATCCCGATAAGGCAGCGGCACATGGGCACGGACAACACCGTTAAGGTTATAGAGGCTATGACTGTCTACCTGGAGAAGAAGGGCGTGAGGCTCCACACCAGGACCAGGGTCGAGCACGTGGACCCCCGGCCCGGCGGGGGCTACACGCTCCGCACCAGCCGGGGCGAGCTGGAGGCTGAGACGGTAATCCTGGCGCCCGGCAGGAGCGGGGCCCACTGGCTGGCCGGGGAGGCGAAGAGGCTGGGCCTCGACACCGAGCCCGGCCCCCTCGACGTCGGGGTCAGGGTGGAGGTGCCCTACACGGTTATGGAGCCCCTCACAAGCGTGGTCTGGGACCCCAAGGTTATATTCCACACCAGGACCTACGACGACCGCGTGAGGACGTTCTGCACCAACCCCGGCGGCTTCGTCGTGAAGGAGGTCTACGGGGACGGCCTCGTAGGCGTGAACGGCGAGACCTTCGCCGCGAGACGCAGCATGAACACCAACTTCGCCTTCCTGGTGACCATAAAGCTTACTGACCCTATGGAGGACGCGCTGGAGTACGGCAGGAGCATAGCAAGGATGGCCACGAAGCTGGGGGGAGGCGAGCCCCTGGTCCAGAGGCTGGGCGACCTGCTGGCGGGCCGCAGGAGCACCCCGGAGAGGATAGAGCGCAGCGTCGTGGAGCCCACGCTGAAGGACGCTACGCCGGGCGATATAGGGATGGCGCTCCCGTACCGCGTGCTCACAGACATACTGGAGGGCCTGGAGAGGCTGGACGACCTGGCGCCGGGCGTCTGGAGCAAGCACACCCTGCTCTACGCCCCCGAGGTCAAGTACTACTCGCTCAAGGTCAAGGTGAGCACGCCGACCATGGAGACCAGCCTCCCCGGCGTGTACGCCGCGGGTGACGGGGCGGGGCTGAGCCGCGGGATCAACGTGGCGGCCGCTACGGGCTACCTGGCGGCGCGCGGCGCCGCCGAGAGGCTGGGGGCGGAGGCCAGGCTCCCCGTGGAGGAGAGCGACTAGGAGGCGGGCTGTAGGGGCCCGCGGCTCCAGGGGGCTCGCCGAGGGCGCCCGGCCATGAGCGCTGACAGTGTCTGCGCGTTCGAGTGGCGGTACGGCAGCCCGGAGATGAGAGCCATAGTATCGCGCCGCGGCATTATCGAGAGGATGATCCGGGTCGAGGTGGCCCTCCTCGAGGCGCTGGCCGAGGCGGGGCTGGCCCCGAGGGAGGCCGCGGAGAGGCTCCGGGAGGCCGCCTCCAGGGTGCACCCGGAGGAGGTCTACGAGAGGGAGCGGGAGACCGGGCACGAGGTGATAGCGCTCGTTGAGGCGCTGGCAGAGAAGGCGGGGGGCGAGGCGGCCCGCTGGATCCACTACGGCGCGACGAGCAACGATATAGTGGACACGGCCTGGGCGCTGGTCCTCCGCGACGCCCTAAGGCTGCTCCTCGGCAAACTCTCCAGGTTGGTTCAGAGGCTCTCCCAGCTCGCCAGGGAGACCAGGGACGTGGTGATGATAGGGAGGACGCACGGGCAGCACGCGCTCCCCATAACCCTGGGGTTCAAGCTAGCCAACTACGTCTACGAGCTCGCCCGCAGCCGGGAGAGGATATGCGCCGCCGCCTCCAGGGCGGTGAGGGCTAAGATAGGCGGCGCTGTGGGCACCATGGCCGCGTGGGGCGAGGCGGGGCCCAGGGTGCGGGAGGCCGCGGCGAGGAGGCTCGGGCTCGAGCCCCACGTCATAACCACCCAGGTGGCGCCCCGCGACGGCTTCGCGGAGGTCGCAGCCGCGCTCGCTATCCTCGCGAGCCAGCTGGACCGCCTCGCCACCGAGGTCCGGGAGCTGGCAAGGCCAGAGATAATGGAGGTTTGGGAGGACCGTGCCGGCACCCTGGGGAGCAGCGCCATGCCCCACAAGGCGAACCCGGTCACGGCTGAGAGGATAAGCGGGCTGGCCAGGATAGCCAGGAGCCTCTCCACAGCCTTCCTCGAGAACATAGTCCTCTGGCACGAGCGCGACCTGAGCAACAGCGGCTCCGAGAGGGTGGCCATCCCCCACCTCCTGCTCACCCTCGACCAGATGCTGGAGGACACGCTGGCCCTGCTCGGCAGGCTCCGCTACAGCCCAGAGAGGATGAGGAGGAACCTGGAGCTGAGCCACGGGGCGGTAATGGCTGAGGCCCTCATGGGCCTGCTCATAAGGGAGCTCGGCATGAGCAGGCCGGAGGCCTACAGGCTCGCGAAGAAGCTCTCGGAGGAGGCGGCCTCCACCGGCAGGCCCCTCCACGAGCTAGCGGCGAGCCACCCCGCGCTGGCCGGCCGAGTGCCCCCGGAGAGGCTCCGGGAGATCCTCGACCCCCTGCGCTACACGGGCTCGGCGGGGTGGCTGGTGGAGCAGGCGCTGGGCTACGCGGAGCGGGTGCTCCGGGCCCCCTGCCCGCCCCTCGAGGAGGGCTAGGGGACGACCTCGGTGGACTCCTCCAGCGGGTCGTAGAAGACGTCGCCGGGGCTCATGAGGCCCCTCCCAACCGCCGGCACCACCGTGGAGAGCACCACGTCTATGCTCCTCCTGGTCACCCGGTCCAGCTCCTCCAGCAGACCCCTGGGCCAGTACCCGCTCTCCATCCGGCCCCTCCACCGGTCCGTGACCCGCCGCCCGCTCCACCCCGTCTATGCTCAGCAGCACCCTGCCGAACCCGGCCCAGCACCTGTCCGGCAGCCTGCGGTAGAGCAGGCCATTGGCCTGGATCCCGAGCCGGGCCCCGGTAGCAGGTCCACAACCTCCATTATCATCCTGGGGTTGGGCAGCGGCTCGCCCCCGTAGAAGAACACCACCGGGCTCCTATCGAGCCTCTCAATGGTCTCCACAAGCTCCCCGACACGGTACCGTGGGAGCGGCGGCACAACCTCCGCCGGGAACCCCGCAGTACCTGCAGCGCAGGTTGCAGCCGCCCATGGTAAGCACGAACCAGAGCAAGGCCCCTCCAGGCCCGCCGGACGACCCGGGGGGCTATAGGGGCCGGGGCCACCCCAAACCCCGGGGGCCGCTAGCCGGCGGGCTGGCCCCGCTGCAGCACGTAGAGCACGACGCTATAGACGTTGAAGCCCGGCGTCAGCATGGCGGCCGGCGGCAGCCCCACCAGGAGCGCCGAGAGCGCGGCGGCGGCCGCGGCGCGGCCCCAGCCCCCGCCGGTGATCCTCCTCACCGCCCAGGCCAGGGCGGCGGCGGCAGCCGCCAGGGAGGAGTAGTAGCTAGCCACAACCACCAGCACCCCCGCGCGCCCCCCTCCCCCGGAGAGGAGCCAGGCGGGGGTAGCGGCGAGGGCCACGAGGGCGTGGGCAGGCGCGGTGTAGGCCGCGGCCACCAGCGCCCTCCTCCCGTCGAGGCCCCGGAGCCCGAGAAGCCAGGCGAAGAGCCACACAGCACCCATGTAGAGGAGCCACCGGGTGGCAGCGAGGACGGAGGCGAACACGGCAACCCTCGCGTAGTAGGCCAGGAGCCCCAGCCCCGAGAGGCCGTGAAGGCTGCCGGCCACCACGGCGTAGTGCAGGGCCTCGGCGAGCCAGAGCCCGAGCACTATGAGCACTAGGCCCCAGAGGCCGGTCCTACCCGCGAGCCGGCCCAGCGGGCCAGGACCCGCCGGCCCGCCAGCCGCTCCACCCTTCTCCCCGCTCAACCCGGGGACACTCCCACACCAAGGCCATGGAGGCGCGCCGGGAGCCCGCCGGCCGGGGCTACAGCGGGCTCTCCCAGGGCACCTCCTCCTCGACCACCCTGCCGCAAACCCTGCGCGCCAGGATCTTAAGCCTCTCAGCGGCCTCCCGGTTCTCCCCCAGCCACGGCCTATAGAGGTGGATGCTGCAGGTATCGCCGTGCACGTGCACCGTCGCCACGATCCTGCCCCCGCTCATGACCAGCATGCTTGAGGCATGCCTGGACACGTAGAAGCCCTCAGCATCCAGGAGCCGCTGAAGCCTCCAAGCAAGCCCTACCGAGGGGCTCAGAGCCGGGTACGCGTCCACGAGGAGCCCCGCCGCAGCGGGGGCGCGGGGCCATAATTAACTGCTCCCACAGCCACAGTTGATAACCACAAACATATTATTATTCAGTTCAGTATGGCTGGAATACTATATGCCGGGACAAACCAGTAACACCGTGCCCCTGAGCGCTAGCACGCCCCCGAATGCTGTAGGGGATTGCCGCACATGATAGACCAGTCCAGTTTGGACAGACTAGTTTGACAAAATCCTAATAAACGACCGCCATCCTCTATGCAGAGTTGGAAGTGAGGCTGCAATGAGGCCCGAGAAGCCGCGCCTAAGAGGAGTATCCCCGGTAGTAGCGACGGCACTGCTAATACTCATATCAGTGGTCACGGCAGCCCTCCTATACCTATGGGTAAGCGGCACCGTACAGAACGTGCCCCAGAACGCCAACCAGCTGCAGGAGCAGATCAAGATAGACGCGGTAGAATACACCAAGAACACAACCAGCAGCGGCACTTACTATAACTTCGCGGCACTTACTATAACTTCATGGCGTATGTGCGCAACGTCGGCCAGATAGCTGCAAGAATAAGCAGCGCCTACGTGATTAACGAGAACGGCACCGTGGCAGGCTCCTACACAACCCTTAACGTCACCATAGCGCCCGGCAAGGTGGAGACCGTTACCATAAACAATGTGCCCGCCAACGAGCTTGGCAGAGTGGTGCAGATAAAGGTGGTAACCCAGGACGGTGTCGAGGCCACATACATCCTGACGCTGAGAGGCTAAAGGCAGGGCTAGGCAGCGGAGCCCCCGGGGGCAGCCTAAGCCCCTCCACAACGAGCCCCTCTTTCTCCCGGGGAGCCCCGGCCTCGCCTCCACTACAACGCGCTCCACGTTCTACAGTGCTCTACCCGTTCTAGCTCTAGCCCCTATAGTGTGCAGCTCCCAGGGAGCCCTCCCTTCCAGCCAGGCAGCCGCACGATCCACGCTCCAGGCATCCATGCATGATCTACACGGCCTGGGGGAGAGCATTCTAAGCGAGTGGCCTGGCTGAACACTCTATAGCTTAGAGCTGGGTGGCGCCACAGGGAGCCCATGGGGGCCTAGCCATGGAGAGCAGTGCTGAGGGCGGGGAGCCCGGGGAGGGCGCGAAGGGGGAGGGGCAGCGGGTCCTGCGCGAGTACACGCTGCTCGAGGAGCCCCGGGTCGCTGTGAAGGTTGTCGAGGATGTGGATGGGAGGCGCTTCTACCATGTGGAGGAGCCGCAGCTCACCGATGCCGGGAGGAGGGCGCAAGGGGAGCTGTTGAGGAGGATCATGGGGGACCTGCGGCTGCTGCGCCGGTTCTCGGAGCTCGAGGACCTGGGTGAGGGGCTGCGGGAGGCCTACGCCCTGGCTAAGCCCCTGCTCCGGCGGTGGGGGAGGAGGCTTAGGAAGGCCGGCGTGGACCCGGAGAAGGAGGCCATGGGCGTGGCGTACTATATCGCGCGGGACCTTGTGGGGTATGGGAGGCTCGACCCGCTCATCCGCGACCCCCATATAGAGGATATATCGTGTAACGGCCTCTACAGCCCCGTGTTCGTCTACCATACCGAGTTCGAGTGGCTCACCACGAGCCTCACGTTCAACGACAGGGGGGAGCTCGAGCGGGTCGTGATGAAGCTTGCCCTGCGGGCTGGCCAGGAGCCCAGCCTGGCCCGGCCCGTGGTTGAGGGCGTGCTACGGCCCGAGGGCTACCGCGTGCACATAGTGCTCGATATAGTGTCGCGGAGGGGCCACAGCTTCACCATTAGAAAGTTCCGGGCCGAGCCCTTCACCATCGTGGAGCTGCTGCAGCGGCGCACCCTCGACGAGGGTGTCGCGGCGGCCCTCTGGGCGGCAATCCAGTATAAGCAGGGCGTGGTTATCTACGGGCCCACGGGGTCCGGCAAGACTACGCTGCTGAACGCGCTGGCCATGCTCCTGCCCCCCGAGTACAAGATCGTCACTATCGAGGACACGCCGGAGATCTACATACCGTTCCACGACAACTGGGCCGCCATGCACACGAGGCTCTCCGACGCCCCGGGCGTCCAGAACGTGACCCTGCAGGCCCAGGTGGAGAGCGCGCTCAGGATGAGGCCCGACGTGATAATAGTGGGCGAGATACGCAGCCGCGAGGCCTATGCCTTCTTCCAGGCGCTGGCGACGGGGCACGGGGGGCTGACCACGGTGCACGCTGAGTCGGCGGACGTGCTTATCAGGAGGCTCGCCTCGCCGCCAATGAACGTGCCTAAGAGCATAATAGCGGCCGCCAAGCTCTACGTGAACATCCTCCGCATAGAGAGGGGCGGGCAGGTGATCCGAAGGGTCACCCGCGTGGACGAGACGGGATCCTACGACCCCGACCGCGACGAGATAGAGCTCGCAAGGCTCTTCCAGTGGATGAGCAGCGAGGACGACTGGAGGCTTATGGCGAGGGAGAGCAGCTTCGTAAAATCCATAGCCGAGCTTCTAGTGGTCAGGCCGGAGGACGTCTGGAGGGACCTACAGATGAGGGCCACAGTGCTCCGCTGGGCCGCCAAGCGGGGCATGGACACGCTGGAGCTGCACGAGACGGTTAGAAGGTATATGCGCGACCCTGAGAAGACGTACCAGGAGGCACTGGCCGAGGTAGAGCCCTACGAGTTCAAGCCCCCACGGTGAGCACCCATTGAGCCCCGTGGCCTGGCTGGCCGGCATCGGGGAGAAGCTGAACCCGGACCTACGCTACCACGTCCTCGGCTCCGGGCTCTCCACTAGCCTGGAGCGCTACACGCTCGCATACCTAATAGTAATGGCTATAGCCGTGCCCAGCGTAGCCGCCGCCGTGTTCACCCTCCTCGAGTACAGGGGTCTCCCCGCCGCGGTCGCCGCAGCCGCTGCGGCGGGGAGCGGCCTGGCCACCTTCACCATCATGCTTGCCTCCTACATCTCGCTCCCAATGCTGGCCTACGCCAACAGGGGGAGCAAGCTGGAGCCCCGGTTCCTGCTCTTCGCCGAGTCGCTCTCCACCAAGCTCCTCGCCGGCGCAGACCTGGCCACAGCCTTCATAATGACCTACGAGATGGAGGCGGAGGAGCTCAGGGACTTCCTCCTAGAGGTGGAGTACATAGCCTCCGGGCTGAGGGCCGGCATGCCCCCGGAGGGAGTCCTAGAGGAGGCCGCCAGGCTGACCCCATCCCCCAGCCTCAAGAGGCTCTTCACAAGCCTGGCGGCAGCCGCCCGCACGGGCACCGGGGTCCGCGAGATAGTGCTGGCGGCGATAAGGGAGCACCTCTACTCCCTGGAGACCGAGATAGAGCGTCTCTCCAGGAGTCTCGGCGCTATCCTCGAGGTGTACGTGGCTGCCAGCGCGATGCTCCCAGTGGCGGTGGGCGTGGTGGGCCTCCTACTAGCCATAGGCTTCCAGGGTGCCGCTGCAATACCCGGGCTCAACATAAACAGTATACTGTTCCTGCTAACATTCATAGCCGTGCCCGTGGTCAGCGCCACCGTGGTGGTGCTGGTGGACTCTATGCTGTCCAGAGTGAGGATCTAGAGGGGGCCGTGGAGAGGGGGCGTAGGCCATGGAGAGGGGGCTCGCGAAGGCAGTGGCCGTTGCAGCCGCTGTGGGCCTCGCGGCCGCCTGGGTTATAGGCTACCCGGCCCTCGCCCCGAGGCTGGCCCGGCTGCTCCACGCGGAGTGGGTCACGCCCAGGTACAGTATAACAGTCTTCTACATGGTCCCGGTGGTGACCGACAAGGGCACAATGATACTCATAGCAGGCGCGCTGGCCGCGGCGGCGCTGCCCATCTACCTCTACGCGAGGCGCTACGTCAAGGTTATGGAGAGGCTGGATGACGAGCTGGCGGAGCTCCTCTCAACCTACGCGGGGCTGATCGCCTCCAGCAGGTCGGTGGCCGAGGCCCTCCTAATGGCCTCGAAGGTGATAAAGCCGCCGCTAAACACCTACGTGGAGAGGATGGCCAGGATATACAAGGTGACCGGGGACCTCGAGAAGGCCTTCGATGAAGCCTTCCGCGGCGCGCCCGCGCGGGTCAGGCTGCTCGCCCGCAGCATAGTGGCAGCCTCCAAGAGCGGCGGGCTAGTCCACGAGGTCCTCTCGGCGGCAGCGACCCACACCAGGGAGAGCAGGAGGCTGGGCAAGCTAACCCAGTCGAGACTCTCAGAGTACAGCTTCGTAGTCTCACTCGCGTCGCTCACCTACGCCGTGGCCGCAGGGATAGTCCAGGCCCTCGTGGAGAAGGTGGCCGCTGGAGGCGGCTTCTTCAGCTCAATGGTTAGCCCAGGCCTCCTCGGAGGCCTCTACTTCTACTCCCTCCTCGTCATAAACGTTGCCTCATCGATAGTGATAGCCAAGGTTGTCCACGGCTACACCATACTAGCGTCAAAGTACATAATGCTGCTCACAGCGGCAAGCATGCTAGCCTTCCTAGCCTCACCCCTCCTGATAAGCTAGAGCATACACCCTAGCACCGAGCCCCCTCAAGACGCATCCATGACAAGCCACCATATACCCCATCAGTGCACAGCCGTTTCTCCCTACCGCTTCATTTTGTGTGAGAGTGTATCACTTTAGGGAGTTCCACCTCAGCCATCTGGATTGAGAAATCCAGATGGCTTCACTGGTGGCGGTCGAGGCTAACGGCACGAGCCTCCCATCCACGGGAAAACCCTCCAGGGCTTAGAGCAGAGCCCCCATCACCCTGGAGGGCCCTCAAATTACACACCTACACACAACAATACACAATGAAACCTATAAAGTTTTCTGCCCCACGGAGGAGACGGCACCCCGCGCCACAGACTATAAACATACTATAAACTATAATTTATATCATAACAGCGTTATACTATAAACAATAAATGAGAGGTGCGAAGTACAGTGGTCACGCAGGATGGGGTATAGGAGTGCGGGAACGCGGCCCAGGACACCGGGCATACACTGGATGCTGAGCCCCCACAACACGGTTTTTCACACATGCTAATCCCGGATACAGGGTGGCTCCCCGTGACGGCCGACGCAGGCGTTAACGGGCTAACCGGCATGGGCAGCGCCAAGATGGAGATCTCGCCCTCCGGGATACCAGGGCTCGACAAGCTGCTCCAAGGAGGCTTCCCCCGGGGAGCCGTAATACTACTAGCCGGCAACCCCGGCACGGGTAAGACGACATTCGCAGCCAAGTTCCTATACGAGGGCGCCCTCCAGCTCAAAGAGCCGGGCATATACGTCAGCTTCGTGGAGCCGAGGCATGACTTCCTCAGACACATGGCCTCGCTAGGCATGGAGTTCGAGCCGCTTGAGGAGGAAGGGCTCTTCCGCTACGTGGAAGCCCTAACCGTAGCCGATGAAGAGACGCTGGCATCCCAGCTCGAGGACATAATAAGGACGGCTACAGAGATGAATGCAAAGAGGGTAGTGATAGACAGTATAAGCGCCATACTCCAGATACTCCAGGATAAACCGAAGGTCAGGGAGCTGCTCCAAAACTTCTTCGTCAACGGCCTCAAGCCCCTCGGAATAACATCAGTCCTGATAGCGGAGTACCCCTACGGAGCGAGAGTCGTAGGCCACGGCATAGAAGAGTTCATAGTAGACGCCGTGTTCATACTAAGGTTCAAGATAGAGCAGGGGAAGCTGCAGCGCATACTAGAGCTGCGGAAAGCCCGGTGGGCGCCAATACATCAGGCAGAGCTGCCCTTCTACATGAGGCCAGGCATCGTGGTTGAGATAAGCCTGCCAGAGGAGCCGGAAGAGGTGCCCCCGGTAGACTACACCAGGACCTGCAACGTGCTCGAAGCCCTCCTAGCCCTAAGCATAGGCGGGGAGAAGCTCATCGAGGTAAGCCTGCCCGGAACACGTAGGGATAGGGAGGATGCACGGAAAGTACTATCCAGCATACTCTCTATACCCGGAGGGGCCCAGGTTCTCGTAGGCCTCTCGAGCACAGTTAGCAGCAAGCTAATAGCCTCCCTCCTAGCAGCAGCCCTCACTAGGGAGAGTGGCAGGAGAACGCTAGTGGTGAGCTTCAAGTCGAGCCCACAGTCCATAATGAGCCTTGTACGGTGCCTGGCATGCAGCGACGCGGGGAACGAGCGGGAGGGGGGCGGGGACAGCTGCAGAGTAGATGACCTGTTATACGTGGTATCGCTCAACCCGACCGCCTACACGGTCAACGAGATCAACGACATGATAGACCTGGCTGTGCGGAGGCTCAAGCCAGACATAGCCATAACGGAGGGGCTTGAAATACTCGAGGCGGTGGCCGGCAAGGGGAACGAGAACTCTATAGCATATAACATGTACAATATGGTGCTCCGGTACAAGAGGAGGGGCATTACCGGGCTCTGGCTCCAGTCATTCCCGCTCCGCCAGGCGATGTTGAAGCAGGCGCTCGCCTCCATGTTCGACATGGGGATATATATTGAGGGCAGCCCCTACACGTCGTCCCAGCTAATGGGTAGAGCCAGCAAGCTCGCACTGGGGCTGAGCCTGGAGGTTTACCACGCTATAGCCCATACGAGCTTCAATATGCTCGTAGACACCTACCGGCTCCTCCGCTGGAACTGCTTTGGCTAAAGCTAACCTCCCCGGCCCCTCATCCGGGGCCGGTGGCATGTACCAGGCGCGTCGATACCTAATAGCCTAGCCAATAATTTATTCTCCTCACTGGCATTGTGTATTACGCTGTATGGGTCCTCCTCCTTACCTGGCCTCCCAGCAGCGCTGCGGTAAACACCTAATTGCTTGCTCACCCCTAGGGCTATGGGGGGGGGCAGCACGGCCCCGTCCCAGCCCGAGGGGCCTGGAATGGAGGAGAGGGCGGTGCAGCTTATCCGGGAGAGGCTGCGCAGTATCGCTCTGGGCGCGCTCGCGGTCCTGGACAGCCTCTCCTTCGCCACGTACCGCGTGGACTTCGCTACCCTCCTCCTGAGGGACCCCCAGGCCGCGTACAAGGTGCTCCTAGCCTACCAGCGGAGCCCCCATAAGGCGCGCCTACTCCTCCGCAGCATCCTGCTCCCCTTCGCCCAGTCGGCCACAGAGGTGCTGGAGGCTATAGACGCGCTCGAGAAGGGGGACCCGGAGCCCCTAAAGCAGCTGATAAACCGGCTGAAGAAGGGGTAGCCCCCCGGGCTGCATTGATGGACGCCCGGGGAGGGTTAAAACAGTGGGTTGGAGGGGCTAGGCGGCTGGCTGCAGCTCCCCTCTCTCCTCCAGCCTCCTTATCGCCTCGGCGAGCTCGTGCAGCAGCTCCGCGGGGCTCCCGAAGCTCTCCTTCTCAACCTCGTCAAGGATCCTCTCTATGCTAACGCCGTGCCATGCTAGGCCGGCAAGCTTCTCCTTAACCTGCTCCTTGGTTACCGGGAAGCCTAGCCCGCGTATCCTCTTGAGCACCTCTACAGCCCAGTTGATGCCCCTCCTGGCGGTCACCGGCAGCTCGCCGCGCTCCTCCAGCCTCCTTATCGCCTCGGCGAGCTCGTGCAGCAGCTCCGCGGGGCTCGCGAAGCTCTCCTTCTCAGCCTCGTCGAGGATCCTTGTGGCGGGTATCCCGTGGTAGTAGAAGTCCTTGAGCCTCTCGCGGAGCTGCTCCTTGGTTACCGGGAAGCCTAGCCCGCGTATCCTCTTGAGCACCTCTACAGCCCAGTTGATGCCCCGGCGGGGCATGGGTCTCCACCTCTACTCTTCTACAGTATCCGTGGATTTCCTGCACATTCATTATGTTATTAGGAAGCGCTTCTACTTAAATGCTTCCCCGGAGGTTCTGGGGGATTCCCTCCCCGTGGCGCTGCAGAGCCTCCAGGGGAGGCCGGCGGGGCCGGTGGATCCACCGGTGCACCGACGCCCCGGGCTTCGCGGCCGGGGTGCCGGCGGCTGCTGTGGAGCGGTGCTACCCCTCACCGCAGCCGTCCACGGCCTAGGGCGGAAGCCGTGCGGTTTAACCTATTTAATCCGGGAGAGGCATTCTAAACACGTGACCATGGAGAAAGGGTACAGCCCTACCGCGCCCAGCGGGCGTCGAGGGAGGCCGGGTTCATCCTGGTGGTGCTCGTGGCTAGGCCCCTGGAAGACCTCGTAGTTGTCACGGTCAACCACCGTACCGCGCCCCTCCGCGTAGTGGGGGCCCTGGAGCCCAGGGCGGGGGAGGCGTACGAGCGCCTCCACGCCCACACGGACGAGATGGTGGTGCTCGCCACCTGTAACCGGTTTGAGGTCTACGCCCTGTACTCGCCCCGGCTCCTCGCCGAGGCGGAGAGCTTCCTGGGCAGCTACGCCCGCTACGCCAGGGTTCTCCGGGGGCTGGACGCCGCCCGGCACCTCTTCCGGGTGGCCTCCGGGCTCGAGTCGGCCATACTGGGGGAGGACGAGATCCTCGGCCAGGTGGCCAAGGCCTACGAGGAGGCGAGGAGGCGGGGCCACGCCGGGAAGTACATGTCTCTCCTCTTCCACTACGCGGTGAAGACCGGGAAGCTGGTTAGGAGCAGGACGCAGATATCCTACGGCAACGTCGGCGCCCCGGGCGCCGCCGTGCACGCCGCGGAGAAGCTCCTGGGGAGCTACGATAGGCGCACCGTGCTGGTCGTAGGCGCGGGGGAGGCGGGCTCGATAATAGCGAGCCTGGTGCGGCAGAAGAGCCGGAGCGCCCGCATAATAGTAGCCAACAGGACGCTCGAGAAGGCCGCGGAGCTCGCGGAGAGAGTGCGGGGAGAGGCCCACGGGCTCGACGAGCTGCCAGGCCTCCTCGAGGGAGCGGACGTTGTCTTCCTGGCCGTCACCGCGAGAGAGCCGCTGATCACCCGGAGCATGCTCGAGCGTGTCAGGCCCGGCACGCTGATAGTGGACGTCTCGAACCCGCCGGCGGTAGAGCAGCCCGTGCCCGAGCACCTCGGCTACATAGGGCTGCAGGGCCTCGAAAGGGTTATCGAGAAGACGCTGGAGCGCCGCCGCATGGAGGTGCCGAAGGCGGGGAGGATGATCGAGGAGCAGCTGGCGCTGTTCCGCAAGGCCTGGATGAGGAGGGCCGCCGACGAGGCCATAACGGTGATGATGGAGTACGCGGGCCAGGTCGTCGAGGAGGAGCTGCGGGAGCTGCAGGGCAGGCTCCAGGGCCTCGGCGTCGACGGGGCGGCGGCAAGCATCACCAGGGACTTCGCCCAGAGCCTGGCGAAGAAGCTCCTCCGCCCCCTCATAGTCTATGCCCACCGCGCGGCCGAGAACGGGAGGACAGGGAACCTGGAGGAGCTGGTCGAGATGTTCCGCCGCGAGATAGAGAAGAAGACCTCGGCGAGGCCGGAGCGCGACAGCCCCGCCAGGGGCAGGCCCAGCTGCCCCCGCTAGCGGCCACCGGCCCGGGTGTAGGCCGCAGCCAGCAGCAGGGCGCCCGCATCCGCGACCAGCACCGCGTAGGTCTCCAGCACCGCTATAGAAGGCCAGCCCGCCAGGGCCTCCACGAGCAGCGCCGCCGGGGCGGCGAGGAGCCCCAGGAGCGCCAGCGAGGCGCCGAGCCCCCGCAGCCCCCTCCTCGAAAGCGCGGCGCCCAGCACCGTGTAGGAGGCGTAGAGCTGGAGGAAGAACCAGTAGGAGACAAACCTGTGCGGATAACTCCCCTCGGGGAACAAGCCTATCATTGAGAGGAAGACGCCGGCCTCCGCGAGCAGCGCCGCGCCGGCGGCCTCGAGCCGCGTAGCCGACGCCCTGTAGACGGCGGCGCCCAGGCAGAGGACGAGCAGCCCGGCCACAGCCAGGCCGAGGTTGAAGACCAGGGGGCAGCAGGCCCTGGGGGAGCCTAGGTCGCTGTAGGCGCCGCGGAGCGGGCTAAACCAGGGGTTAAGGCTCCACGCGGCCAGTATCACGGCCCAGCCGAGGACCACCACCAGGGCCGCCAGCACCGCCACAAGCCTGCCAGCCCTGGCCAAGAGGAGCCAGCCACCCCCACGCGCGGCCTCGGCGCCAGAGAGCCCCCGGGGTGCAGCCCCGGGGCCCCGGGCTAAAACCCCGGAGCCACCGGGGCAGGAGAGCGCAGCAGGCCCTTGAAGGGAGGCCCCAGAGCCCTACCACTCCCCCGCCCCGGGGGCTTCTCCATGGCGTTTGGGTGGGGGCGCGGGCGGCGCGCCGGGTCTTTCGAATCCGGTATGGGTGGTTAACTCTACTGGGCGTCAAGTTAACCGCCAGTTAACTGCACCATCGCCCGAGTACCCGCCCGCCACTTGGCCAGGGCCTCCCAGGCCGCGATGCAGCAGCCTCCCCGCCGCCCCAGAGGTCCCAGGCCCCGGGGGCGGTAGCGGAGCCCCAGGGCTGCATGACACCCTGCACCAGCGTGGCCCAGGGGCCCGGGGGCTATCCGGCCCCCTGGATCTCGGCCTTCACCGTCACCGGGAGAGGGTGGGGGAGGGGCTCACGCTCCTCGTAGCGCACAACGGCGTCGAACACCAGGGTCTTGGGAGCGGGGCCGCTCTCCCCAAGGCTCACCACCGCCCGGGGCTTTGCTATGCTTAGGACCGCTACCACCCTGGCGGTATGCGGGTCCACCACGACTATGTCGAACATGTTGAAGTAGGCTGCGAGCTGCTCGGCGTTAGCGAGCACCAGTGCCACCTTAACCCCGCCACTCCCGCCCGGTATGTGCACCTTCATCCAGCCGTGGAGCGTTAGCTGGCCGCTCGAGGGGGGCGTGGCGTTGAGCCTCAGGGGGGATATCTCGACGAGGACCCGGGCACCCGGGCTATGGGCGGGCGGTGGCTTCTCGCCCTCCGCCCCTGCCTTGGCTGTGGTGCTGGCCACGTGGCTCCTCCCCGGGGTGCTGGCAGCCTGCGTCTCCACGGGCGCCTAGTGCACGGCCTCCTGGCTACTGTTACGCGCAGCGTAGTGGGCGGGCAGCTTGGTGGCAAACATTGCTATCAAGCCGAGCACGGCGATGGAGGCGGCTAGCGTTAGCACAGCCGCCAGTATGGCCTTGTCGCCTCCCCTGTCGTAGAGGTACATAGCCGGTGGCGTGACCTCACGGCGTATCGGGATAACCTTGCTCAGCCCACACTCGCTCTAAACGAGTGCAACCTGGCCGGTATTGAACATAATCTAGCTTCAAAGGGGTGCAGCGCTGGTACACCCCTAGTAGTGCAATGCCGCGCCAGCGGCCCCTAAGGGCTACAGAACCCCGCGAATAGGTGAATAAAAATAAACCGGTTCCCTAACCTGGTTCACGCAGGCGCTACAGTATAGGCGCCGTCATGAGTATTACGTGTGCCCGGCCGGCCCCGTGGCCCCGGCCCCCGCTAGCTAGCCCGTCCACGCCCCGCCCGGCGGGCTGTTCTCTCCGAATCTTTTAAGCACAGGGTTTAATGTTTGGGGCATGCTTGTATATTAGCCTGGGCGTACCTGTTAGGATCCTCGATGAGTGATACGTGTGGGCCCCCGGCGCCGTGGGGCGCCTGCATGCTAGCTAGCCCCTGTGCGCCCGTCTCCGCGTCAAGGCTCCGGGGAACCTATACTGCCGCGTGCAGACATGTTTTGTTGTTTGCCCGTCTGTTAATAGGTTGGCTTGTGCCCTGGGTGTTACCCTCCGTGGGGTGTGCGCCGGGCCTTCGGGTGTGCGGGCAAGCCCGTATACCCTGGGGCCTGTGTAAGCCTCTCGCCTAACCTGTCAGCCGGTGGCTGGAGGGGCTGTGGGCGGCCGTGGGTGGGTGTACCGGTTGATGCACGCGTGCACTGCTCTGCCGGGAGCGTGGTGGGTGGCTAGGCGTATAGCTGGCCTCCCGGGGCTATATGCGTGGTGGCCTCTGGGTTGCCCGGGCGTGTCGTCCTGCCGGATTCTATCCTACGTGCTCTGGAGAGGGAGGCTGAGAGGAGGGAGAGTACCCCAGAGGCTGTGATTGTAGGGATGCTCCTGCGGCTTGTGGAGCCGGGGGAGAGGCCTGGGGCTCTGCTGGATGCTGCCCGTACGAGCCTGGAGCATGCCAGGGAGCTGGCTGGGGAGGGTAGGCTTGGGGATGCTTTCCGCCGTGTCTGGGCCTCTGTGCTCATGGCGCTTGATGCTCTCTCGCTCCTCCGTGGGGGCGAGAGGCCTGGGGGGCTTGCGGAGTACTGGCGCCTTGTCTCGGAGGCTATGGGGGAGCTGGGCGCGGCTGCTGACGCCTGGTATGCGGGGCTGGCCGCGTATATAGCGTGGAAGGAGGGTATCGGCGATGAGAGGCACCTGGAGGCCATGGCTGGGAGGGCTGGGAGGCTGGTGGAGGAGCTGGAGGCGCGGCTGGGGAGGGGCTAGGCGGGGGTGGGCCTGCTCTCCGGGCTCCTCTTCCCCTGGGCTAGGCGGCGGAGGAGGAGGTAGTACTCTACGCCCTGGATGAGCGCGTCGAGGCTCGCCTCCACGATGTTGTCGGAGACCGCTACAGTTGTCCATGCCCTGGAGCCGTCGGTGAGGGTTACCTCCACTCTCACCTTGCTGGCTGTGTGCCGGGCCTCGCCGGGGAGGGTCACGCGGTAGTCTATGAGCCTCACGTTCCCCGGTGTGCCGGGCAGCAGCTTCTCCAGCGCCGCCCTGAGGGCCTCGTCGACCGCGTGCACCGGGCCTCCCCCCTCGCCTGCCGCCAGCGCCTCGGCCGCGCCGGTGGAGAGCTTCACCAGCGCCCAGCTCCTTGAGCCCCGTGGGCCGCCCTCGCTTACCACCCTCCAGGCCTCGAGCCGGAAGGCCTCCTCGCGTAGGCCCAGCTCCTCCGCCAGGATGAGGAGCGCGGATGCCGGGGCGTTGTCGAAGCTGTAGCCGCTGTTCTCCAGCTGCTTCACCCTCTCAAGGGCCCTGCGGAGCCTCGGGTCCCGCTTGTCCAGCTCCAGGCCCAGCTCGCTCCTAGCCCAGGCGGCGAGGTTGGCTGCGCCGCTCAGCTCCGAGACTGTGAGCCTCCTCTCGTTCCCGACGAGGCCCGGGTCTATGTGCTCGTAGGCCCTGGGGGTCTTCAGGACCGCGTCGACGTGGACCCCCGCCTTGTGGGCGAACGCGTTGTCGCCCACGTAGGGCTGGTAGGGGTTCGGCTTCAGCCCCGCTAGCTCGTAGACGAGCCTGGAGACGCTGCGGAGGAGGCGGAGCCCCTCGGGGTTCCGCAGCGCCCTGACGCCGAGCTTCAGCTCCAGGCCGGGGACCACCTGGCAGAGGTCGGCGTTCCCCGTCCTCTCCCCGATACCGTTGACCGTGGCCTGGACGTGGGACGCGCCCGCGGCCACGCCTATGAGCGTGTTGGCTACGGCGCAGCCGCAGTCGTTGTGCATGTGCAGCCCCAGGGGCGTCTTCACCCTGCCGCGTACCTCGCGCACCACCTGGTAGACCACGTGGGGCGGCGTGCCGCCGTTGGTGTCGGCTAGGACCAGCCTCTCGGCCCCAGCCTCCTCGGCCGCCCGGAGGACGCTGAGCGCGTAGTCCGGGTCCTCCAGGTAGCCGTCGAAGAAGTGCTCGGCGTCGAATATGACGCGGACCCCGTGCTCGCGGAGGTAGCGGACGGTGTCGTAGACCATGTCCAGGTTCTCCTCGGGGCTGGCCCGGAGCACCTCCCTCACGTGGAGGGTCCAGGCCTTGCCGAACACTGTTACCCAGCGTGTGCCGGCGTCGAGCACCCTGGAGAGCAGCGGGTCGTCCTGGGGCCTCACGCCCTTGCGCCGGGTGGAGGTGAAGGCCACTATCTCGGCGTTCTCGAGGCTGTAGTCCCTTAGGACGCGGAACACCTCAGCGTCCTTAGGGTTGCTGCCGGGCCAGCCCGCCTCGATGAACGCTACCCCGAGCCTGTCGAGCTCGAGCGCTATCCTCACCTTGGCCTGGAGGCTGAAGGAGACGCCGCGGGCCTGGGCGCCGTCGCGGAGAGTCGTGTCGAGGACCTCGACGCTCTCGGGGAGCCTCGCGTCCCCTGGGAGGAGCTTGAGGTACCTGGCTGCGTGGAGTCTAGCCGCGGATTTCCCGACCACCCATAGCCTCCGTCCCTCCCGCCGCGGGTGGGAGGCGGGTGGGCTGGGGGCCGGCGGCCTCTATAAACGTGCCGCGGCGCCTGGGGAGGGCTGAGGGGCTTGGGCGAGGTGCTGGGGGAGGGCTAGCCGCGGGCGTGCAAAAGAGGGGGAGGCGGGCCCCTGGGGGTTCGGGGCTACTTCTGCTCCTCCTTGGGGTGGAAGAGGCGGTTGAGGTAGCTCTGCTCCCAGCGGTCCTTCTGGAGGGTGTAGTCGCGCTTGGGCTCCGGGTCCTTGCTGGGCTTCGGCGGCTGGGTGGTGAAGTTGAGGCCGAACTGGACGCTGAGTGTCTCCAGCTTGCCCTGGGTGTTGCCCACGTAGGCCCAGCCGAGGAAGGCGTACTGGACGCTGGCCGGCTGGCCGCCCAGCTCCTCTATGATCTTGTTGGATGCGTACAGGGCGCTCTCGTAGGCTATCTCCTGGTTCTTGGGGAAGGGCAGCTTCGCGGTGTCGCCGGCCGCCAGCACGTCGTCGTACTTCGGGCTCCTGGGGTCGGTGGGGTTCCTTACCTCCATCCAGGGGTCTCCGAGGCCCGCCTCGGCTATGAACCTGGGGGCGCGGTTGGGCTCCAGGAGGGCTAGTATCGTGTACTCTATCTTCTCGCCGCTCTCGAGCACTACCTCGTTGGGGGTTATCTCGACTATCTTCTGGCTTGTTATCAGCTCTATGCCGGCCTCCTCGTAGAGCCTGGCCACCACGTCGGCTATCACGGGGGGCTGGGTCTTCGGATTGGCGTCCACGTGGACTATCCTGAAGTTGTTCCTCACGCCGCGGTAGCGGAGCACCTGGTCGATGGCCATAGCTGTCTCGGTCGGGGCGGGGGCACAGCGGTAGGGCATGGGCGGGGCGTAGACGACGACTGTGCCCTTGGTGGCGGTCCATACGCGGTGCTTCAGCACGTCCACGCGGCCGGGCTCATAGACGTTGGCTATCCTGTGCCAGTTCTCCCTGTAGCCCTCTATGCTGGAGCCGTCGAACACGATGCCCGGGGCTACTATGAGGTAGTCGTACTCTATGCTGTTCTCCTTCCTGGTGACGTAGCTCCTGGTGGGGGACTCGGTGTAGTAGACGCGGCGCTCGGCCGGGTCGATCTTGTAGACGTTGCCGAACACGAAGTTGATGCCCTTGGCGGCAGCCTCCTCGTAGCCGCGTATCATCCTCTCATACTTCTGCTCGCCGGTCAGGAGCAGGGGGCGGCTGGGCCCGGTCATGTAGAACGGGTCCTTGGTTATGACCGTCACCTCTACCTGGTCGCCGACGCGGTCCACCAGGTTGTGGGCCGCGCCCATGCCGGCTATGCCGCCGCCGATTATGACTACCCTCTTCTTCTGGCCGGCCATGGCTCCACGCCCTCTCCTGGCGCTATCCTTCATGTATTCGGGCGTGTAAATACATCGCGGGGTGTAGGGGCATAAAAACGTAGTTGCATCGTATTGAAAATAATAGACTTGGTTGGAGTTGCTTCGGTGAGGCGGGCTCTTAGCAGAACGCTGCGGGCGGGGCCCGGGTGGGCGCGGAGCCCCCGGGGGCCCCGATCCCGAGGGCAATACACATAGCAATGCGAAACTTTATACACATAATGATTGAAACTCTTCCACGGTATAGGCCTGGGAGATAAAGGGGGGCGACGGGAGGGCTAGGGCGATAAGCCCCCGGGGGGCGCCCCTGGTTGATCCTTGCCGAGGCACGGGTGGTGGAAGCCGAGCCTGCGGGGCTGCGCTGGCCCTGGCTCCTGGCGCGGCTCGGCGGCAGGCTGGTCCGGGTGAGCGCGGCCAAGGCTCCCCGGGTGCTGGTGGCCGGGGCGGAGAGGCTCCTCCTCACGCCCTCCGGGCTCGGGGGCTACAGGCTGGCTGCCGTGGCCCGCGGGGGCCTCCTGCTGCCGGTGGACCACCGGCTTGTGGAAGCGGGGTTTCCAAGGGCTGCTGGGCTCCTCTACCGCGACCCCGGGGCGGTGGTGGAGAGGGAGAGGTGGCTCAACGGCGCCAGGGTGGACTACCTGGTCTCCACCCGCGGGGGCCTGGTGCTGGTGGAGCACAAGACCGTGGTGCATGCTGGCCTGGGGGAGGCGGTCTACCCTAGGGGCCGCGTGGACCCGAGGCTGGCGAGGCAGCTGGAGGTCATGTGGAGGGCCGCGGGGGAGGCAGGCGCGAGGGCCGAGCTTGTGGTGGCGGTGGCGGGGCCCGCCGGGGGGCTCGCGGTCCGGGATCATGGCTTGAGGGGGCTCCTGGCCGCCTGGGCTCCGAGGCTGGGGCTGCGGGCCTACCGTGTCGGGGCCCGCTGCCGGGGTGGGAGGCTGGAGCTGGTCTACCAGGGGGATCTACCGGTACACCTCTAGCCCCCTGAGGGCTTCAGGGGGGTGACGAGTAACCCCGGTGAGACCCGGCTGAAGACCCTCCCCCGGGGGGCCGGGGGAGGGGGTGACTGGAGCCCCGCATCGCCGACCCTCCCTTTAGACCCGCCTCCCACGCCCGGGGGGCTCCGGCGGAGGAGGGCTGGCCCACGGGGGCGGTGCGAAGACGCGGGGGGTAACCGTTTAATCCGGGCTTGGACCGTTATCCCTTCAGTCTCAGGCGCCTGGCCTTGCCCGGGCTCCCCGAGCGTGTGCCCCGGAGGCCTGGCTACGAGCTGACCCTCAGGAGGATCTATGAGCGGACGCTCAGCCTCTTCCCAGGGATGGAGATCGTCTACCGTACCCGGCGGGGCGTGGAGAGGTACACCTTCTCCGCCGCTGCCGAGAGGATGCAGGCCCTGGCCGCCGGCCTCGAGAGCCTCGGGGTGGGCCGCCTCGAGCCGGTGGCCACCCTTGACTGGAACACCCACTGGCACTACGAGGCGTACTTCGCCGTCCCATGATGGGGGCTGTGCTCCACCCGGTCAACGTCCGGCTCGCTCCGGCGGAGATAGCCTACATTATGAGGCAGGCCGGGGACCGGGTCGCGATAGTCCACCGCGACTTCCTCCCCCCTGGTGGAGGCTGTGGCGCCGCAGCTCGAGCGGCTCCGGGCGGTCATAGTGGTGGACGCCGAGTCCCACCCCGACCATATCGCCGGCAGGCCCCTCTACAACTACGAGGACCTGGTGAGGGAGCACCGGGGCGGCTACGAGTGGCCCGAGCTGGACGAGGACCAGCCCGCCGCAATGGGGTATACCAGCGGCACCACCGGGCTCCCGAAGGGGGTGTACCACAGCCACCGGATGATAGTGCTCCACACCCTGGCCGCCGGCCTGCACCTGGCCGCGTCCTCGCCCAGCGTGAGGGTGAGCAGCGGGGACACGATACTCCACATAGTCCCGATGTTCCATGTCTACAGCTGGGGGCTCCCCTACCTAGCCACCCTGCTGGGCATGAAGCAGGTGACCCTAACAAGCTGGACGCGGGCGTGCTCCTCCGCCTCATAGCTGAGGAGGGGGTCACCCTCACCGCCGGGGTGCCGACGATACTCTACATGCTGCTCAGCCACCCCGACTCCGAGCGCTACGACCTTAGGGGCCTCAAGTTCATCAATGGCGGCTCCGCGCTCCCCAGGGGCCTGGCCGAGCTCGCGGCCAAGCGCGGGGTAAGGGTGGTAGTCGGCTACGGCATGACCGAGACGGCGCCGGTGCTGACGATTGCGCTGCCCCACGCCGGGATACGGGACGCGGAGGAGAGGTGGCTGGACTACGCCCTCCGCACCGGCTGGCCGGTGCCCCTCGTCGACCTCCAGGTCGTGGACGAGGAGATGAGGCCCGTGCCCAGGGACGGGAGGACCATGGGCGAGATAGTGGTCCGCGCCCCCTGGGTGGCGCCCGAGTACTACATGGACAGTGAGAAGACCCGGGAGGCCTGGCGCGGGGGCTGGTTCCACACCGGCGACGTGGCGGTCTGGTACCCCGACGGCAGCGTGGTGATAGTGGACAGGGAGAAGGATATCATCAAGAGTGGGGGCGAGTGGATAAGCTCCACGAGGCTGGAGGACGCGATAAGCCTCCACCCCTGCGTGGCGGAGGTGGCGGTTGTGGCGGCCTACCATCCGAAGTGGCAGGAGCGCCCCGTGGCAGCCGTGGTTCCGAGGCCGGGCTGCGGGGACAGGGTGACCACGGAGGAGATAAGGCGCTTCCTCATGGAGAACTTCGTCGAGAAGGGCGCTATACCGAAGTGGTGGCTCCCCGGCCGCGTGGTGGTTGTAGACCAGCTGCCCAGGACAAGCGTCGGGAAGATAGACAAGAAGAAGCTAAGAGCGCAGCTCCGCGGCATACTGGCCGGGGAGGCTCCGGGGGAGGGGAAAGGCTAGCACCCCCGGGGCCCTAGGCTCGGCGGCGAGGATGCACCGCGTTGCCCGTGGACCCCCGGAGCATAGTCGCCGCAGCCCTCAGGGAGGGCCGCTCCAAGCTCCTCGAGCACGAGGCCCTAGCGCTCGTGGAGGCCTACGGGGTGCGGGTTCCGGGCTACCGGCTGGCCCGGAGCCCCCGCGAGGCCGCCGAGGCCGCCAGGGAGATCGGGTTCCCGGTGGCCCTGAAGATAGTGAGCCCCGACATAGTGCATAAGAGCGATGTGGGCGGCGTGGTGCTGGGCCTCGGCACGCCCGGGGAGGTGGAGAAGGCCTACAGCGAGGTAATCGAGAGGGTGAGGGAGAGGGCGCCGGGGGCCCGCGTGGTGGGCGTGCTGGTGCAGGCCATGGCTCCCCCGGGCGGCGTCGAGCTCGTGGTCGGGGCTGTCCGGGACCCCGTCTTCGGCCCCGCGGTCATGTTCGGGCTGGGCGGGATCTTCGTGGAGGTCTTCCGGGACGTGAGCTTCCGCGTGTCGCCCTTCACCCGGAGGGACGCGGAGGAGATGATCAGGGAGGTGAGGGCGTACCGCATCCTCCGGGGCGTGAGGGGGCTGCCGCCGAGGGATATAGGGGCGCTCGTCGACATAGTTATGGCTGTCCAGAGGCTCATGGAGGAGAACCCGGAGGTGCGGGGGCTCGACATAAACCCGGTGCTGAGCTACCCGGAGGGGGCCCTGGCTGTGGACGCGCGCGTGGTGCTCGGGGAGGGGGCTAGGTGACCAGCCTGGCTAGGGCCTCGACGCCGCCCCTCCGCAGGGCCTCGTGTATCTCCAGCGCTATTCTCTCCCCGAGGCTGAGGGGCCTGTCGAAGTAGAGGCTGCTGTACTGCCCGCCCCAGGCCATGACCGCGTTGGTGCCACCGCCTATCCTGGGGGCTATATCGTAGACCACCAGGCCCAGCTCAGGGGTCGCTATGGCCTGGAGGGTAAATGGGCCCAGGACGCCGGGGGGCTCGAGCCTCGCAGCCGCCTCGGCGAAGCGGAGGCCCAGCTCGAACACCCGGTGGAGCATGCTCTCCCTTATCGTCACGGGTATGTGGCCTATCTCTATCATCCTGGGCTCCACCGCGCCCTCAAGCCCCTCCTGGATCCAGGCCGGGAGCCTGTTTAGATCGTCTATGTTGGTCTGGAGCCTCCTGTCTATGCTGTGCAGCTCGAGCCTCCCGTAGACGAGGCTCTGGAAGAAGTTGAGGTTGAAGTGGGCGCCCGGCACATACTCCTCAACCGTCATGGCCTTGAGGCTCTCCTCGTCTATAACCCCCTTCTCCATGAGCTCCCTGAGCTTCTCGACCGCCGCCTTCCCGTCGCGGGCTATGAAGAAGGCTCTCTCCACCCTCCTCCTGGCCTCGGGGAGCTTCACTATTACGGGGCCGTCCGCGTCCTCGGGCCTCTCGTAGACCCTCGGCCTGGGGATGCCCGCCTCGTCTAGGAGGCGGTAGTAGTTCTTCCCCCCGACCCTCTCCTCCCAGCGGAGGAGGAACCGGTTCCCGAACACTGGCACGAGGAACTCGTTCTCTATCCCCTCGTAGCCCACGTAGACCGCGAAGCTCCTGTTGGGCACGAAGACGGTGTTGAGCCTCCTCATCTTCTCCTGCACTTCATCCCGGAGCATGTCCCGGTAGTCGTCCAGGACCAGCAGCTCGTCCACCACGGGGAGCATGCGGTACGCCAGGTCCCGGCCCCGCTTGGCCACGGCGAGGGTGCGGAACCCGAGCCTCCGGGCCCCGCGGAGCACGTCTAGGGCGGAGTGGCTGGCGAGTACGCCTATGGTTACCCGGGAGGGGTCGTAGCGGCGGAGTACCTCCTCCACCTCTCCACGCTCTATGGGCAAGCCCGGGGCACCGTATGGGCCGCTGAGGCCCCGGGCGCGGGATAAAACAGCCCCTTCCCCCGTGGGGGCTACTGGAGGGCTACGAGCACGAGGCCCTCGGCGAGACCTATCACCGCGCCGAGGGCTAGGCCGGCGAGCTCTATGAAGCGTAGCTCCCTGCCCGCTATCCTGCGGAAGAGGGCCTCCATCTCCCTCGAGTCGAGGGCTGATACCTGCTCGGCGACGAGCTCCCCAACCCTGACCCTGCCGGCCGCGGAGGAGGCTAGGGACTGGAGTATGGGCGAGACTATGCTCTCCGAGACAGCGTCAGCTATCTTGGCCACGTAGCCCTCGAGCGCCGCGTATAGGATAGGGTTGGAGCGGAGCATGCCCCTGAGAGCGTTCTCTATGGCGCTCCTCGCCGCCTCCTCCATGCTGGACTGCAGGTCCCGCTGCAGCCTCGGGGTCTTCAGGTACTCCTCCGCGATCTCCCCGAGCCTCCTGGCGAACTCCTCCTTCTTAGCGGGGATCAGCCCCTGCACCCTCAGGCCGAGGAGGGGTATGCGGACGGGCCTGTAGGGGCGGAAGAGGAGCTGGACAGCCACCACGTTGGTAACGTAGCCGACGAGGGCACCCACGAGCGTGGACACGAGCAGCGTAGCCAAGGCCCCGGCCACGGCCGCTAGGCACCTCTTTCCTGCAGGCCCCCGGGGGGCCGCCCCCCGGCCCCGGTATATAGGGCACCCTAGAGCCCCTGCTCCTCCATGTAGCGGAGAAGCTCAACGGTCTTGCAGGCCACGTAGCAGTGGCCGAGCGCCGCCACCGCCACGAGCCCCGCCAGGGGGCTGCCGGCGAGCCCGGCGAGGAAGACTATAAAGAGCCTCACATCCCTCCCCGCTATGCCCGGTATCCTTCCCACCAGCACCGGGTGCCGGCCGGCCAGCTTCTCCCCCACGCCATGCAGGTAGGACACCATCAGGTCGCCCGTGACGGCGAGCAGCGCGGCCGCCCCCGCCGCCAGGCCCCCGTGGCTGGCGAGCACCGCGAGGGACATGCCCGCTAGGAGGGCTATGTCGGAGAGCCTGTCCAGCACCGTGTCTAGGAGCGCGCCTGCCCTGCTCTGCCTGCCAAGGGCCCTGGCCAGCTCCCCGTCCACCCCATCCACTATGGAGCCCGCCTGCGCCAGGAGCCCGCCCAGCCAGGGAAGCCCGGCGGCGAACGCCAGGCCCCCGAGGGCCACGAGGACGGTGGCCAGCACAGTCACCGCGTCGGGGCTCGGGGGCCTCGGGAGGCGTAGGAGCATCAGGGTTATCCGGGTTGAGAGCCTCCTGTTTATCAGCCTCGAGACAAGCCCGTCGGTGGGCTTAGCCAGGCCCGCCGGCCTAGCAGCGGAGCCAGGAGAGGACATGGTCCACCACCCTCCTCCTCTCCCCCTTCTCCGCCTCCTCGAGGTCCCGGGGCGTGTCTATCTCCGTCCAGGGCTGCCCGGAGGCCTCCGCCACGTAGAGGAGGCCCCGGGCCGCCAGGCCGCTGGTGAGCGTGTTGAGGGAGAGGACCCCGCCCCCGGAGGCGAGGGCCCGGCGGGCTTCCTCGGCCAGGCCGGCGGGCCTCGCCGCGTGGACCCCGGTGTCCACGTGGCTCCAGTACCGCAGCCCCTTCCCCACCGCGTAGCCTATGCCGCCGGATGCCTGCAGCCGGGTCGCCTCCTCCACGTCCACGCAGCAGGGGTCGCCGTCGCCGGCGATGCCGTAGTGGGCCCAGCCGGGGAGGGGCTGGAGCCTGGCCGGGAGGAGGGGCGAGTAGACGTGGTCGCTCATCGATACGTAGACCGGCTCCCAGCCCAGGCCCGGGCAGCCCCGGCTAGCCAGTAGGAGGCTGTAGCCGTTCTCCCTCCACGGCTCCTCGTTCACAACCACGTCCACCGCCCCGGGGCCGTAGATGCTCTCCGCCAGCCCCCTAAGCTCGCCGGCCAGCTCCCTCCGGGTCACTATGCACGCCTCGGAGACGCCTAGCAGGTGGAGGACGCTGAGCGGGTACCAGGCGAGGGGCCGGCCGCGGAGCCTCACCAGGGGCTTGGGGCCGCCGAGCCTCCTCCCTAGCCCCGCCGCGAGCAGCACCGCATACCGGGCAGCGGCCACGAGGCCGGCACCTCCGAGCTGTGGCGGCCAACGCACGGGCTGCAGGGCGTCGAGGGGGTCGCCATCGCTGGGCTTCAACACGCCCCCGGAGGCCCGGGGGCTTCAGTGTCGGTGGCTCCGCTCACCCCCAGGGAGCGGGAGAGGGGCCCTACGGGGATGCCCCCGGAGGTGCAGGGGCCCAGTTAAAAGAAGGGCTGGCTGCAGGAGCCCCCTACCCGGCCTTCGGCTTGGCCTCGGGCTTCTCCTTCTTCTCTATCTTCACGGTCTCGCCGCGCTCTATGCGGAGCCTGGCTGTCCTCGCGAGCTCTCTCACAATGTCGGTTTTCGTCACCACGCCGACTACGCGGCCCTCCTCGTCCACAACCGGCACGCCGTCCACGTTGTGCTCGCGCATCAGCTCTATAGACTTGACCGTGTCGTCGCTCGTCCTCACGTATACGTCGCGGAGCGGCACCGTGGCGTCTATCACCAGGAGCGGGGTCACCTTGACGTAGCGGCCCTTCTTGGCGGCGCCGCGGACGAGCTTCCTGACCCATACCAGCCTGCGGCTCCGGATCCCGGTGACGGCGTCCTCGTAGGCTACGAAGGGCAGCCGGTTGGCGGAGACCACTCCTATTATCCTGGAGCCGTCGTAGACCGTGAGGGCGTCAAGGTAGAAGGTCTGCATCTTCTTGACCGCGTGGTGGAGGCTGTGGTGCGGGTGCACTATCCCTATTCTGCCCGGTGTCATCACGTTCTCTACCCTGGCGCGGCCGGCCTGGAGCCGCGCGTAGGCGTCCACGAGATCGTCCTTGGTTATGAAGCCGACGGGGCGGCCGTCATCACCGACCACTATCGCTACCTCGGCCTTCGACTCAACCATGCGGAGCGCTACCTGCTCGATGCTGTCATCCGGCCTGACCCTTGGTATGTCGGTGTCCATGACGTAGTCTATGAAGTAGCGGTCATGCACCCTCCTCTTCCAGATGGGGTCCTTGAGGCCTATGGCACGTAGCATGCTCCACTTGCTAACCACGCCTACTATCTCGCCCTTCTCATCCACCACCAGCAGGTAGTTGGTCCGGTAGCGGAGCATCATCCTCCGGGCGTGCTCCACGGTATCGTTCACCGTCACCGCCGGCAGCTCTGGCCTAGCCACGTCGGCGGCGCTGAGCCCCACCAGAGCCTCAGCCTGCGGCTTGGCTACAAGCACCTGCTGCAGCACCGTCTCGGTACTGGCGTAGGTTACGCGCTCCTCAGGCCTAACCTCTATCGGCAGCGCAGCCCTCCTAGCCGGCTTCACGCGGCCGGGCTTCGCGCCCTCCAGGTAGGCCCTCGCCACATCGAATATCGTCAGCACGCCCACCAGCCTGCCCGTCTCCTCGTCTACGACAGGCAGCACGGGGAAGTCGTTCTCCACCATTATCTTGGCGGCGTACTGGACCGGGGTCTCGGGGGTGGCGGCCGGCGCGCCGCGCAGCATTATACTGCGTACCTTGGCTATGCTCTTCAACCCCCTCTCGGACTCGCGGTGGAAGAACCAGCGGCCGGTCTCGGCGAACTCTCTGAGCGATACTATGCCTACAGGTATGGGCTCCTCCCTGCTCCTAACAACAATCTTGCCGAGCTTGCCGTGGTAGACCAGGTCGCTCCAGACCTTGTTAACTCCCTCATGCTGGGTGGTAATGTACTCCTCCAGCCCCTCGGTGGTCATAACCTCCGCGACGGTTTCAGCGGCGGGCTCGAAGCCGGCGGCCATCAGCGCCTTCACTATGTCCGCGACGCTCACCACGCCCACAACAACTGGGTTGTCCCTGGACTCTACCACGGGTACAGCGTATACCCGCTCCTCCTCCATCCTCTTGACAGCATCCCTCACGTCCTCGTCGCGGTAGGCGACAGGCCAGTCGAGCGCGATGTCCTTGGCGCGGAGGCTGGAGTAGTGGCTGGTTATCTGTATAACCTCCCTCCAGGTGACGTAGCCCTGCAGCTTCATAGTCTTCTCGCTGTCCACGAGCACCGCTATAGGCTCCTCGTTCTCCCGGAGCAGGGCCCTAACCACCGTGGCAGGGGTGTCGGGGGGCACCACCACCCGCGGCTTCCTAGCAGCCTCCCACACCTTCATTACGAAGCCCACCCAGGGATAGAAGAGGGGGGTGCATGAGGATTAAAGACTCATGGTTAGATGAGGGCCTAACAGAAGAAGAGCAGGCCGGGGGGCCGTGAGGGGCACCGTTCTCTCCAATGGAGTGCTTCTCAAACCCCTCCCAGGGCCGCCTGGCAACGGGTGTCGCTGCGGAGACCCCCTAGGGGTTGCGCCCGGCGGAACGCTGTGGAGCTGAGCGGGGGGCGGGGGACCCGGTGCCTCATGAAGGATCTGGTGGGGTGGTGCCGCGGCCGGGATTTGAACCCGGGTCACGGGCTTGAAAGGCCCGCATACTTGGCCGGGCTATACTACCGCGGCACGCCGCGCAGCCCCTTTGCCTGGGGGAGGCCGCGGCCCTTGACGGGCGGGTGCCCCCTGCAGGGTTTAATTAGGTTTAGTCATGCTGGCTGACGGGCTACCCGGGGCTGATGAGCCAGGCCTCCCTGGTTCCGTCCGCCCGGATGAAGACGAGCGTGCCTCCCAGGTACTCCAGCCTGTCTCCAGGCCCCCAGGGCGCTGCCGGGAGCAGCGTGTCTACATGGCTCAGCCTCCCCGTGCCGGCGTCGATCTTGTAGAGGCCGCTGTGCTGGAGGAGGAGCCAGAGCGTGGTACCGTTGCACGCCATTCCCACCGCGTAGCGGCCCGGGGCCTTCGCCAAGAGGCTCCAGCTCGAGGAGGTGGCGTTGTACAGCGCTATGTAGGGCTCCCCAGTGGTCTCATTATAGGCTAGGATGTAGACTGTGTCGCCGCTAGCCGCCGAGACGGTGTAGTTCCCGGCCACGAGCCTGCCACCATTAACAATCATCTCACCCGCGGATACGTGGCCGGCCCCGATTGTTTTACCCTGGCCCGTGAGATCTATGATGCAGTAGCTGCTCCCGCCCCCCTGGGCGACGAAGAGGTAGGGGCGCCCCTGGGCCTCCAGGGCCTCGATGCGGGTCCCCGGCCCCAGGGCTCTGCACGCGCTGGTTGCTAGCTTCCAGGTGTCCGCCTGGCTTAGGCTGCGGGCGTAGATGCCGCTGGCGTTGACCAGGTATAGCAGGCTCTTCGCGGGGCTATACACTATGTCGGCGCTACAGTTGAACACCGTGCCCGCGTCGATGCTGTAGAGGTAGGCCAGCCCGGCGCCGGTAACGTTGTAGACCTCTATGTCTCTCGAGCCGCCTCTTGCGACGAGCAGGATCGTCGACGCAGCCCCGTTCACCGTGGCGCTGCCCAGCCACGTGACCGTGCAGTCCAGCATTGTGGACTCGAGGAGGGCCAGGGAATACCGGGTGGGCTGGCTAGCGGCGCCCCCAGCCGCGGCGGCCCTCGGGGCCGCCGGCACAGGGGCTACCAGGGGGCTGCCACTCACAACGGGGATCACCGCCACCGGGGTGCGGCCACTAGCGTACCCTACCAGCGTGATGTTTACCCGGTACCCCGGCCCCAGGGCTACGGGGAGCCTGTCAGCCACGTAGGTGCTCCCGTCAGGGCTTTCAGCGACTATCCTTACCCCGCTCGAGTTCAACCTGTCGAGCATGGTTATGCTCGAGTCGTTCCAGAGCACCGTGACGCCGGTGACGAGCAGGGCGTCGGCGTAGCGGGAGGCTATCTCAATGGTTAGGTTGGAGCCGTCTAGGCTCCAGAAGATGTCGAGCGCCTTGGCTACAATCGGGGACTTGGACTTCTCTTTCACGAGGCGGGAGGCGAGCTGGCCATAGCTGTCGAGGAAGCGGAGGAGGAGGATACCCACACCCAGTATTGAGAGCAGTATCAGCGCCAGGATTACGCCCCCCACCAGCGTGCCTACCGCGCGTGAGCCCCCGCGCATCGCCCACACCCAGGCGGCGCCTAGCCGAGTTGGAGTACGAGTAGGCTGCTCGTGCCATCCTCTCTGACGTGGTAGAGCTTGCCGTCCATGTATACCAGCCGGTCGCCCGGGCTCATGGGGTAGTAGGGCGCTGTCACCGGGTAGGCGCTCCAGGAGCCAGCCGCGAGGTCGTAGTATTCCAGCTCGCCGCCCCGGAGCATCGCCCAGAGCCTCCCACGGTCCGGGTCGTAGTCCATGCCCACCGGGTAGAGGGCTGGCACCGGGCCGAGGTCCCGCACCCTGCCGTCGGAGAGGCTCAGCGCTAGGAGCCGGCCGGCCTCGCCGGTGTGTATGTAGAGGATCGAGCCGGCCTGCGCTGTTGAAGTATAGTTGCCCGGCGCCAGGGGCAGCTGTATGGTGGAGACCAGCGTGCCGTTCTCTATGCTGTAGACGTACACCCTGTCCAGGCCCCCGCCGGGGTACACGTATAGGTGGGTGCCGTTGGAGGCTGCGAAGCCTCCCTCAGCTATGCTGCTGCCGAGCGTTATAGTCTTGTTGGCCAGCCACTGCCGCCTAAAGAGGTCGTAGGGTACTGCACGGCTGCCACGCAGCACCCAGAGCCATGTGGACGCCCCCCTAACCACCGGGTCCATGGCTAGCAGCGTCGCCCCGGTGCCTGGGAGCCCCGCGGCCGTTAGGTCCACCTGCTCCGCTGCACCGCTCGCGGGATCGTATATCAGCAGACTGCTTGACTGCTCGCTGGCTATCGCTATCCTGCTGCCCGTTATAGTCACCGTGCTTGCGTTGATACTCACCAGGTCGAGCTGCAGCTGGAAGCCCGTGAACCGGCTGACCACTATCCTGACACTGAAGGAGCCCTCAACGGGTATCCTGAGGCCGGAGAGGCTTATGCTGAGGGGGCCGCTCGCATTGCCTGCCTCGACGCTGTAGACGGGAACGCCGCCGCTTATGATGGATACCTGGTAGCTGTAGGGGCTGCCTGGGTCATTAGCGTATACCTCGATGCCGGTTATCGAGATCCTGCCGCTGGTATTGTAGCTTATCTCCACGCCCGCCCTGTGAATGGTGAAGAGGCGCTCCGGCCCCACCTCGGCCTCCAGCTCTCTCACCGGCTTCTTCCGGGGCCAGAACATCAGCGAGGGGGCGTTGTTGAGGCTGCTGGCCCTCGCGTTGTTGTAGCTGGATATAGTGTAGTGCCTCCTATCTCCGAGCGAGATGCCTATGGTCGGCCTGTCGCCGCTATACCCGTTTATTGAGCCGTAGTCGAACCTTATGAGCCCGTTCTCGTAGAGCACGACGTCGAAGTCAGCTACACCGTGGTGCCAGTAGAAGTCGGTGTGCCAGCGTATGACTACCCCGGAGCCGTATTGGTCGCTGTAGCCGCTCAGTATGTATATGTCGTGCGCGTCGCCGGAAGTCATTAGGTCCTCCCAGAAGGGTGCTATCATTAGCCTCCTCTCTAGCTCGTACGTGCTGTCACTCCAGTCTGTGATACGGCTCTGGGATATGAACCCGTTGCTGCACACGTAGACGCTGCTGAGCCTTCTATCGTAGAAGGGGAAGCTGAAGGGAAGCGTATACCTCCATGCACCATCATCGGCGTGCCAGCCCATGGGGGTGCCGCCGGGTATGACTCCCCTGCGCGGCATTACCCACTCCTGGTACTGGATGGTGTAGCCGGGCCCGTCGCCCGCTGGGAGGGGCGTCATTACCTTCTCTAGGCCGTAGTAGTCCGGGTCCGGCTGGGTGGCTGAGGGGTTGCCATAGACTAAGAGGATCTTTACCCGTCCATTCGCCTGGATGCTGGGTATCTTCACCCATATGACTGCCCTGCCTGCTGTGGTGTTCCACTCCTCCACCCAGTAGGGCAGGGGCCGACAATCCTCCGTGAGCACGCGGATATCGCTTCCATCGCTCCTAGCCTTGTTGAAGTCGAAGTTCGTGGTGTCGAGCTCTATCCTCACCTGTATATCCGTGTAGCTGTAGGGGTTGGGGTTGGTTACCGTGACCTCGCGGTAGTAGCGCCACCCGGTGTAGGCTGGGCAGAGCACTGTCCCGCTGGACTGTATGTTCAGCGTGTCGCCATCCCTGGCGGAGAGGCTGGATAGGCTGCCCGACACGTGGGTTCCGTAGACTATGCTGTAGCCGCTAGGCTCCAGGACCCGGCTTGGGCTGAGCACTGCCTGGTATATCCTGGTCGCGGTGGTGTAGCCCGAGAGCACCTGGGGGAGGAGCTGTAGGGACACGGCGGGGGACGTGTAGTTACCGCTCGGGGGAGGAGCCGGGGTCACGTTGCCCGAGGGGGGTACGTACCTCCTCACCGGGATGACCACCACTGCCGGGCTCGCCGAGAAGCTGGCTACTATGGAGACGGGCTCTACCCCCGCCGGCGCGCGTAGTGTTATGTTGAGCCTATAGCCCGGGCCCAGCGCCACCGGCAGCCCCGCCACATTGTGGACTGCGCCGCTGGGCTCCTTGACGGTGATCGCCACGGAGCTTAGGGTGCCGTTGCCCTGATCCATTAGAGTGGTGCTGCCATCGCTCCAGAGCACCGTGACCCCGGTCAGCAGCACCGTCTTGGGGTAGCTTGTCTCGAGGTGCACGGTCAAAGTACCGCCCTGGAGGAGCCACCAGCCCTGGATGCTCTGGGCTATCGCCAGCGAGGCTGCACGCTCGCTAAGCATGGCTGAGATTAGTGAGCCGTACTTCTCGAAGGTCGATATAATTACGAGCGAGAAGCCTAGCGCTATGAACACCAGCACCGCTATGAGGACCATGCCGACTATACTGCCTACGGACCTATACCCTCTGCGCATGAGCATATACCTCTCCACCTTGATAGACCACCTTCACGTCAGCCGACTCGGCACCGGACCCGAGGCTGCAGGTTATCCTGGCGAGAGAGTAGGGGGGTACGGTGAAGCCCTCAACCGGCCCCTGGTCTCCATTGGTCAGGTAGACTGTACAGTTCGCAGAAGTCGAGTTGACGTAGAGCCTCTGCAGCTTCACCGGGTAGTCGCCCGAGGCTACTACAACCTGGAGGTTTCCGCTAGAATCGATGTACGCCATGGCTATATCAAGCGCCTGGTGGAGCCTGTTCTCAGCCCTGAGAGCGCTCTGCGATATCTCGTTCATCCTCTCGTTAACAGTGCTGAGCACTTTTGCCAGCAGGAAGCCGCCCACCGATATCACTATGAGCGCTAGCAGCGTCGCCGACAGAAGCTCGCTCACACCGCGATAGCGCATGGCACGGCCCCGTGTATCCTGATGAACAACATCATTTGCCCTAATATATGCTGCCTAGGCGCGCTTCCTGAGGCACTGGCAGCAGGACGCCGCAGCCCCTGCACACCATACCTTAGGCAATGGGCGGGGCGTATGGTGGGGGCCGTGGTGCCTCTAGAGCCCGGCCGAAGGGCTTGAGGGGGTAGGAAGATTGGTGCGGCGGCCGGGATTTGAACCCGGGATCGCCGGCTTGGCAGGCCGGCGTCCTAGTCCAGGCTAGACGACCGCCGCGTCCAGGCCCCGGCAGCCATGTAGTGTAGGGCCTAGCCCGGCCCGGGTTAAGAAGCTTTACGGAGGCTCAGCGGGGGCTAAGGGGAGTCGGGGCTCACCACATCCCCAGCCATGGAGGGTCGGGCACGAAAGGGCCTCCCCACAGCCCCCAGGCGAGGCTGCCGTAGCAGGAGGGAGCACCATAATAACGGTTTACAACACCTACGACAAGCATTGCGGGAAGCCCGCCCCCATCGCGAGCGTCTCGGCAGCAACCGCGCGGCATCATGGATGCCAGAGGAGGCTAGACACACGGCGGCTGGCCCTGGCCCGCCGGCAGTGGAGCCGGGCGGCAGGGGGCGGCCACAGCAGGCCCCCAAGTGGAGGCTCTGGGGGTGGATGCTTAGGCTCTACATAGCCGGCTGTGGCCGTCTATACAGAGCCTGGGGCCCTGGCTCTATACGACAGGCGTGGCTTAGGGTGGGTAAGGGTGCCCCTTGAGGTAGTGGTTGGAGGCAATGGTGTAGAGTGCCGCGCCCTTGTGGAGAGGGGCCGCAACCCAGGAGTCCTCTTCCTCCACGGGTACAGCTTCAGGTATACGGTCTGGACGGAAACAGGGGCCGTGGAGGCGCCGGCGAGCCTAGGCCTCTCATGGGCAGCCCCCGACATGCCCTACGGTAGGTCGACCTCATGCACCTCAAGAACCCCCAGGATTGATGTAAACCTTGCAGTAGCGGGGGAGGCCGCTCGCAGAGCCGGTATCGAGCAGGCCGTTGTAGTCGGAGCGAGCCTAGGCGCTAGGTACGCCGTGTACCTAGCCCACTCGGCCAGCGTCAAAGGGCTGGTCCTGGTAGGCCCCGCCCTGGGGAGGGATGAGAGAGCCTGGGAGCTGGCGAGGAGCGTCAGGGCGCCGGTGCTCATAGTCTGGGGTGATAGGGATAGGGTCGTTAGGAGGGGTGCCGTCGAGAAACTCTTGAATGTGTTCCCCAATGCTAGGCTGGAGGTCGTCGAGGGCGCGGGGCATGTGGTCCAAAGAGACTCGCCCGAAGCCTTCAGAGAGATACTCAGAAAGTTCCTGGAAGAGTTCACGGCTTGAGAGCCGCCTAGGGCTTCCGAGGCAGTCCCGTACACCCCTCGGAGTCGAAGGCTGGGGCTCGTCCCCGGGGCAGGCTATCAATGGAGAGGGGTGGGAGGCTCTACAGTCACGAGCACCTGGGAGCCTGGGCACGGCGCCCGGGGGCTAAGGCGGGAGACAGGGCTAATGCTTAAAACCCCGGAAGCCGGCTTCCGGGTCTGATGGGAGCCCCTGCAGGCTGGGCCCGTCGTCTAGCCTGGTTAGGACGCCGCCCTCACACGGCGGAGGTCCGGGGTTCAAATCCCCGCGGGCCCACCATCACCCCAGCCTCCTCACAGGGTTGTCCACACACATTCTCTGGAAGCCCCGGAAGGTTCTCCCCTAGGGCAGAAAACTTTATAGGTTTCATTGTGTATTGTTGTGTGTAGGTGTGTAATTTGAGGGCCCTCCAGGGTGATGGGGGCTCTGCTCTAAGCCCTGGAGGGTTTTCCCGTGGATGGGAGGCTCGTGCCGTTAGCCTCGACCGCCACCAGTGAAGCCATCTGGATTTCTCAATCCAGATGGCTGAGGTGGAACTCCCTAAAGTGATACACTCTCACACAAAATGAAGCGGTAGGGAGAAACGGAGAGCCTGAGGAGCAAGGGCGTGGAGCCCGTACTCAGGGATGTTGTAGAGTATCTCGAGTCAAGAGGCGTGCGCGTAATAGGCATAGACTATAAAGAGGTGCTCGCGAAGCTCCACGAGAAGTATGGTATCAGTCATAGCCTCCTCTCAAGGTTTACTAGCTCCATAATAGTCGGCGCCATAGCGGGCCTCATGGGCCTCGATGAGGAGTCGCTGCGCGCGGGCCTCCTCTACCGCTTCGGTGAGCGGAGGAGGCGCCTTGTGGATCCTAACGTGTATGTAGCATCCATCGTGGCGGACGCTGTGTCCAGCAAGTATGGTCATGCCCTTAGGCTCGAGGAGAGCAGGCTAGGCTACGATGAGCTAATGGTGGTTAGCGGTAACGATGCAGTAGCTATAGGCAAGGTCGTGGGTGGGCTAAGGTTCCAGTCCTACTACCCGATCACACCGGCGCAGGATGAGAGCTTCTTCCTAGAAGAGTACGAGCGCCTAGAAGACGGGGATAGGCAGCTTGGCTCTGTAGTAGTATTCCAGACCGAGGACGAGATAGCGGCCATAGCATCGGCTATAGGAGCCTCCCTCGCCGGTGCCAGGGCTGCGACGGCGACAAGCGGTCCCGGCTTCGACCTGATGGTTGAGGGGCTCTCCTGGGCCGGCATGAACGAGGCTCCGGTGGTGATAACCTTCTACCAGAGGGGAGGCCCCTCCACCGGGCTGCCGACCCGCGGGTCTCAGAGCGACCTATTCGCCGCCCTCTTCTCGGGCCATGGCGAGTTCCCCCGCGTGGTCATAACCTCTGGCGACCATGAAGAAGCCCTGCGGGATGCGGTGGAGGCGTTCAACGTGGCTGAGCGCTACCAGGTCCCGGTGATACATCTCCTCGACAAGTTTCTCGCCAATAGCATAGCGACCATCCGGTCCCCGACACCGGCAGCATGGTCATAGACAGGGGTAAGCTCGTAACCAAGGTCAAGGACCCCTTCAACTATAAGCGGTTCAGCCTAGAGGAGCCGGTCTCGCCTCGCGCGCCTCTAGGCTACGCGGTGTCCTGGCATGCGGGCGATGAGCACGACGAGTACGGCCATATATGCGAGGACCCCATAATGCGGGAGAGGATGTACTCCAAGCGCATACAGAAGATGGATATAATTAGGCGCGAGATACCGGAGGAGAGGCGCGCCCAGCTCTACGGCAGTAGGGAGCCGGACATACTTCTAGTAGGCTGGGGCTCCGTTAAGGGCCCGGCGCTGGAGGCAGCTAGGCTCCTCCGTGAGAAGGGGGTAGAGGCATCGTACCTCAATGTGCGCTACATGTACCCATTGGCTACAAGCATGATCAGCAGCCTTCTCGACAGGATGGGCGCCGATAGGGTTGTCGCAGTGGAGCACAGCTACGGGGCGCTGGTGGCCAAGCTCATAGCCATGGAGACCGGCCGTGTGATACGTAAGAGTATTGTCAAGTTCACGGGCCGGCCTATTTACACGCATGAGCTTGTTGAAGCCGTTCACCGCATACTTGAGGGAGAGGAGAGGGTGGTGCTCGACTATGGCGCGTAACCCTATGGAGTACCGTACCAGCCTGTGGGTAGATTGGTGCCCTGGCTGCGGCAACTATGGCATACTAACAGCCATGGCGCAGGCTATGGCGGAGCTGGACCTCGACCCTCTGAAGACTGTGGTGGTGTCGGGGATAGGCTGTTCAGGGAAGACGCCACACTTCCTGAAAGTTAATGGCGTGCACACGCTGCATGGTAGGGCTATACCGTTCGCTACTGGGATAAAACTGGCAAACCCCGAGCTAACAGTCATAGTGAACGGTGGTGATGGCGACCTACTGGGGATAGGTGCCGGCCACTTCGTGGCCCTAGGCCGCCGCAACGTAGACATTACCGTGATAATGCATGACACCCAGGTCTACGGGCTAACTAAGGGCCAGGCCTCCCCCACGCTCCCAGAGGGCGTCCAGACCAAGGCGCTGCCTGGGCCGAATATACAAGATGCGATAAACCCGCTTCTCGTAGCGCTTGCGAGCGGCTACACCTTCGTCGCCAGGGCCCTGGCGACCGACGTGGCCCACTTGAAGGAGCTCATGAAGCAGGCTATTAGGCACCGCGGCTCCGCCTTCATAGACGTGCTGCAGCCCTGCCCTACATACAACAATGTCTACACCGTCCAGTTCTACCGTGAGGCAGTGTACCGCTTGGAGGACGATCCAGGCTGGGATCCCCTGGTCCACGACCCCTCTGAGGAGGAGGAGAAGAGGCTGAAAGCTATGGCGAAGGCAATGGAGTGGGGTAAGCGTATACCGATAGGCATCTTCTACCATAACCCGCTGAAGCCGAGCTTCGAGGAGAGGCTGCAGAGACGCCTGGGCAACTACCTCGAGGCACCGCCGGCCCGCCAGAGGATATCCACCGAGGATGGCAGGCCGCTTATCGATAGCGAGGCCGTACGCCGCATATTCAGGAGTAAGCTCATACCGGTTAGGAGCGGTGTGAGAGGAAAACAGCGGGTTGCCAGCCCCCTCTAGCCCTCATCTATTTGAAGCTTTTAGAATTTTCACCGGAAAGCCTAATCCAGGGATTCATAGGGCTGGACCCTGAGAACACCCTCTGGGGGGTTCTTGTGGAGCCAGTGTATGCTAGTAATGCGGCAGCCCGGGAGGAACCATTCCTAATCAGGAAGGCCAGGCTAGAAGACTTGCCAATGATAATAGCTATTAATCGTGCCACTCTGCCGGAGAATTACCCTGAGTGGTTCTGGCGGGATCACTTGGAGAAATGGGGTGACGCCTTCTTCGTCGCCGAGGTTGAAGGGAGGATAGTCGGCTACGTAATGTCCAGGGTGGAGTATGGTGCTCCCACATTCACGAAGGGCTTGATAGTCAAGAAGGGTCATATCGTATCTATCGCTGTCCTGGAGGGGTATAGGCGCCGCGGCATAGGGACAGCGCTGATGAAAGCTGCCCTAAAGGCGCTTAAGGAGAGATATGGCTGTAAGGAGGTGTATCTAGAGGTACGTGTCTCCAACGAGCCTGCCATAAGGCTCTACGAGAAACTGGGGTTTAAGAAGGTCCGGGTTATACCGATGTATTATCTTGATGGCGAGGACGCGTATCTAATGGCTCGGGAGCTGTAGGCTTTCCCGGGCTATTTTAGGCCGAGTCGTTTCAACGCATAGTATATGGTTGACTCGGGTCTATCCATGCGCCTGGCTATCTCGTACACTGATGCCCCGCTGAGGTAGAGTCTTCTTATCTGCTCCAGCTCCTCGTCGCTCAGCCGCCGGTGCCTACGGTAGCGTCCTTTCCTCCTGCGTATCCTCCCCATAGCCTCCAGCCTATCAAGCGTCTTGTACACTGTGCTCATACTATTGCCGCATTGTTTAGCTATCTCCTTTACTGGCAGCCCCTGGCTGTAGAGCTTCTCCACAATCTCCAGGCATTCGTCCACGGAGGGCATTGCTGCTCCTGCCCTGGCTCTCCAGCTCTCCAGCCTTTATTTCAGCATTCGGTTCCATACCACAGACCCCCCACCCGCCTATACACTAATACTGGCGTGATGAAGCCGCTACTACCATCGGGCTTTAGAGGCCCTCTAGAGGGTAATGCTCATATCACGGTATCTAGGCTAGACTGGTTTCAGGGGCTATGACGCCTCGGGCTATATGCTGAGCCTCCTGGATGAAGAGGTGCCGCGGCACCCTCCCTCTAGCGACGAGAGCCCCCGTGTTGCTAGGTAGAGGTTTGGGGTGGCGTCCCTTTGGCAGAGGAGAAGGTTGTGGCCTTCGTGCTCGCGGTAACCGAGATAGGTAAGGAGTATGACGTCGTTGAAGGGATAAAGGATATTGCGCGTCGGACAGATGTTGAAGTTGAGGCCTACGTGGTCTATGGAGAGTACGATGTAGCGGCTAAGATTGTGGCTGATGGGCTTAAGAAGGTGGATAAGGTTGTGACCATGATAAGGAGCCTCCCGGGTGTAATGAGGACTGTAACTCTCATCGCTGCCTAGCTGCTGTATGCCCCCGATTTTTGCCTCCTCTGGGCCTCTCTCCGGCTCCTAGAGGTGAAGGTGCATCTACGTGTTCGGCAGGATAACGCTTGGCAGCCACAAGGTATGCGGGTTTGAAGTATCGCTAGAGGAGTACGAGGGTAAGTGCAGGTACCGGAGGGACGGTGTCAAAGCGATAGTACCCTGCACGTCAACCCACCTTTACCCTGCAGCCCCTGTCTTCTACCCAGAGTACCTGGCCAGCTACATTATGGTGAGGCTGGAGGAGCCGGTGGTAGTCGAGAGCGGGGGCGGAGAGGAGTTCTGGCTCAGCCTTGAGTACGATATAGTGGCTGTAGTAGGCTCTCAGGGCGCGGGCTATGAGCTGGTCGATGCAATGCCGTCTAAAGGGATTGGAAAGTACGCGCTCTACGGGCCTCCCAGCCGGGGGATACTAGCCCGGTTTATCCCTGCAAGGCCGCTACCCAGGCAGCAGAGGGAGGACTGCAGCGCGATGGTAAGGGTTGTTGCGAGAAGCAAGTCCTCTAGGCCCGCACGGGTATCGAGGATAGTATTTCCGGCCAGCGCCCTAAGCCTCTACTATGACGGTGAGGGGGCGGTTGTGGGCTCAAATATAGAGGTTACAGTAACCAGTCCCTTCACAGCAATCGTCTCCCTCCGGGAGCCGGAGAGGCTGGAGGGCTTCAGGGAGGCGCCGCGGCTGCTGCAGAGGAGCGGAGTAGGCTCACAGGCTAGATGGAGCCAGAGCTTCGTCATGAGCTATGGTATCTAGCCTCTGGGAGGGCTATAGTTACTACGCCCGAGCTGTCCCGCGTTATTTCGGCTCCATAGCTCTCCGCAACACCCTCAATCATGCTCTTAACGGCCTTTTCGCCGGGTTTTGTGGCGGGGAGCAGAATTACCTTATCCCGCTCACGTATGGCTATCCTCGAGTCCTCAAGCATTATGTCAAGAGCCTCCTCTAGGCCAATCTCTAGGCTGCGCAGTAGGGCACCTAGCCTCCTCCCCTCCTCCCGTGCAAGTTCATGGATATTAGCGTTATTGCAGCTATCCAGGAGCGAGAGAGGAATAAGCACCACGCCTACACGGCGAAGCTTACTATATATCAGCGCCTTTCTGAGCACGAGAGGCGCAAATGAACTGCTCTCCTCGGCTTCCACCGCCCCGGTTAAGAGCGCCCTCATGTAGGCCGATACAGTCATGCCGTGCCTGGCGGCTATGCCCTTAATTAGGTCGACAAGCTTCGAGTCGATCATTATGGGTCTTCTCTTCCTGCCGGCGCTCTCCTCGGACAAGCTGATGTATCCCCGAAGCAGCTGAGAGGCTCGGGTATCTGAGATAGAGGTTTGGCCGCCCCTAGGGGCTTGCTGCAAGCTAGCTACTCTGCCTATAGTTGATAACTAGTATGGAATCATACTCGTCTATCTTCTCAACCCTCTTGCCCATAGCCTCGAGTACGCTGGTCGCTATGGTTTTCAGCATATCAAGCATACCCGAGTAGGGCTTCTCCGTTATTGATATGATTATCTTCCCCGAGTTGCCATCATTGATCTCCTCTATGGAGGCGTTTGGCACGAAAAGCGATATTATATCCTTCGTGAGTATATCATCGAGCCCGCGCACCTTTGCGAACACTGCTATGGAGGTCGCGAGCCGCCCAACCTCCTTTATAAAAGTGTCACGGGCGCTTGGGTCTGCAGAGTTAACCAGCTCTACCAGCCCTTTCTGTGGAACAATCACTCCCCCTAGCCTCCTCATGTCGGTGAGCAGCGTCATCTCTGTGAAAAGCGATGCAATATTATCCCTGCCGTGGAGGGCACGTGCGGCGAAGGATAGTATCAGGGATGCAAGCTCCGATATTGTAAGACCAGAGCGTTTAGCTATTACTGAGAGCTCTTGCAGAATCTCCTCGGGCACTGCTATAAGCTTCCTAGCCCCCTTACGGCTGGACATGCAGCGACCCAGCTCCTCCCAATTAGGGCCTCTTCTTTAAACCTCTAGGAGGCGGCGACGAGCCCTCCCCTAGAGCCGGGACACGAGTAAAAACCTGGGAAAAAGCACGTGTAGATAGTGAGGGAGGACCTAGCTTACTATCAGAGGGCTAGCCCCCTCCTCCCTGATCTCGTCAATAAGGCTACGTGGGAACACGGCTCTGCTCAAATCCGCGGAGTCAAGTGTTACGGCAACACCGCCCGCGGGGGACGCGCTGGAGCCCCCTTCTACTGTTAGCTTGACCTGCGTTCCCCGCTTTACATGGCAGAGTATCAGCTTCGGGTCATCCAGCACCGACGCGACATAGTAGGATAGTATGTACTTCTTGAGCCCACATACGCCACATGCATCCTTCCTCACATCAGAGTAACGCCATGTATGGTTCCAGATGTATATTTCCTTAACAATCTCTTTCCTGGCACAGGACGATACATCGAATATTGATGGTATGAGCAACGCGTCGGCCTTAGCTGTCTCGGTGTGATCATCAGCTATGTATAGTAGGAAGCTTATCCCCACTGCTGCAGCGTCTCTAAGACTGCTCGTTATCCACCTGCTCACCCCTGCGGCATAGTCTACCTCGATAACGGCTATGGCGGCGGTAGCTGTTGGGCCAAGTTTTCTGACGAGCTCAGCTCCTAGCGGTACTTTTAGAAGTATTGGATGGTCTAATTTGGCTGCGTCTAGTAGTGTGTAAGTGTATAGCGGCTCGATTACCCTGCTCTGCCAGCCGGTTTCAACCTTGCCGATAAGCTTACGTGTTACTATCAGTTTCCCGGGCTCATAGCCGTTGATGGAGAATAGATGCAGTTTTACCGATACATAGGCTGGTGCTAGAGGAGGCTTCATGAAGTATGTGTTCTCCATGTCGCGGAGGCAGAAGTTTATGTTGATACAGTCTATGGTGTGTGTGGTTGCTTTCATGTATGCGGTGGTTGAGCCCCAGGGCTCGATCACCACTGCTATATTCTTCTGCGCGGCATTCCCTGTTATGAGGAATGGTATGTAGAATGCCCCTATGGCGCCTACCGATTTCCAGTAAACTGGGCTCCATGTAGCTGTGTTCTGTACGTCGAGCTTGCCGGGTATACTGAAGCCTTGTATATCGCTGCAGCTGTTGTCAAGTCCACATAGCTTGTAGTACGTCTCTAGTATTCCTTCAGGTGTGAATCTTAGATACAATTGGTAATATATGTTGCTCAGGTAGTTTTTCGCGATTATGTCTGCCTCGCGGTGCTCTACTATCCATGCGCCGCCAGCATAGGGTGCGAGTATCCGGCGATAGAGGTAGATCCTTCTTACTCCCGGGGTATACCTTTTCTCAGGTAATGGGGCCGCATCGATGCGGTCCCTCACCTCTTTAACCGGCCACTCACTTATGGGGTACATCTTCAGCCTTGTAGTGTCTACATCGAGCCCCGGTACCACGCCCCAGCTGGCAGCATACCTGGGATCGACGTTAGGTGGGAGGGCGCTTGCTATCCACAGGGGCTGCAGGAGGGGGCCGTACTGCAGGGATAGCATCTCCGCAACAGCCTTTCTCGTTACGCGCTCTACTACCTGCTTCGGGTCCTGGCTAGCTATGCATGCTGTAGCGTTCTCCAGCAGTACCTTGCCGTTGACCCGAGGGCCGGAGAGGCATGGCTTAGTGGGGTCTAGCTCGTACCTATAGAGCCATGCACCGCCGTTCCTGCCCTTGACTACTATCTCGACATTACTGCTGCAGGGTATGTCGAGTACGGCTGTCCCGTTGGAGCTGAAGGTTCCCGTGTATAGGAGTTTCTTATCCGCGACGCTGTACACCTCCACAATCCAGGGCCGGACATCACCGGTAGGGGGCCTCACGGTCAGCGCCGCCTTCATCCACCCGCTGGCGTTGCATGCTTCCAGAGGCTCTAGGATCATCCGAGGCGGGGCCGCTAGGGCGGCTGCCTTCTCGACGGATTCCTGGAGGTTTAGGGCCCAGTAGTGCATCATGGCTGTGACCGCCGCTATGGAGACTATTGCTATGGATGCAAGGAGCGCGCTTCCCAGAATGCTTCCAAGCCCTCTCATCACCTTCTCCCACTGCTGTCAGCCGGGGTGGGGGCTGCCGCTGCGTGCCGGTCGACCGGAACTATTGCCGGGCTTCACTCCGAGGAGGCTGCCCCCGGGGGCTAGAGGATACCGCGGGCAGCGAGTATGAGGGCTGCTATGCCTATCAAAGCCTGCATCACAAGGATGACTGCTACTACTTCGGGCTCGCGCGCCGATCCCTTGAGCCTCTTAAGCAGCTTTATTACAGCGTGGGTTAGCGTGTATATTCCCTCCAGCGGCGAGTCCAGCGTACCATCTGGCAGCGGCACGCCAAAGTCCTCTATGACGCCTGGCTTCCAGACGTGGTGCAGGTAGCCCCTAAGGTTCAGGAGGGCCTTTATGAAGTATAGTGTGAATAGGAATAGGCCGAACTTCTCCATATTGCCTATTATCACGAGTGCCGCATAGTAGGCCCCGACCCCGTAGGTGAACCCGTTCCCCGGGAAGACTCGGGCAGGGTACCAGTTGTAGACCAGGAAGCCCGCCAGGGCTGCCGCCATTATGACTGAGCCCTGGAGGACGAAGTAGACCTTCTTCATGTACGCGTAGGCTGCGGTGAAGAGCATTAGGAGCAGCCCCATACCCGCCTCTAGCCCGTTGAACCCGGCGATCATGTTGAACGCGTTAGCCGCTCCCAGCACGCCTATGGGCACCGCTACGAGAGGATAGGCTAGGCCCAGGTCCACAGCGCCTATAAGGGGCAGCTCTAGGCGTGAATGACCCGCCTTAATCACCACGAGCGGCAGCGAGACAGGGGCCATGAACACTACGCGCTGCCATCGTGGTAGCCCCTTCTTCCACCCCAGTATGTCGTCCACGAAGCCCAGCACGCTGGAGAGGAGGAGCAGTGCCACAAGTGCAAAGAGCTCCGCGGGCCTGTAGAGCCCGCCCCCGAGGTAGGTGTAGAGGGCCTCGAGCGTCAACAACCCGAACGCGGCCGCCACCACGGCCCAGATGCCGCCGGCCTCGGCAACCATGACTCTACCGGGCTTGTTCATATCCCGGCCTACGAGGCCCCTCTCTCTGGCGACCCGTATCCACGCCGGCTCTACCACAATTACGAGGGTGAACGCCACCGCCGCCGACGCCAGCAGGTACGCAGCCTCGCCTGGCGTCAAGATGCACGCCCTTCTCCGAGGCATTCAATGCGCCGAGGCGGCTGCCAAGGTAAATAGCGCTACCGGGCCTCGGCGCGGGAGGAAAGCGGGGCCTCAGCTCCTGCCGGGATCCCCACTGCCTAGCGTCGGCGGGTAGGACCCTGAGGCAATGCTCTTCACCGGCCCGCAGGCTCCAGGTCGGGTAGACCCCTTAAAGCAGCCTTGGAGCACCCCGGGCTCCCCGTGAGGGCTGAAGGGGTATGGAGCGGCGCATAAGGCCGGTGGCGCTGACCATAGCTGGCAGCGACTCCGGCGGAGGCGCGGGTGTAGAGGCCGATCTAAAGACGTTCGCGGCGCTGGGAGTCCATGGAGCGGCCGCGGTGACCGCCGTCACCGCCCAGAACACGCTCGGGGTCCAGGCGGTCCACCTAATCCCGCCCGGGCTGGTGGCCGCCCAGATAAGGGCGGTGGCCGAGGACATGGGGGTGGACGCGGCCAAGACCGGGATGCTGGGCAGCGCCGAGACCATACTGGAGGTGGCACGGGTTCTGGAGAGCTACGACTTCCCCCTGGTGGTCGACCCGGTAACGGCCGCTGAGAGTGACGGCACGAGGCTCATGCCGGACAGGGCGCTGGAAGCCCTGCGGGAGAAGCTGCTCCCGCGCGCAGCACTCGTGACACCCAATGCACTTGAGGCCGAGATGCTCACAGGCATTAGGATAACGAGCATCGAGGAGGCACGCAGAGCTGCGAAGCTCCTCGTAGAGGAGTACGGCGCAGAGGCAGCCCTAGTCAAGGGCGGGCACCTAGGGGGCAGGGAGAGCATAGACGTGCTCTACCACAGGGGCGGCTTCCACGAATACCGGGCCCCGAGGCTGAGCCACGGCTGCAGCCACGGCACGGGCTGCACGCTCTCGGCAGCGATAACAGCAGAGCTGGCCAAGGGCAGGCCCCTGGAAGAGGCAGTCAGGACAGCTAAGAGCCTGGTGACAGCAGCAATAGAGTATGCAGCTAGGCTGGGCCGCGGGGCGTGCCCCGTGAACCCCGTAGCGGCCCTGGAGATGGACGCGTGGAGATGGAGGGTAGCCCGGAGCGTCGAGAGGGCCAGCTCGATGATCCTCCAGGCGGAAAGCCTGGTAGCACCCCACGTGCCCGAGGTCGGCACCAACGTGGTAGAGGCCCTCCCGGCCCCCTACGCCCGCAGCCGGGAGGATGTAGCGGGGATACTGGGCCGCATAGTGAGGACGCCCCGCGGGCTACGCGCCGGCCCCGTAGCCTTCGGGGCCTCGGACCACCTGGCCAGGCTGGTACTGGAAGTGATGAAGTATACCCCCTGGATAAGGTCGGTGATAAACATAAGGTACTCCCCGGAACTCGTCGAGGCAGCCCGCAAGCTAGGCTACCGGGTAGCCCGCATAGACCGGGCAGCTGAGCCGCCCGAGACAAGGACAGCCGAAGGAGGCACCATGAAGTGGATAGCCAGGAGCGTGTTCCCCCACAGCCCGGCCGACCTAGTCTACGATGAGGGGGACTGGGGCAAGGAGCCAATGATAAGAATCTTCGCTGGTACAGCCGTGGAGGCGGCTAGAAAGCTCCTCAAAATACTCGAGAGAGCCTCCCACAGCTAGGCCATGTATGTCCTGCCGAACTTGGCCAGAGCGAGGGCCGTGAAGGCGCCGGTAACGGCCAGCAGCCCCAGTATATCGAGACCCGGCGATAGGCTATAGACGCCGTACATAAGCCCCCGTGTGAGATCAACAGCATATGTCAGCGGGTTCACGTAGGCCAGCGCCTTCAGCCAGCCCGGCAGCGGGTCTATAGGGTAGAAGGCGCCGCTGAGGAACAGCATCGGCATCATTATAAGGCTTATGACCGTATGGAAGCCCTCCGGGCTCCTCATCGACAGCGCTATGAGCGTGCCTATGCTAGCAGACGCGTAGGCAGCTATGAAGGCCGCCAGCAGCCCAGCCAGTACACCCTGCACGCTAGTATAACCCGCCGCTACGGAGACCAGCAAGGCCATGACTGCGCCCTGCAGCATGGTAGCCAGGGTGTCCCCGGTCATCCGCCCCAGGAGCACAGCGCTACGAGGGGCGGGCGACACGAGTATCTCCTTGAGGTAGCCAAACTCGCGGTCCCATATCACCCCGAGGCCGCTGCCAAACCCGCTCGTGAACACAGTCATCACTATTATGCCCGGCGCCAGGAACTCCAGGTAGTCCAGCCCCTTGAAGAGCTGCCTAGCCATAGGGCCTATAACGTTGAACGCTGCGCTCCAGCCAAGCCCAAAGAACAGGAGCCATATCAGCGGGAACACTAGAGAGTTGACAATCCTGCTCGGGGCGGCCCGGAACCGCGCCAGCTGCCTGTAAGCCATGGCGGCGAAGGCCTGCAGCCAGAAGGACGGGGCCCCGCCGCGGCGCGGCCTCCCCAGACCCTCCACCCCGGCGCGGGCCTCGCTAACCGGCTCCGTCAACCCTCAACCCCACCTCCCTACCTGGCTCTCCTCCCGGCATGTATATGCAGTCTGAGGAAGTCCCTCCAGTCGCCCTCCTCGTCGCGCAGGCTACGGCCGGTGAGCTTTACAAACACGTCGTTTAAACTCGGCCTGGTGTAGCGGGCCTCAAGGACCCTAATGCCCGCCTCCTGGGCCAGCGAGAGTATTCTAGGCATGAGCCTCGGTGCGTCCCGGGCCACCACCGCCACCATGTCGCCCGCCACGGAGACGTCCTCGCCTAGCCCTCTCTCCCTGAGCAGGGAGGCCAGCTTCTCTGCCGCATCCCTGCCAGGCAGCTTGACGTAGACCGTGTCGCCGCCGACCATGCTCTTCAGCTCCTCCGGCGAGCCCTCCGCGATGATCCTGCCATGATCTATTATGGCTATCCTGTCGCAGAGCCTCTCAGCCTCATCCATGTAGTGGGTTGTGAGGAACACGGTCACACCACTGCGGCGCAGCTTGTCTATAACCTCCCAGACCTTCATCCTAGCCTGGGGGTCCAGGCCTATGGTGGGCTCGTCGAGGAACACTACATCCGGCTCGTTGAGGAGCGCCCTGGCTATCTCTAGGCGGCGTATCATGCCGCCGCTGTAGCTCTTGAGCGGCCTATGCGCATGCTCCCTGAGCCCTACGAGGTCCAGCAGCTCGGGGATGCGTTGCTCGACCAGCCTCCTGGGGAGCCCATGTATGAGGCCGTGAGTCAGCATGTTCTGCCACGCGGTGAGGTCGCGATCCACGGTAGGCTCCTGGAATACAACCCCTATGTGCTCCCTTACGCGCTGAGGATCACGCGTAACGTCGAAGCCTGCTACCAGGGCCCGGCCCCCACTAGGCTTGATAATGGTGGTGAGCATGCCTATGGTAGTTGTCTTCCCGGCCCCGTTGGGGCCTAGTAGGCCGTACACCGTCCCACGCCGGACCCTAAAGCTGACGCCTCTAACTGCTTCGAAACCGTTGTAGCTCTTCCGGAGCCCTTCCGTGATAATCACATAGTCGTCCATGAAGCAGCCTCCCTGCGGTAGGCCCGGAAGCGGAGAGACTTGCGGGTCCAAAAAGACCTGTCGGCCTCCGATATATGGGGGCGTCTTCCCCGGAGGCTGGCCGGCCTAGCCCTCATCCCCCTTTATCTCGCGCTCAACCTCCTTAATGCGTTCGTCAATCTCCCTAATCTGCTCATCAATCATCTTCTTGATTGTCTCCAGCCAGCTGCGCTGAGCCCGGAGTATCTCAAGCTCTATCTCCGGGCTAGGCCTACCCCACGGCCCAGGGTAGGGCGGCACAGCCCAGAGCAGCGGGGGCGGAGGGTAGTAGGATGCAAGCTCCGACGGCGGTGGCGGCGGAGGCTCCTCCCTGCCGTGCGTCTTCTTCCTCCTACCGCCATAGCCCCACCAGTACCCGTAGCCATAGCCCGGGCCCTGCCACCACGCCATGGCCTGTCACGCTCCAGGCTCCCCCGAGTCTACACTCTCTGCACCAGACAAACAAGATGGGCACTCACTATACTATAATATTTAACGTGTCGCCAGGCCTATGCACCTTGGCCCCAGACTACCCCCAGGGCTGCAGCTCTCCGTGTCACCGGCTGGTGGTAGGGGCTTTGAAGGCAGTAATACTCGCGGGCGGGTTCGGTAAGCGCCTCCGCCCCCTCACAGAAGACAGGCCCAAGCCACTTGTAGAGGTGGCGGGGCGCCCCATCATAGAGTGGCAGATCCTGTGGCTCCGGAGCCATGGTATGAAGGATATCGTGGTCCTCCTAGGCTACAAGTGGGAAAGGCTTGTAGAGCACCTGGGCAGCGGCCACAAGCTCGGGGTTAGAATAGCCTATGTAGTAGAGGACGAGCCGCTCGGCACGGGCGGCGCTATAAAGAATGCTGAACACCTCCTCCGTGGCGAGGACCTCTTCATAGTCATCAACGGTGATATAGTGACTGATCTAGACCTCGGGAGGCTCGTCTCAAGGCTGAGGAGTAGAGAAGACGCCGTCGCGGCGATAGCGTTGGTGCCCCTCCGGAGCCCCTATGGAGTAGTGGAGCTTGACGAGGAGGACCACGTGGTCAAGTTCGTCGAGAAGCCCACCCTCGACTACTGGATCAACGCTGGCGTGTACGTGATGAAGCCAGAGGTGCTCGACTACCTCCCCGAGAAGGGCGATATAGAGCGTACAGCGTTCCCCAGGCTCGCCGAGGAGCGGCGCATCCTAGGGGAGCGGTTTACCGACGCGTACTGGCGCAGCATAGACACGGTGAAGGATCTAGAGGAGGCGGCCCAGCAGATCCGGGCTCTTCGTCTAGAGGAGAAGCTTCTTAGCAAAAAAGCCTAGCTCTCCCCGCTCTTCCCCGCCTTCTCCTCCTTCTCTAGCTCCTCTTGGAGCTTCTTAATCTCCTCCTCTATCTCCTTCTCAATCTCCTCCACCGGCTTGGGCGGCGGTGTTGTGGCGAGGGTGTAGCCTATCCATGCAAGTATGCCGAAGACGCCCGCCACGGCTATGAAAGCTGTGAGCTTCAATAGGGCTAGATCTATCCCCTTCCTGGGCGGCGCGAAGAGCAGCCAGCCATAGACTATTATCACCAGCAGTGAAACCACTATTAGAGCTGCGCCTACAGCACGGTCAGAGGGCATCCCTTCATACCCCCTGCCAGTAAACGCCCGGGACGTGCTATAAAAATCTGACAGCGCAGAGCCGGCCCAGGGGCACCCAGTGGCGGGAGAGCCCCTGTTCGCGGCAAGGTACCGTGTACACTGGAGCGAGACAGACGCCGCGGGGATAATGCATTTCAGCAACTTCTTCCGCGCCCTGGAGCGCTGCGAGGAGGACATGCTAGCCAGTCTAGGCCTCATGGACTCTATTGTGGGCCAGATGCCGCCCAGGATAGTCTTCCCCAGGGTGCATGCCGAGTGCCTTTACCAGGCCCCGCTGAGGCTCGGCGATACCTACCGCGTAGAGGTCACGGGTATAGAGCTGGGCAGGAAGAGTATAAGATACAGCTTCAGGATCGTGAATGAGACCCTGGGCAGCCCCTCTGCGGAGTGCAGCATCGTGGCGGTGGCCTACAGCATAGCCGAGGGAAGGTCGATACCAATACCGGAGGAGATGAGGAGAAAGCTGCTGGAGATAGGAGCCGTTGAGAGGGAGAAGAACAGCCAAGCCCGGGGAGAGGAGGGCTAGCCCCTCCCTCCTCCCGCGGGGGCGGCGGTCACGGGCTCCAGCGTGGTCGCGTTGAATGCCTTCACCCGGGGCAGTGAGTAGGGAGAGACGGTGTATATGGCATCATCTATGTAGACGCTCCTAGCGGCGCCAGAGTGGCCGAGCACCCCCAGCAGCTCCAGCCCTCCACGCCGTGCATCAAGCTTCACCACAGCCACACCGCCGTACACCTTCTCCATGCCGGTGGCCCCCTTCAGGGGCACGGCCACAGCGCCGCTAACCGGCAGCAGTATGTAGCCATGCCTAGGGTCGAAGGTGAAGGCCCGGTGGCCCAGCCTCGGGTCCAGCACCGGGCTCCACACGTAGCCCCTGCCCCCGACGTGGACCCTGCCCAGTACCTCCACGCCTCCACGCTGAACCTTGTAGAGGCTCACCCTCAGCGCGGGTCCATCCCGCCCCACGCCGATGAGGAGCGTTTCGTTTACCGGGTAGAGGTACTCGTCGAACCCCGGAGACTTGATGAACCCCACCACCCTCGGCCTACGTGGATCGCTCAGGTCCACGGTGAATAGCGGGTCAATCCTCCGGTACGTTACGAGGTAGAGCCGGGGCCCTAGGAAGAGGGTAGCGTGCACCCTCTCCCCCACCACGATGCTGGTGTTCGCTATCGCCCTCAGGTTCGTGGAGTTGAACAGGTAGAGGCTCACTCTCGTAACCCACCTTCCCTCCTCGAAGCCCTGCTCCTCGACGACGGCGCGGAGCACGCCACGGTACTCGTCGAGCATCCACTGCTTCCTCACCACGCCGGGTAGGCGGGCGACAGCCCTGACGGACAGCCTTGGCCCCGGCTCCACCGCCAGCTCGACAAGCAGGCTCCGGGACCACCGGCTTGGAGACCCCCATAGCCTCCGGAGATCCGCCGCCAGCTCCCCGGGGGTCACGTTGCCCCTGTCTCCCAGGATCCGGTGGAGCTCCTCCACCCCCGGAAGCACTACGTAGAGCCGGCCTCCACGCGGCATATACATGGCGGAGGGGTGGGCCCCTATGAGGGTCAGCGTGGAGACACGGCCGGTCCTGAGGCTGAAGGCAGCCACTATGGTCTCGAGCGGCTCTGGGCCCACGATGAGCGGCGGCTCCGGGACGGGGGTGGGGCCGCTGCCCGCCCCGAGTAGCAGGGGGCGCACGAGGAAGCCGGTATAGGTTATCAGCAGGAGCGTATCGTTGTAGAGCCTCGCGTCGTAGAAGCTGCCGGTGACAGCCCTAGCCCATAGGGGCTTCATCCCAGGCCCTAGCTTGATCACCCAGGTCCTGGAGGGGAGCAGCCATGGGCTCCTAGCCTCCTCGGCCACCACCACCAGCTGGCCGTTCTCCATGAATAGGCCTCTCACCCACACGCGGTGCACAACCCTGGCGACGGGCTCTACCCTGCCATGGGATATCAGTGCCAGCTCCTCGTCGCCTACAAGCTCCTCCACCTCCCGGCTAGCGTTGAAAACACTGACAAGCCTGAGAGCCTCCGGCGGGTATACATTGTACACCTCAGCCGCGCTGCCTGCTGCAACGGCTATGTGGGTGCCGTTAGTCTTGACTATATCGGGCTCGTCCACCCCGGCTACCTGGACGTTAGTGGAGCTATACTCCGGTGCAGCCCCCACCTCCCTCGTGGCCGGGCCCGCGGGGGACGCCCCACCCAGCGGCATCACCGGGCTCTGAGGCCTCAGCCTAGCAAGCTCCTCCACAACGCTCCACGGCACTCTGTAGCCATAGCCCGTCCATGACACGGCTAGACTGGTGTTAGCCCGGCCGCCGGCCGTCGTAGTGGACGGCGGCCCTGCCCCGCTCCCCGCCGCGGCGGTAACAGTGGTGGTCACCGTGGCGGTCGCTGCCTCCGGCTGGGCCCCGCCCGGCCTCCCGTGGATGGAGCCGAGCATGTAGCCGGCAGCAATACCGAGGAGGAGGACAGCGACCATAATCGTGATGCTGCTGTACGAGATCCTGCCCAAAGCGTGGTGCACCATTAGGGTCTGAGCCCGAGGCCACGCTGCGATATGCTGACATCTACGCTAAAATATCTCTGCCGCCCGGCCCCGGAGCTCCAACATGCCTTCACAAGCCTTCGACAGCGTTCTCAGTGGCCTGCGGTGGCGGCGGCGTGGAGCGCGACCAGGAGCATCGCAGCTACGAGCATCAATACTATCCCTGTGAAGGTCTCGAAGCCCCTCAGCAGGCCATCGGCCTCGTCTCTGCGCTTGCGGAGCAGCCTAGCGCTGGCGAAGAGTACAAGAGCTATAGCTGCTCCCAGGCTGGGTATGATTAGGGGCGGCACCCTGCCACCCCAGGGGGTCCCGGGGGGCTCCCCCAGGCCCCTCCCCTAACTAACCCCTTGTGTTATTGAACTGTGTTATTGAACCCTACCCCTGCTCTGTGCTGTTCAAAACACTTTGCATGACCCGGCTGCCGGCAGGCGGCGCTCTTATCACCCCTCCAGGCATGGTAATCCCTACGCCCCGGTGCCTTGTTATGCGCGGCTCCATAAGGGTGGGCGACGCCGCCGAGGGTGTTGACGCTATAGCGTATGTCGCTGGCCGCGAGGCCCTGGACTGGCTCCGCGGCGTGGACCCGGCCGCGTCCCGTGTGATAGAGCTGGGCGACTTCAAGGCCGGGCTCGAGGAGACCGCTCTCATCTACCGCTTGGAGGGCGTCCCCAGGCTTATTCTCTCGGGCGCTGGCGGCGAGGACGAGTGGATCGGCCACGCCGAGCGGCTCCGCGTGGCGGTGGCGGCGGCGGTAAAGCAGGCCCGGAGGCTCCGCCAGATCCGTAGGCTAGGGATAGTCGTCGAGAAGGGGCTCCTCGAGAAGGCCGCCAGCGAGGGCCGTGGCGAGAGGTGGGCCGTGGAGCAGGCCCTCATAGCCGCCGACATGGCCAACTACGTCTACAGCCTCCATGGACGCGGCGACCGCCCCCACGTGCTGGACGAGATCCGGATCGGGCCCGGCGACGAGAAGGCCCTCGAGAGTGCCAGCGCGATCGCCGAGGGCGTGAGGCTGGCCAGAGACCTGGCCAACGCGCCGGCCAACATAATGGGGCCGGACGGCCTCGAGGACGCCGCGAGAGAGCTGGCCAAGAGGCTAGGCCTCGGGATAAGAGTGCTCCACCGCGGCGAGCTGGAGAGCCTCGGCATGGGCGGGATACTGGCCGTCGGAAGCGGCAGCGACAAGGAGCCCAGGCTCATAGTGCTCGAGTACCACGGCGGCGGCCGCAGGGTAGCAGTAGTGGGCAAGGCGGTGGCCTTCGACTCCGGCGGCCTCGACCTCAAGCCCTCCCAGTACATGCTGGAGATGAAGTATGATAAGAGCGGCGGCGCGGCAGCCATGGGCATCATAGCCGCTGCCGCCAGGCTCCGCCTCCCCGTAGAACTCGTAGCCCTGATCCCCGCCGTGGAGAACATGCCCAGCGGCCGCTCCTACAAGCCCCTAGACGTGATAAAGATGTACAATGGCTTGACTGTCGAGGTCGGGAACACTGACGCAGAGGGAAGGCTAATACTAGCAGACGCCCTGGCATACGCGGCGGAGAAGTACAAGCCCGACGCAATGATAGACCTTGCAACCCTCACCGGGGCCGCCGTGGTGGCCTTAGGAAACCACGCAGCAGCCCTCATGTCCAACAACGAGGACCTAGCCTCAGGGATCGAGAAGGCCGCCTGGGCCGCCGGCGAGCCCGCCTGGAGGCTTCCCATGTGGCCGGTCTACGAGAAGCAGCTGGAGAGCAAGGTGGCGGACACCAATAACATAGGCGGCCGCTGGGCGGGAGCGATAACGGCAGCCAAGTTCCTGGAGAAGTTCGTCGATGGGAGGCCCTGGGCGCACCTAGACATAGCGGGCGTGGCCTGGGTGCAGGAGAAGGGACCCTGGAAGCCCTACTACCACCAAGGAGGCGCCACCGGCTGGGGCGTAAGAACAGTTGTAGAGTACCTCCGGGGCCTCTAATATCATATTATTTTATAAGCTTTGAACTTTAACAGGGCTACGGGAATCGCGGGCCCCGGCCCTAGATGTTTTACAAAAGGCCCTCCATGTAAGCGCCCAGGGCCTCCCCGGGGGCCCGTCTTAGGCATCAATCCCCGGCATCCGATACGGTATTTTGACTACTTCAGCTCCAAGGGCTTTTGCCAGCAGCTCCGTATAGTCTAGTAGCTTTAGACTCCTGGTACTCTTTGTATCATACACTATTGCCTTCACCTTTAGCCTCCTAAGCTCCTGAGAGACTCTAATTATGTCGCTTTCGATGCTGTTCGTTAGCGGAACGTTAGCCCTTCCATCAGTTATTATATGGAGCACTAGATGCGCGTTAGGCCTCTTCAGTAGGAACCCTTTGGCCTGCCTACTAGCTTCAAGCAATGCTGCAGGCAGGGGAGTAGAACCTCCTATAGTGACCTGGTTTAGAGCCTCCATGAGCTTCTTCCAGTTACGCGTAGGCTTCACAAGGGTTTGCGCATTCCTTCCCTGAAACGCTATAAGGCCTACCCATGTGCGCTCGACGTAGCTCCTACGCGTCACTCCCTCAGCTATAGATTTGGCTAGGACGAGCCTTCTCTCAGCATACATGCTGCCACTGGCATCTAGCAGAATCATGTGCAGTACCTCAGGCTCCTCACGGTACACACGGACATGTATGTCGTGGACCGATGGCCTCCTGGCTCTACGCCTTAGGGCAGCACGGAGGGTAGCATAATAGTCTACCTGGTAGCCTTCCCCGAGCCTCTCGGGCTCCCGGAGGAAGGGTATAGAGTCTACATGCCTTCCCCAGCCATAGAAGCTTACCCGGTAGCGTTGCCAGCGTACCCTTCCTCTAGGCCCTGTAGGAGCTATCGCGGCATGCTCCGGTAGATAGTAAATGCTTCTGGGGGGTTCATGGAACCAGGGATCTGCCCTAACGTCTCCAAGCCTGGCGAGAGGCGTGGCGCCGGACCCTGCACCGCTACCAATAGAGCCCGTGGTTGGCTTGCCACTGTAGTCTTCTCCGCCATCCTCTCTGCCTCCCTGCACCCTCTCGCCGCCTTTGCTTCCGTTATTCATGCTTCTGTTGTTGATTAGGGGATTTTTCCGCCCATTTTCTGGCCTATTTTTTTGCCTACCTGTATCCTGTTGCCCATCCCGGCCTAGATTCTGCAGAAGGGTTTGTAGCTTTTTCATCTTCTCCTCTGGGCTCTCAAAGGGCTGTGAACGCAGCCTATGCGGCAGCGCTAGCTCCATAGCCTTCTTTACATCCTCGATGCTTACAGTGGTCCGGCCATCGAGCGCTGCCAGAGCTTTAGCTGTCCGTGCAGTAACTATGTCTGCTCTATGCGTCCTTATTCCGAGCTTAACCGTCGTTTCTGTAATGAGGCGCAGTAGGCTTCTCGGTATCTCTACTCTGGGGAATAGCTCCCTAGCACGCCTAATCCTCTGACGTAGCTCTGCCTCCTGCTTCTCGTACCGCTTCATGAAGCCTATAGGGTCTCGGCGAAACTCCTCAACTCTCTCGACTATCAGTGCCCTCTCCTCTGGGTCCTGTGAGGCATTAACATCAACATAGAGGCCAAAGCGGTCGAGAAGCTGAGGTCTAAGCTCGCCCTCCTCCGGGTTCATGCTGCCGACCAGTATGAAGCGTGCGGGGTGGCGGATCGAGAAGCCCTCCCTCTCCACAACATTCCAGCCAGTAGCAGCAGCGTCGAGTATGAGATCTGCTATGTGGTCGTCAAGTAGGTTGACTTCATCTATGTAGAGTATGTTACGGTTTGCCTCCGCCAGGAGCCCTGGCTTAAACACAACCTCTCCTCTCTTCAGTGCAGCATCGACATCTATGCTCCCCACGAGCCTATCAACGCTAATGTTGAGGGGCAGGTCTATAACCCTCATGGGCCTCCACTCGACTTCAAACCTCTCGCCTCTCAGCCACATCTTGTAGTGCTTGTCGCACATTTCCCTGGGGTTGAAGGGGTTACAGTTGAAGGGGCAGCCCTTAATCACCGGTATCTCTGACAGCACTTGTGCGAGGCTTCTCACAAGCGTGGTCTTCCCAGTACCCTTATCACCTACCAGCAGCACTCCCCCTACCTCAGGGTCTATGACTGCAGCCAGGAGGGCGAGCTTGGCTTTCTCCATGCCTACTATTGCTGTGAAGGGCAGGTATAACCTCCTCTCGCGCTCCTCCGGGCTGTTCAGAAGCCCCCACCTCCCCTCCTAGTTGAGCGTCTTGAAGAGAGCAGGGAGCGGGCCCACTGAAGCGCTTCTTCGGCAGGCTTCGCGCTCTCTGCCCACTCCTTAACGTCCTCGCTGGTGTAGACCCATATCTCTCCACCCTGTGCTTCACCTGACGGCGCCTCGCCCTCGAGTAGCGCCTCTACCTCGGCACGGGCCTCCCGGAGGATCCTCAGCGCCTCAGGGCTGGGCCTCCATAGCTTCCTCTCCACAGCCTCTGCTAGACGGCGTGTTATCTCCTCGAGCGCATACGGGTTAGCCTTCTTCATCCATTCCCTGTTGGTCTTGTCTCCTAGGTACGTGTATGTTATCTGGTCCCACACCCTGTCGGGGACAGCGTGTGTCGTCGCATGCCAGCCGTAGAGGTTCTGTATCTTCTTCATTATCTCGTATGCTCCTCTGTACCCGTGCCTCTTCATGCCCTCGATCCATCGTGGGTTTAGGAGCTTGCCGTAGGTTACACGTAGCAGCTCATCCTTTACCTCACGTATCTTGGGGCGTAAGGGTTCACGGGTATCGACAACCATGTTTAGCGGCTCACGCCCTCGGACAACCTTGACGAGGGCGTGCAAGCCGCCCTGATGTGAGAAGTAGGAGCAGCAGTTCAGCGGGTCATGCTCATCGCTTATATGGTTTCTCGCCACTACGTCTATGCGTGAAACCTGTAGGACTAGGGCCTTAGCTGCAGCTGGATGAGACTTGCCCCAAGTCCTCCGCGTATACGGGTGGCTGCTCCACTGAACCCACACCTTTGCTAGGTCTCTCTCGTCGCGCCATGCGGAGGCGAATATAGCATAGTTGACTCCTGTGCCATAGGCTCCGGGTGGCGCAGCCCATACGCGTGCACGGGCAAGTTCTCTAGCATCTTCTTCGCCTACACCCTCCCTTCTCAGCCTTTCAAGGAACTCGAGATAATGCTTGCGTGGATAATTAAGCTCAAGCGGCTCATCTAGATTAACAACTTTCTCTACAGCCTCATCTATCAAGCTCACATAGTTTGGCAGCGTGTCGCGTACTATACCGCTTATCCTCACGAAGACGTCTACCCGTGGCCTACCAAGCTCTTTGAGCGGTATGACCTCCACACCCTTCACTCTGCCGCTAGCATCCCATACAGGACGCACGCCTAGCAGGTAGAGAACCCTGGCAAGCTGCTCTCCGTCAGCCTTGTAGCCGTCAATGCTCCACAATACTTCACCCATGGTTTCGGGGTAGCGGCCTAGCCTCCTCCTAGCCTCCTCTAGAAGCTTCTTAGCCGTTTCAACGCCTATCCTCCACGCGGCACGTGTGGGAAGAGCCTCTGGGTCTACGGCGTAGAAGTTCCTGCCCGTGGGTAGCACATTTATCTTGCCGCGGGTTATGGCTCCCGAGGGGCCTGGCGGCACAAAGCCTCCAGAGAGCCCGCTGAGTAGGCCCTCTATCTCGTGCCTACCGCTCTCCCGGTACAGCCTAGCAATTAGGAGTGCCTTCCTGAAAGCGTTTAAGGCTTGTCTGGTCTCCTCCCCTAAGGGCTTCTGAAGCTGGACTAACTCTGTCAAATCTTCACCCCCTCCCCGCGCGCAGCCTCAGCCACAAGGTCTTGGAGAAGATTGAAAGAAAGCATGTCAGGATCTATATCCTTTGACAAGAGTTTCTCGAGGACCCTAACAGCTATACTGTGGAGGATCTCTCTAGCCTTCCTGTTGCTAACCCCCAGCTTCTTGCAGAACTCGCTGGGCTTCGACACTATCTTGTCGTAGTCTAGGCCGAGTAGTGTTGCCACTGCCCTCTCTATTGATATCCACTCGCCAGTGTCCCAGGACATTATAGCTGCTACATGCTCTGCAAGCTTTTCAGGATCTGAAGGCGTTTCACCAAAGACGTGGAGCCCGTTCTCGACGGTACTTCCTCTTGTCTCGTCCAGGAACTCATGAAGCCTCTCAGTGATCTTATCAGGGCTCCCTTTGCCTACATCGATGCCACGCTCTCGAGCTTTCTCAACAATCTGCTCAAAGATTACTTTTGCACGGGCCTCCTCGCCTAGGCTTTTTGCACGGCTGTACTCCTCCAGGAGCTCGTCAAGCTCCTCAAGAGCTGTGTCAGCCTTCATGTACGGCGGGTGGGCATGGTCTATTATCACCGCGTAGCCTCTCCTCTTAGCCATGACACCCTCCATGGGGTTTGTCACATTGTATATGTAGAGGAAGGGTATGTCGTCAACTGTTATCTCTGGCCAGCAGTAGGGCGAAAGCCCGACACCCTTGCCTGGGCGGAACTCAAGATACCCATGCGTCCCCCAATGTATCATCACGTCTGCGCGGAAGATCCTGGTCACCCACCGGTAGGCTGCCAGCCACTGGTGCGGGGGAGGGATAGTGGGGTTGTGGAGTATCTTGCAGACCCTCCCATCGCATAGGGCGCCGGCGCAGCCAAACTTCGGCTGCGGCATGATAACTATGTTGCCGAAACGTATGCCGGGTATTACGAACTTCCCGTTGTACACCGCGCCGGCGAATAGCCTCTTAACCTTGCCGCTTAGGATGTCACGGGGATCACCCCACCACTTAAGCATAACCTTCCTAGCCTCCTCTGGAAGCTCCATGAACCACTTCATGTATGTGTCGAGGTCAACCATGTCAAGGTATCCTCCCCGCCTAACTATTTCCTCGACGGGGGTCCAGCGGAACTCGCTCGTAGCCCTCCTCTCGAGTATCAAGTGGATTAGCTCGTCTCCCGTTTTCGGCAGCTCGCCTTCGCCAGTGTAGTAGCCTAGGCTGCGGAGACGGTGGAGGAAGCGTACAAGGCTCTCAGGCACATCGAGCCCGAACCCGACTCCTATCGATGCCTCAAGCTGCCTACATGGGGGATTATTGAGTATTATGGCTATCCGCCTCTCGCTGGGCTTCTTCCTGCGCAGGATCACCCAGCGCTTAACCCTCCTAGCTATGAGCCTGACGTGAGGCTCATAGGGTATGTGCTTCCTGTAATCGGAGACCCTAGTCGATGTGCTAATGACGATGGGCTCTACTGCGCCGTCAACCTCGGGCATGATGACTTCATATACTTGTGTCAGATAGTTGACTCCCTGGGGGTTCTCGAGCCACTCGTGCTCACTCTGATACCACTCGCGGATGGGCTTAAGCACTGGGACCCCGAGGCGTTGGAGCAGCTCAACGCCTCTAACAATCCTAAACCTCTCGTCAACCGTGCTTCTTGAGTAGCTTCCATGGTCGAGGAGGAAGAAGCTAAGCATATCTATGAGCACATCTATTCTAGCCCCTTTAGCGCCTAGGAAGAAGCTGCGTATAGTGTCCTCAGCGCTGGGTCCGCCCAGCACGCTATCCCTATAGCCCTGCGTGAAGACGGGAATGACGCCAAGCCCCTCAGTCTCCAAAGCATCTATGAGCGCTTCAAGGGGTCTTCGGTTCCCGTAGAGCCAGAGGCTACGGTAGTAAAGTATGCCTATGAGAGGCTTGTCAGCCATATAATAGTCGCGTAGATAGTCGTCGATATCCTCGTAGACGCCTAGCTTTGGGTGCCACACCCCGTGCAGAGGGATCTCCCTGGGAGGCGGGGGCTCTTCTTCCACGAGACCTGCCAGATACAAGAGATACCGGAGAAGGAGGCCCAGGTTCTCCTCGCCACCGATCCTAAAATACTTCATCGCCTGGAGCAGAGCGCCCTCCTCTCCACGGGCTAGATACGCATAGCTCTCCCCCGCGGGTATCACAAACCTGGCACTCGATGATGCTATGGCCTCCTCCGCCTCTTTTGGAAGCCTATGCGTGTAGAGGAAGATTACCCTGGAGCTTCTGAGATCATCCAGGCCCTTACCCCCCTCAAGCGTGTTTGGGGAAAAGACTCTGATGAACTGGCCAGCCTCCCCCATCTCAGCTCCAAGTCTGCGCAGCAGCTCTATCACGGGGCTGTCATAGCCTATTACAAGCGTGACTAGCGAGCCCATGAACAGCCCCCCGGGCACCCTCCCCCACTCCCAAGCCACCAGAGAATATAAATCTGGTGCACCAGATTTATATTCTCTGGTGCACCTACCCCTCTGATGGAGGGTTCTCAGGTATGAGCCGGACTTGGCTAATCACGGTGGTAGCAGTACTGATTGCTGCAGGCCTTGTAGCCGGCTACGAGGTCCTCAGCCACCCCTCCACGGCGTCGAAAACTGTGGCGACAACGGTGGCCAGGACAACTGTTGCTACACCGGCTGCTACGCTTGTAAAGACCGTGGCGACCAGCACCAGATTTATATTCTCTGGTGCACCTACCCCTCTGATGGAGGGTTCTCAGGTATGAGCCGGACTTGGCTAATCACGGTGGTAGCAGTACTGATTGCTGCAGGCCTTGTAGCCGGCTACGAGGTCCTCAGCCACCCCTCCACGGCGTCGAAAACTGTGGCGACAACGGTGGCCAGGACAACTGTTGCTACACCGGCTGCTACGCTTGTAAAGACCGTGGCGACCACCAGGACAGTAACAGTACCGGTAACTAGGACTGTTGTTATCGAGGAGGCTAGAAGGCCTAGACTCCTCGCCGACATCCCTATCGCGTCGAGAAGCTCGCTCCCACCCTACACCTATGTCCAGGTATCGTCATGGCGTAGCCACGCTCCATACACTTTGATAGTCTTCGCACCATCCTCAGACGAGTTCGCAGTGACAGTGACGAGATTTGTAGGAGGTAAGCCCGTTAGCGAGGTACGCGTGTTCAGCGTCGAGGGTGGAAAGGTCGCTGAGCTATGGAGGTTCAGCGTGGGGAGCGGCTATGTCCGCTCCCTCGCCTGGAGCAGTGACGGCGCAATCCTCTTCATAGGAGAGGACAGCATTGATGGGAGAGTGGTAGCGGTTAACGCGTCAACGGGCAGGATGCTCTGGAGCTATGCGACCAGTAGAGATCTTGGCAAGGGGGACCCCCGTGAGCCGAGGTGGTACTGGCCGCAAGTACATGCTATAAGGTATAGGGGTGGAAGAGTCTATGTAGCGGCTGCGGCCAAGCCACAAGCCTCCTATGGGAAGAACTCGGTAATATACTGCTTTGACGCTAAGACGGGCCAGCTGCTCTGGAGGTACCCCCCAGAGGGCTTTATAGACACACTTGTAAGCGATATAGAGTTGAGCCCTGACGGCTCATACCTAGCAGCGGCCACCTGGTACTACCGCGGCAAGGCCTGGAAGGGCGGCGACCTCCTCCTACTAGACGCTGCTACAGGGAAGCTGCTTGCCAGGTTCCGGCCCAGCCCACGCCCACCATTCCGCTGGTGCGGCAGCTGGAACGGATTAGGCTGGCTCGACAATACAACCATAGCTTATGTGACAGACGTCGGCATCATCCATATACTACAGGCGCCCAATCTCACCGAGAAGGCCGAGATCAACGTGACTAATCCCTTGCCGGTCCTTGTCATCCCCAAGGGAAGCAATACTACTGAGGAGGGCTATGCCTACGCGTTCAGTGGCTACAGTAAGGTCCTTAGAACACCTAACGGCCGTACACTACTCCTAGTGAGGACAAGCAACACCTACGGCGTCACAGCACTAGGTAAGAACGCTAGGCCCACCCTCAACCACCCTGACGCGAACTCCCTCTTCATATATGAATGGGTGGGAGGAAAACTGGTGCTCGTAGCAAAGTATCCCCTGCATGGTAGGCCAAACTACGAGCAGTGGGCAACTTACTCCCCTGCTAAGGGCCTCCTAGCAGTCCCAGTGGGCCACGACTATATAAGCAGAACAATGGTGTATACCGGCGTCTATGTGCTCAACCTCACAGACATCGAAGCGGTTAGGAGCGGGGAGGCATTGACATACATGGTTAAGCCGCCGAGAGACGCCGGCGTGGTCATCGGGGGAGCCATAAGCCCCGACGGCTCCAAGGTCGTGGCGGTTACTTATCCAATAAACCTGGGTACGCTAGAGAACCCGAGGTTCGTTGGCAGCTACCGCATCCTGGTATACAGCCTTGGCTAGAGTTGGGGGGTAACGCGGTGCCGAGAGGCCCGGAGGGTTTTTCCTCTGGTAAGCTCCTCTGGGTAGCCGCACTCCTATCGGCCCTAGCCCTGCTCGGCAGCCTACTTGTACACGCACATGCTAAGGGGGCAGGGGGCAGCCCCCCTGTAAGCCTTGTAGTCGAGCTACCCCCGGGCCAGAAGCATTACAGCAATACTTCTCTCAAACTACCCCTGCCGGGTAGCTACATCTTCTGGCTCATAGTGGAGTCCAATACGGGTAGACTCGTCAGATACAAACTCGACTTGAAGGTGGAGGGTGATGCAAGCCTAGAGAAGCTATCCGGCCCCCTTGAAGGCGTGCTGCAAGGCTACGGGGATAGAGCCATACTATATGGGCTCATCGAGGCTGGTAGCGGAGGCTTCAAGCTGATTGCCCGGCTCCAAGCCCAGAACCGCACCCGCAGCATAGCCCTCCACGTAGCTAATGTAGAGCTTAAGGCGGGTTTTAGCAGTGTCTACCTTCCTGTAGACTATCTGGGTGTGAGGGATCCACGGAGAGAGCCTTTCACCCTTGTAGAGTCCTACCCCTCGCCCCTGCGTAAGCTGCTGGGCGTGGGGGAGAACATTCTCCTCGGCTACATGCGTGTTTGCGTCAGGTCGAGTATGCCGGGCAGCTTCCTGGTCCTCGGCCGCGTATACGACTCTAAAGGCCGCCCTGCTCCAGTGGCGAGTACGGTCATAACTCCGGGAGCGGGCTCCCCCTACATAAGATCCATGGTGGTGGTTAACAGCACTGCTGGAAGGAATGAATATCATGGCTGTATTGTGGTCCCCCTATGGTCTCTAGCGGAAGTGATACCGCCTGGAAGGTATCGCCTCACGCTGGGACTATATCTGCCCGGGTCTGCTAGGCCTCTAGCCACCTACAGCCATGACGTGATTGTAAGGCTGCTATATCACGGTGACATAGTTACTGCTCTCGCGGCAACTCTTACAGGTGCCCTAGTGCTTGTCCCCCTCGCGAGGGTGAAGGATAGCAGGAGGATAGCCTATATGGCTCTTACGGGTGCTTCTCTCACCGCCCTTGTACGGATCATCGGGGGTATCCTCCTCCGTCTCTCGCAAGTGCTGGGGCCCTTCGACTGGATAGTCTATGGCCCGGTAACCAGTGGGCTTTACTATGGCCTGCTGGCGGCCTGTCTTGCCGCGACAGGTGATTGGATGGTCACGGCAGGCGCTGTGCTTGTTGAGTGGCTGCTTTCATCGCTCATACTCAGCCCCGGCAATATAGTGCTCAGTAGCCTCTGGGTGCTCACGACGCTTTCCGTGGTAGCTCTAGCGGGGTATGCAGCCCTACGTACTCGTCTAGGCCTGCTCCCCATTTACTTCGGCCTCGCGAAGATCCTCGACAGCTACGTTGACATAAACCTGTACGCATTCATATACAGGCTATACTATGCGCACTGGTATGTTGCAGCATACAGTCTTGGAATGGGGTTCTACGCCTCCCTTGGCACACTCCTCGCACTGAGAATGGTGCGTGGCCATGCTGGAGGCACAGGTTAGACGGGTCACGTATCCAGGGGGTAGGGTGGCTGTCGAGAACGTCCATGTAAGCCTAGAGCCTGGCGAGGTGTTGCTGGTCGTAGGGCCCAGTGGCTCTGGGAAGAGCACCCTTCTCAAAACCATAGCAGGAGTGATACCCTTCATAGAGGATGCTCATCTACATGGAAGCATACTCGTACATGGTGAAAGCATTGAAGGCCTGCCGCCGGGGCGCAGGCCGGTAGCATACATGCCCCAGGACCCTAGCGAGCTAGCTTTAGGGGATTACGGTGCCGAGATACTTCTCCTCTATGGCGCCAAGCCCCGCCTAGAGGTAGAGGAGCTACTGGAGCGGAGAGTATCCGAGATGAGCAGTGGGCAGCTACAAAGACTGCTCCTCTCAGCCGTCCTCGGCCAGGGGAGGAGCATAGTCCTCCTCGACGAGCCTCTTGCAAATCTTGACGTATATTCATCAAGCCTAGCATATAGGACCGTCAAGGAAGTCGCAGGGGAAGGAGGGTCTGTTATAGTCGCTGAGCACCGCGTCTCAAAGCTTGCTGGGCTCGCCGACAAGATCCTTGTGCTCGGTAAGGATGGGAGGCCAGTCTACTACGGTAAAAACGTGGAGGGGGGTCTCCGGATTGCTGAGGATATCGGTGTACGCCCTGCAGACGCTACTGGAGAACAAGTAGAGATTGATGTCAGCTGCAAGAGCGTTAGTGGCTGGAAGGATGCTGTGGCCGGGCTAGAGAACGTCTACGCAGGGTACGAGGGTAGGGCCGTGCTAAAAGGCCTTAGCTTTATATGTCCTAGAGGGGCCATGGTGGCTGTTATAGGCCCCAACGGCTCGGGTAAGACGACTATGTTGAGGCTGCTTGCTGGAGTGGCCAAGCCCTGGAGGGGCCGTGTCTACTACGCATGGGGGCGCTGGGACTGGAGGATGATAGGCTACGCCCCCGCCTCGCCCTGGCTATCCTTTCTGGAAGACACGGTGTTCGACGAGGTAGCTGTGGCTGCCCGCAGGGCTGGAAGCTCCTCGTTCAGGGAGGACGCCTTAGAGGTGTTAAAGCTGCTTGGGCTACAAGAGTACCTAGGAGAGAAGCCATGGAGGCTTAGTGGAGGCGAGATGGTCAGGCTTGCTGTGGCACGAGCTGTTGTGAAGAAGCCTAGGCTGCTTCTCCTCGACGAACCTCTCCGAGGCCAGGATAGGAGAAGCGCTGAGGTTGTCCTAGAGGCGGCTCGGCTTGTAGCCCGCAGCGGAGGTTGCTCAGTAGTAGTAACCCACGACCTGGAGTTTCTCCGGGAATTCGACCTCATCTACAGGGTTGATAGGGGGTGCTACATGGTTGGCTGAGAGGCTTCTAAAACTCTCACGGGACTATGTGAGGCGCAGTAGAGGTCCCCTCTCCAGGCTTAGGCCTGGAACAAGACTCGCCTACGTCTTCCTCGTATCGGTGTCAAGCATGGTCTTCGGTAGGATTGAGGTGCTTGTAGCCCTGGCAACAGCCAGTATAGTATTCTTCCTGCTCTCGGGCCCCAGTCTGCGCAAGCTCCTCTCTGTATCCCTCCTAGCCGCGGCGGTGGTTTGGAGCATTGTGCTTGCCCAGGCTCTCTTCTACCAAGGCTCGCCTAGAACACCTATAGCGGTCTTAGTGCCGTCGACTACACCCATTATAGGCAGGTTTACGGGTGGCATATACATATACTATGAGGGGCTAGGCTACGGCTTCCGCCAGAGCCTGCGAGCGCTAGCAGGCCTATATGCAGGCGCGGGCCTGGCATCGTCAACGAGCATTATGGACATCTATGCTCTCCTGGCCAGGCATCCTAGGCTTCTCGCAGCGCTTCTAGCTGGGCTCCGTGGCCTCGAGAAGCTTCTCGACGAGCTGGAAGAAGGGCTAGCCTCTCTAAAGCTTACAGGTGCGCGTCTAGGCTTCTCGAGGCTCCACAAGCTCATCCCATTGATTGTAAGACGCATAGAGGCTGGAGCTACATCAACCGCCCTAGCCTTAGAGTATTCATCTCCCGTCCGAGTAGCTGAGGGCTGGGGCATAGTAGCCCTGATGCTCTTCGGGCTAGCATCTCTCCTCATGGTGCTTTACGTGCTCTATCTCCTCTACTCCGCTGGGGTGCTCTACAGCCCCTTCCTACAAGAGCTCTATGAGTGGCTAAGGCTCTGGTTCTCATAGCATAGTGTGGCCTATGCACTGGAGCATTTCTCCGGAGGGGCAGCATGCTGCAATATAATGGGTGGAAATGTGCAGCCATACCACACTCCAGCTAAGAGGAAAGCGGACTCGGGAAAGCTAGGGGCAGGCAGGGCCCAGCTCCTCTCAGTAGCGGGGCTCCTTCTTGAGCCATGAACTTATAGCCGCACCAGGCTGAAAAAGCTTAAGCAATGGCCGTAGCTTATGTGGAGGATTATGGCACACTCTACACGCTATAGGCGTTAAACCTGTCGAGGCTGCTGAGATAGATTACGACAAGTATTCCATCTGCACTTGTCACTCTTCAGAACAATGCTGCCAGGGCTATGCTCCCCCATAGCACGGTCCTCGGAATCATGAAGGCCAGGTATTTATACAGCGGCGACACCATTAATGCGGGTGCACCACAGGCTCCCGGGTGGTGCACTTGGGGAGGCTTAAGGTTCTACTAATATCTACTGTTATCAGCGGTGACTTGAAGAGAGCGATTAAAGATGTTAGCAGCTATGTGGATGTTAAACTGCTGTATTCTCACCAGTTGCCGAGCTATAGCAGGGAGGATCTCCAGAGACTCGTTGACTGGGCAGACGTAATCCTGATAGATGTCAGGGGCGACCCCGGTGTACTCAGCGAAATAGACTATAAAGAGAAGGACGTAGTTTACCTGGTTGGCGGCTCGCCAACCCTAATGGCTAGGACGAAGCTTGGAAGATTTAGAATGCCTGCGAAAGCTGCGTCCATAGCAGTCAGTAGCCCTGAATCTATGGTTGCAAAGATAAAGAGGATGGAAAGGATTATTGAAAGCCTTGGAAGAATTATTCCCTTCGGCGCTCTAAGAGATGCAAGGGACTATGTGAGGCTGGTAAAGTACTGGGCTAATGGGGGCTATGAGAACTACAAGAACATGTTTCTCCTCCTAGCCCGGAGAGCTGGAGCCAGAGTAGAAGTTAGAGAGCCCATCGAGTTCCAGGAGTATGGGCTATACCATCCGGTTCACGGCTTCAACTACAATCCTATAATCGATCCAAGTAAGCCGACAGTAGGCATACTCTTCTATGGCGGAATGCACTTCGGGCAATGCGCCAAAACGCTTGAAGAGCTTGTAAAACGGCTCGAAGAGATGAATATAAATGTTATACCCGCCTATACAGACGGTATACTCGCGCTAAAACCTGTTGAAAAATTCTTCACTGGTGTCGATGCGATAATAAGCCTTCTCTGGTTCAGACTGAACGGCGGCCCCTATGGTGGAGACCCAAGGCCCACTGTCGAGCTATTGAAGAGGCTTAAGGCTAAGCTATTCACCCCCGTAATGATGTATAACCAAAAGATAGAGGACTGGAGGAAAAGCGAGAGAGGGTTAAACGCACTCACAACGGTAACTGCTGTGACCCTCCCTGAGATGGACGGCGGCGTCGAGCCTATACCCCTGGGCGGGGTTAAGGGTGACGAAGTTGTCCCTATCGATGACAGAGTGGATAAGGTTGCTAGAAGGGTTGCTAGGTGGCTAGAACTCCGGAGGAAGCCCAACCATGAGAAGAGAATAGCGATAATAATATACAATTACCCGCCGGGCGAGGAGAATCTAGGCAACGCAGCTTACCTTGACACCTTCAAGAGCGTAGAGAGAATACTAGAGGAGCTTAGAAGGGAGGGCTACCAGGTCCCAGAAGTTAAAGACCTCAAGAAAATGTTTATTGAGAAGAAGCTCTTCAACCCAACAATTTATCCTCCCGAGAAGATTGACTGCCCGAGAATGAGCGTCAAAGAGTATCTGAAGTACTTCAACGAGCTACCGGAGGATGTCAGAAGAGAGGTGGTAAGATACTGGGGCGAGCCACCTGGCGAAATAATGGTAGATGACAAGGGTATATTAATACCCGGGGTTGTGCTTGGGAACGTGTTCATAGGCGTCCAGCCATCAAGACCGCCACTAGCCAGGGAAGAGGACGTCTACCATGCAATCCATGACCCGACTAGGCCCCCCCACCACCAGTACCTAGCCTTCTACTTCTGGCTTCAAAGAGTGTTCAAGGCGGATGCCGTCATCCATGTAGGAACTCATGGTACAGCCGAGTTCATGAAGGGGAAGGAGGTTGGCCTCTCCTCTAGGTGTTTCCCAGACATACTGATAGGTGACATGCCTAGCTTGTACATATATCATGTCGTCAACACGTCTGAGGCCACGCTAGCCAAGAGGAGACTCTATGCGACACTTATAAGTTACAACTCGCCTCCCTATACAACCGCAGATCTCTACGAGGACTATGCAAGGCTAGAGGGATATCTCGACGAGTACCGTGAGGCATTGAGCAGCGGAGACAGAGCTAGGGCAGAGATCGCAAAGAGGAAGGCCCTTGAGCTAGCGAGGAAGCTTCACCTAGGCGAAGACCTTGAGGAGGTTGAGGCGAAGCTATATGAGTATAAGCGCTCAATAATACCTAAGGGCCTACACGTTCTCGGCCAGAAATACAGCCTAGAAGAACTCGAAGACTTCATAGTGCTTCTCGCAAGGTATGACAGAGGAGAGATAAAGTCGCTCAACAGACTAATATGTGAGGACAAGGGGTGGAGCTACGAAGAGGTTTTGAAGGATCCAAGGAGGCTTAGAGAGGTGGACAGGGAGGCTCGGCAAATAGTCCAGAAGTTCCTTAAAGGTGAGAAAGTCCCAGCAAGGTATGAGAAGACACTGAGATACAGCCTCGAGATCGCCAAGAAATATGCAGATAATTCTCTCGAGATAAAGAACCTGCTAGAGGGCCTAAAAGGTAATTACATCGAGCCATCGCCTGGCGGAGATGTGATAAGGAATCCTGAGGCTTTGCCGACCGGGAGAAACATCTACCAATTCGACCCGCTAAAAGTGCCGACGGAGGCTGCAACAGAGAGGGGCAGATACATTGCAAGAGAGACTCTGAGAAAGTACTTTGAGAAGCATGGAAGATATCCCGAGAGCGTTGGGGTAGTGCTATGGGGCTTTGAGACGGCTAAGACCTATGGCGAGACCGTTGCACAGATATTTGAGTATCTGGGGGTTGAGGTTATCCACAAATCGCCCTGGGAGAAGGAGCTCAGAGTCATACCCCTCAGCGAGCTTGGCCACCCACGTATAGATGTCGTGGTCACAATATGCGGGTTCTTCAGGGAAATGTTTCCAAACGTGATGGCTTTGATAGATAGGGCCGTGAAGCTTGTCGCGGAGCTCGATGAACCCGAGGAGCTCAACTTTGTCAAGAAGCATGTAAAGGAGCTTAGAGGCTTTGGAAGTCTCGCAAAGGTAAGAATCTTCGGGCCGAGAGCAACAGAGTATGGCACTAGGATGCTCCAGCTAGTCGAAGACAGCGCCTGGAAAGATGAGGCAGACTTAGCTGAGGCCTACATGGAATCAATGAGCTACGCGTATGGTGAAGGCATATACTCTCAAAAGGCGAGGCAACTATTCGAAGACCTGCTAAAGAGGGTCGACATGGTTACACAAGTCAGAGACTCACAAGACTATGAGATTACGGATCTAGACCACTACTACGAGTTCTTCGGCGGCTTAGCGAAGTCCGTTGAGCAGCTAAGAGGGAAGAAGCCAGAGATGCTGATAGCCGACACAACCGGGGAGATGGTGAAGGTCGAAGACGTTAGAGAGTCGATAACAAGGGGGACAATAACGAGAACTTTAAACCCGAAGTGGATAGAAGCTATGCTGAAACACGGGTTCCACGGAGCCCAGAAGATAGCTGATAGAGTAGAGTATCTCCTTGGCCTAGCTGCGACTACCGGGGCGGTCGAGAACTGGGTCTGGGACAAGGTTGCTGAGCGCTTTGTGCTCGATGAAAACCTCTTCGAGAGGATAAAGAGCAGCAACCCATATGCAGCAAAGAAGATCCTAGAGAGGCTTCTTGAGGCAAGCGAAAGAGGTTACTGGAAGGCGGACAGGAAGGTGCTTAAAAAGATAAAAGAGAGGTATATGGAGCTTGACGCGATGCTTGAGGAGGAAGCTTAGAGGCTCCTTTATGCTGCGAGCCTCATTCCTGCAGGGCTCCGCCGCATCACGCTTTTAGGGCCTGGCCGTAGTGCACCACGAGGTACTCCTGTCCTCCGCTCCACTCTTTTCGTAGTCAACGGCTATAGGATGCTGTTTGATGCTAGGGCTTCAGCAGCTCCGAGCCCGCCCGGGCCAGCTCGCTCAGGGTGCGGCGGCTCTCGGCCTGGAGCCTGGAGCTGGAGAGGAGGCGGCGGCTCAGCCTGGAGGCGAGCCTGAGGACCTCGCGCAGCATCTCCACCTCCGGGCCCTCGTAGCCCAGCTCCCCGGCTCGCCGCAGCAGCTTGGCCGCCAGCTCCAGCTCGTTGAAGGCTAGCATCCTCAGCCGGGCAAGGTCCTGCCGGGCCAGCCTCGGCTTGGCCGCCAGCCGGCGCAGCTCCTCGAGCACGCCCTCGGGGTCTATGCTGGCTATCTGTATCCGGAGCAGCTCCGTCTCCGGGTCGAGCTCCTCGTCCTCCTCCCCCGCGGGCTCGGCGGCTTCGACGCCCCGGTCGTAGGCCTCCAGCGCCTCCACCACCGCGTCCAGGTCTAGGAACCTCCACCAGTGCTGGTTGCTGCTCCGGTAGCTCGTCTCGATGACCCCGTAGCCCCGCTCCAGGGCGCGGAGGAGCATTGAGGGGTTATAGTCCATCCCCCACGCCTTGAGCCTGGCCACGACCTCGCGGTGGCTGAAGTCGCCCAGGCGGACCCCACGGCGCCCCCGGGAGGCGAGCGCAGCGTCCACAGCGGCGCGGAGCACGGCGTAGCCTCTCTCACCGTACTCCGCGAGAAACTCCAGCACCCTCTCCCTCACACCGGGCGCCGCGGGGTCCAACGGCAGACACCCCTCCTTCTCCCCGGAGCCCCCGGGGACCTTGGTATAGCTCCGGGGTAACATCTAGAAGCGGGGTACAGTCCTGGAGCCCCGCCTGGCCGAAGCCCCGGCGTATTATCAGGAGCTACCCCCGGGTAGCCCCGCCGGTGGAGGCCTGGCGGCGCCGGGAGGGGGGACCCGGGCGTCTAGGAGGCTGGGCTCTCCCCGTGGCGGCTCCTCGCTGCCTGGTAGAGCCTCCTCCCGGCCTCTAGGGCCCAGCTCCCGGCCTCCAGCCGGCCTAGCAGCCCCGGGTCAACTGCCTCGAGCCCGCCGTGGGCGGCGGCGAGCGCGGCCGCCATAGCCGCGGCGGCGTCGGCGGAGCCGGGGGCTACGGCCGCAGCGGTCCTGGCCGCCTCGAGCGGGTTGCCCGGGCTCTCCATGTAGGCGTAGAGGGCTGCAGCGAAGGGGTGGGGGTCGCCGCCCGGCACCGGGGCTAGGAGCCTCGCCGCTCTCCCCAGGGGCTCCCCTGCCAGGTCCTCGAGCCTCGCCATCAGCTCTCTGAGCACCGGGTCCCCTGCCTCGTCGGCGAGCACGCCGGCCAGCCGGCGGGGGCTTAGCCCCCGGAGCGTCTCGTAGAGGGCTATCACGTATAGCCTCGCGGCCTCCACGTCGTGGCTGCTGGTATGCGTCACGAGCGTCTGGGCCTCAGCCATGGAGGCGGCTACGCGCCTGGAGCGGTAGAAGAGGGCTATTGGCACCGCCCGCGCGGCCGCGTCCATCCTGGGCCCGTCCTGGAGGGGCTGGCGCCTCGCCTCCCACCAGGGCTTGCCCCGCCGGATCCCGTTTATCGCCGCGGCGGTGGCCGGGTGGTAGAGGCGGAGCGGGTTCTCCACGTCGGCGCGGCTGGCAAGGGCCTCCGCGTAGCCGCGGGGGTTGAAGCCGCAGTTCTCGGCGACGCTCTCGGCGAGCAGGAGCATCATCTCGGCGATGCTCCCGTAGGCGTAGAGCCCGTCAACCACTATGCCCGGCGCGCCGGGCGCCCCAGTCATGGCCACCGGGAGGCCGACCGCGTCACCCAGTACAGCTGCTAGGAGCACCTCCTGGAACAGCCTTGCAGCGCTATCCAGCGGCTCTAGGAGCGGCACTGCCTAGGCCCTATCCGTCCACGCTCAGCCGGCGGGGGGCTTATCTACCCAGCCCCGCTCAACAGCCTTCTCAGCTCCACGCTGCAGAGATCCTGGGGCAGCTCCTCCACCCCAAGGGCCTCCAGCCTGGCGCGGAGCCTCCTCAGCCTCCCGAGGAGCATGGTCCTCCACACGGCAGAGGCGCCGGCTGCCGCTGCCCCGAGGGTGAAGAGGCCCTCTAGCAGCGCCTCCGCGGCCCTGGTAAGCCGGGCCGAGGGGAGAAGCAGCCCAGGCACAGCGACCACCACTATGAGTACCACAAGCGCGTTAAGCCTCTCCAGCCTTAGACTCCTCTCAACCCTCCCGAGAAAGTCTAGGGCAGCGCTCCTCCGGCAGGGGAGCGTGTAGCCCATCAATATCCCGCTGCGGTCCAAGATCAGGGAAGCCCCCAGGAATTGAGCCACTAGCGCACCGCCCAGGGGGAGTATAAATCAAGCCACCCGGCTAGCCCGCATGCATCAATGCGAGCCCGCTCAGCAGCAGCTTGACCGAGACCGCCGCGAATATTATGGCGAATAGCTGCCTCAGCCGGACTACGGCCCAGCCAGGCGTCCTAGGCACAAGCCTGGCGCCAACCACAGCACCCACTATGATGCCCACAGCTAGTAGGACTGCGTCCACCACACTAGCCGCGCCTATAGCCAGCTTCTGGGCAGAGGACACTAGCACAGCCCACACGAGCGAGGACATGGCAGTCATCACCGCTACCCCGGGCTCGGCGCCCAGCACGTATATTGAGACCGGTATCACGATGCAGGTCCCGAGCCCTAGGAACCCTGCCCCGAAGCCGTCCACGAGGCCCAGCAGGGACTTCGCCACAGCGCCTCCAGGCATGCGCCGGGCGAGCTGCCTCCCCGCGAGTACCCTGGCGCCCCTTACCGTTTCCCATACCATTCTGAACGCGGCGTAGGCGAAGACGGCGCTCAGGCTGAGCAACAGCACCCACGGCTTCCTGGCCGCCGCGGCGTAGAGGAGGTCGCCTATAGCAGCCCCGAGGGCGCCCCACGCGCCGAGGACGAGCATGGACCTCCGGTCTATCATCCTGAGCCCGGCCCGCGTGGTTATTATGCTGGCGCTTATGAGCACAGCCAACGCGGTCGTACCCACCGCGACGGGCACAGGCTCCTTAAAAATAATCATAAGCACTGCTGGAAGCATTACCGCGCAGCCGCCTAGGCCGAGGTAGCCGCCCATAATGTTTAGTACAAAGCCTATCACCGGTGCTAGGGCGAGCTGTTGGACCCCCTGCACCCTATCACCGATAGGGCATTTCCTACAGGACAGTTGCAGTTATTAATTTATCTACGTCGCATAATACGACATAATACGATATAGTGATACGATATAGTGGCGACATGGTAGCGGCAAACCGCCCAGAGCCGCTGGAGCGCGCTGCGCCGCCGCCCCGGAGAGGGCTTTAGAGGCTAGACGCCCCCAGACGGTTGGGAGCAATGCCGCGCCAGGGCTGTATACCCTACATACAGCTAGCCATACTCATACTCCTCGAGAAGCAGGGGCCTCTATGCGGCTACGGTCTCTACAAGAGGCTACGCGCAGCCGGCCTCGACGTGAGCGAGGCCGTCGTATACACAGCCCTCTCCCGGATGTCGCAGCGCGGCCTCGTGAGAGCCGTCAGAGGCGAGAAAGATGGGAGACAGGTAGTGCTCTACGAGATAACGGAGAAGGGGGTATTCAAGCTCCGCAAGCTCTACAGCGTCTTCTGGGAGCTGAGCAGGGCTATCGAGGCGCTGGCGGAGGGGCCGGAGACCGGCGCCGGGAAGTAGTCCCCAGGCTCTATGGGGCCATGCCGGGCCTTCAGCCAGTAGCGTCGGCATTCCCCAGTCCATGGCCGGTTGCAGCAGCGCTCCATTCTAGCAAGAGAAACGCGTATAGCAAAACAATGATAGATGGAATCCACCGGCCTCCTGCAAAGGACAACCCAGGAGCATGCAATGCTCTGCGGCACTCCCGCCCCCAAGATGCTCGAGGTAGGCGCACATGGATGATAGACGTCCTGAAGGTCCTCGCCCAGCGCGGCTCCTGCCCCAGGAAGCTTCCCCTTAGGAGACTCTTCCCCGGAGGCTCCGGGGTGTAGGGCGATGGTGTGGGTCGAGGAGGGTGCAAAGCACGTAGTGCTAGTATTTAGTAGGGAGGGAGGGAGAGTCATATCCCGGGCTCTTATGAAGCTGCATGAGCTCCGGAGCCGCGATCCCAAGGTTAGCTCGAGGTTCGTGATACACGTGGTCTCGCCATTGGGAAGGGTAGAGTACATGGAGCTGTTGAGGACGCTCATCCAGAACAATATAGTCTATACGCTTTCGGTCCGGTATCATGGAGAAGACCTGGGGAGCCTGGAGGACCTCGCCAGGAAGCTGGGTGATGAAGCCGTCTATATTGTTGACTCTCATTTGCCGGAGTATATTTCTATCTTGCGAGAGCATGGTTTAAACCCTGTGGTTGTCTAGGCATAGGCCAGGAGGTGTGGGGTAGTGAAGGGCTTCGAGATAGTGATCTCCACAGACCGCACCATGATGAGCAACCACCACGGCAGGGAGTTCATAGGCTTCATGACCACGGGGCCTGCCATAGGGATGCCGGAGCGCGTCTGGATGTGGCTCGCAGCGCCCAAGGTTGAGACCGATGAGCTTGGCAGGCCCCGTGAGGCGCCCTACGGGCTCCGCAAGATAGAGGCAAAGCTTGTGGATGCAGGCTTCAACGCCGCTATAGTCGACCCCGACCATCTGCATAAGCACTTAGATACTATGAAGGTTCTTATGATAGGTCATCACGACTACTTCGCCTACGGGCCTCCGAGCAGTGAGTGGTGGATGATAACCGGCAAGGAGCCGGTGAATCGGAGGTCCTTCAGGAGGTTCATGGAGAGCCCGGCGGTGAGGAAGGCTAAGGAGAAAGGAGTGAAGATCATCGCCGGGGGGCCTGCGGCGTGGCAGTGGCTCTGGTCCCTCGAGGAGTGGCAGAAGTGGGGCGTGGACACGGTAATCGATGGTGAGGCCGAGAAGGTGGTAGTGGACCTCGCCGAGAGGGCTCTCAGCGGTGGGCCCCTGCCCGACTACATCTACGTAGGGCCGCAGGACAGCCCGAGCATAGAGGAGATCCCGGTGATAAAGGGCGCTAGCGTCAACGGCCTAGTGGAGATAATGAGGGGGTGCCCGAGGGGCTGCAAGTTCTGCAGCGTCACCCTCCGCCCGCTCCGCTACATGCCGTTCGACAAGATCGAGGCAGAGATAAAGGTGAACCTCAGGAACGGCGTGAAGTCTGTGATACTCCACAGCGAGGACGTGCTCCTCTATGGTGCTGATGGCGTGAAGCCTAGGCCCGAGCCTCTCATCAAGCTCCATGAGAGGGTTCGCAGGCTCGTCCCTGGCACCATAGCCTGGAGCCACGCTAGCCTGGCGGCGGTGAAGTACGCGGAGGAGAAGCACCGCCTAGTCTCGAGGATAATGAACGATATAGTGCTCACTAACCAGCGTTTCCTCGGCGTTGAGGTAGGCATCGAGACGCTGAGCCCGAGGCTAGCCAAGATAATAATGCCCGCCAAGTCCGCCCCCTATCCGGCCGAGAAATGGCCGGACGTGGTTGAGGATGCTTTCAGGATCATGCATGAGAATAACATAATCCCGGCAGGTACGCTGATACTAGGGCTCCCCGAGGAGAGGCCGGAGGATGTGGAGATGACGGCGGAGATGCTTGATAGGCTGAGGCCCTATAGGAGCCTCATAGTGCCGATGTTCTTCGTGCCGATGGGCGTGCTGAAGAACAGGGACTGGTTCAAGAGGAACCTGCTAAGGCCCGAGCACGTGGAGGTGCTTAAGAGGACGCTGCTCCACTCCCTCTACTGGGCCGAGGACATACTGAGCAAGTTCTACCTCCGGGAGCCGCACATGCTGCCGGTGAGGATGGGCATAGAGGCCTTCATAAAGTATGCCAGGAGGAAGGCTGAGAAGATGCTGCCGAAGATCGAGGCCATGCTCCGCGCCTAGCCCCCTTTTGCCCGCTCCTGCTCCGCAGTCACTATTCTTTCGGCGCCCGCCGGGGCTTCAGGGCTGAGAAGCGTGTAGGAGGGACCCACGCCTCCCGCCCGTTAGCGAGGAGAGGGGCACTTCCACCCCTGCCGGGATGTGGAGGGCTTGGAGAGCTCGCCGGCCCCTAAGAGCAGGTGGGGCGGGGCCTCGGGGGCTGCCGCCTCTCAGCCGGCACTTCTCCTCGTCTTGGCCAGCGTGTCCTCAAGCCAGCGTATAGCGTTTATGTAGACCCTCACCGCCAGGTCTAGCTCCGCCAGCGTCACCTCCTCGTGCCGCGTGTGGCTCAGCTCGCTCCTTCCCGGGCCGTAGGCGGCGATGCTCCCGGCCACCCTGTAGAGTATGTTCATGTCGCTTGTCCCGGCCTTCAGCACGGGCTGGGCCCGGTAGCCCTCGGCTAGAAGGCCGCGCATCAGCGCCCTGGCGGCGGGGCTGCCCGGCCTAACGGCTACCGGTGGGAGCCAGCTGCCCGGCTTCTCCGCCCAGCAGCCCTCGGGGAGCCTCCGCCCCAGCTTCTCGAGGGCCTCCTCTAGACTCCCGCCTGGCGGTATGCGGAGGTCCACCACCAGCGTCGCCTCGTCGGCTACCACGTTGCCGCCGGAGCCACAGCTCATAGCGGTCACGGTGTAGGTATAGCCCCTCGCGGTGGCCTCGCTCAGCTCCTCCACCGCCTGGTAGGCCTCCACCACGAGGCTGCAGGCGCTCCTGTAGAGCCAGCTGCTGCTCGCGTGCCCCGGCTCGCCGAGGCAGTGGACCCGGAGCCTGGCGCCGCCGCGGTAGCCTATAGCCACCTTAGTCGTGTTAGTTGGCTCCCCTATTATGACGGCGTCCGCCCTCCACCCCGTCTTCACGAGGTGCCATGCGCCGTGGCTGGGCCCCTCCTCGCCCACGGCCGCCACGACCTCGACCACCGCCCTCCTCGGCCGGTAGAGGGAGGCGGCGGCCACCATGGCTGCCAGCGGGGCCTTAGCGTCCACAGCCCCCCGGCCCCTCACCACGCAGGGCGGGCTGGCTGGCTCGACCCAGCCTGGCACAGTGTCTATGTGGCTGACCAGCGCTATCCTGGGAGGCTCCTCGACCCGCTCCATGGGCTCAACTAGGAGCCTGGCGTTCCCCGCATCGTCTAGGTAGGCCTGGCTGTAGCCGAGCCGCCAGGCCTCCTCGACCAGCAGCCTGGCGGCGTCCCTCTCCATGAAGGTGGGGCTGTAGGCCTCGACCAGGGACTGGAGCAGCCTAGCCGCCCTGGAGCCGTAGTACACAGTCCGCCACTCCCCGCGCCAGCGCCTCCACGTCCTTCCCGGCCAGCAGGTAGGGGGGCAGGAGCCGTACCACGGTGGAGCCGGCCTTGAGGGCTAGTATCGCCTTCTCCTCCTGGAGGCAGCGGAGAACCGGGTCGGGCCGGAGCCTCAGCTCCACCCCGATCATGAGACCCATTCCCTTCACCCTCCTAACCACCCTGGCCCCTTCCAGCATCTCCTCCAGTATGCCGCGGAGCCTTGCCCCCTTCTCCGCCGCCTGCTCCGGCACCCTCTCCTCGACGAGTACCCTGCTGGCCGCGGCCACGGCCTTCATAGCCATAGGGTTGCCGCCGTAGGTGCTGCCGTGGAAGCCCGGGGGGAGCTTCTCCGCCACCCAGCCCGGCACCGCAACCATGCTGACCGGGAAGCCTCCCCCGATGGCCTTGCCCGCGGCTAGTATGTCGGGCTCTACTCCGTAGTGCTCGTGGGCCCAGACCCTCCCGGTGCGGCCGAACCCCGTCTGGACCTCGTCGACGACCAGCAGGCAGCCCGCCTCGTCGCACCTCCTCCTAAGCTCCTTCATGAACTCGGGGGTGGCGGGGTTCACGCCGCCCTCGCCCTGTATGGGCTCCACTATCGCGGCGGCCGTGTCCTCCCCTATAGCCTTGTCAAGGTCCTCGGGGTGGTTGAACCTGGCCCTCCTGGTCCCCGGGATCAGGGGCTCGTAGCCCTTCCGGTAGAGGGGGTTGCTCGAGGTGACGGAGAGCGCACCCATCGTTCTCCCGTGGAAGCTGCCGGTGAAGTAGACTATCCCCCTCCGGCCGGTCACCCGGCGCGCTATCTTCAGCGCGAGCTCCACGGCCTCCGCGCCGCTGTTAAGCAGCGTCACGTACTCCATCCTACCAGGCAGCAGGGGGGTGAGGGCCTCGAGCATCTCCTCGAGCCACGGCCCCGCCATCCCCGGCGGCGCGACCATAACGGTGTCCAGCGCCTCGCGGAGAGCCTCCACTATCCTCGGGTGCCGGTGGCCCAGGAACGCCACCCCGTGGCCCGTGTGGGCGTCGAGGTAGCGACGGCCCTCAAGGTCCCAGATATACTGGCCCTGGGCCCTCGCGACCCGGAGCCCGCGGGGAGCGTAGAAGTGGAGGTAGCGGAGTACCAAGACCCTCTACGCCTCCCCCCTGGAGGTGGTGCCCCGGGCCTAGCGGCGGGCCAGCTCGAGGAGGTAATCCACTATCTCGGCCGCCACGTCCACCCCGGTGACCGCCACCGTGTTCTTGAACTCTGGCACCGGGTTGACCTCGTTCACCAGGTAGCCCCGCTCCGGGTCCTCGAAGAGGTCTACCCCGGCTATCTCCAGGCCCACGGCCTCCGCAGCCCGTACCGCCAGCTCGCCCAGCTCCCCCTCGACCGGCGCCGGCTCGGCCTTCCCCCCGCGCGCCGTGTTTGTGATCCAGTGGCTGGAGTACCTGTAGATAGCCGCCACGGGCCTACCACCCACCACGGTGACCCTTATGTCGCGTCCCGGCTTCCTCACATACTCCTGGATCAAGTGGACCTTCATCTCGGGCTGCGGCATGTACTCCCTATGTTCCAGGATCACACGGAGATCCTCCCAGTCGTCGGCCAGCGCCACCATCCTTCCCCAGCTCCCGTTGGTGGGCTTCACCACGACCGGGTAGCCTATCTCATCCGCGAGCCTCCCGGCAGCCTCGGAGCCGAACGCGACCCCGGTGACAGGGGTGGGAATCCCCGCGGCGCGCAGGAGAGCCAGGCTCCACACCTTGTCGTTGGCGGCGGCGGTGGCCTGGCCCCGGTTCACCACCCGCAGCCCGAGGCTCTCCAGGACAAGGCTGGAGGAAACGGCGACGTAGTGGCTCACACTCCTCTGGAGCACCACGCCCGGCAGCTTCCCGCCCAGCTCCCTGTCTCCTATAACAGCGTGAAAGCTGGAGAGATGGATGAGCGTGATATCGGCTCCCCGCTTCCTGGCGGCAGAGGCTATGGACTTCTCCTCCCACCTAGCCACCATGTACGCCATGCCTATCTTGGCCAACCCCATGCATCCTCCCATCCAGGTAGTGGGGCCGTGCAACCGCCATCCGCGGGGACAAGCCCCGGGAGGAGAGGCACCCGGCCCGCGGGCTCCGGGACCAGGCCCCTCTCCTCGGTGAAAGGCTCTGGGCGGAGCGGTGGCTTCTCCGAGGCCCCTCCCGCTACTCGCCCCAGTCCTCGCCGACGCCCTCGAAGGGCCTCAGCTCTATGCTGCCGTCATCCCTCTTGACGACCTCCAGGGTGACGCCGCAGTCGTGGTCTATCAGCTCGCCGGGCATGGCGTCGTCGGGGACCTCTACGGGGCCACCGCACACGGGGCACTTGAGTGTCGGCATACCGTGCCACCCGGGGGGAGCCGGGGCCGCGATTAGCCCTAATAATGCTGTCCCTTTTCGTGCAGTACGGATTCATCTACCGGCCTGAACGGTATCCGCACCAGCCGATAGAGTGGTGCTCCTCGTTCCCCCTGCTTGGAGGGACCGATCTAAACTGGAGCCCCGGCTAGAACCCGTCAAGGTGCACTAATTGTTGCTCTGAGCAGCTTCTGGTGCAGCCAGCGGGGCTCCGCCGTGGCTTGGTGCGGTGGGCGTACCAGACCCCTAAAACCCCCTGGCTCGGGGCTGGGCCCTGGGTGCCGCTGCCGGGATGGCCTACCGGGTCGCTGTCCTGGGGGCGTCGGGCTACACGGGAGGGGAGCTGCTCCGGCTGCTGGCCCTCCACCCCGAGGTAGAGGTTGTAGCTGCCACCTCCAGGGAGTATGCCGGCAAGCCGGTGCACTTCGTCCACTTCAATCTCCGGGGCTGGTACCGGGGGCTCCGCTTCACGCCCTTCAGCGTCGACGCGGTGCTGAAGAGCGAGGCCGATGTGGTGTTCTCGGCCCTCCCCCACGGCGTGGGGCTAGAGTACACTAAGACCTTCTACGAGTCCGGCCTCACCGTGGTGGACCTCAGTGCCGACTACCGCCTCAGGAACCCCGAGGCCTACAAGACCTGGTACGGGTTCGAGCACCCCTACCCCGACCTGCTCGAGAAGGCGGTCTACGGGCTCCCCGAGCTCCACAGGGAGGAGCTGAGAGGAGCCAGGCTGATAGCATCCCCCGGCTGCAACGCCACCGCGGCCATACTTGCGCTCGCACCTCTCGCCAAGGAGAGGCTGGTGGACCTCTCCAGGATAATAGTCGATGTGAAGGTGGGGAGCAGCGAGGGGGGCTCGAAGCCCACTAGGGGCAGCCACCACCCTGAGAGGGAGAACGCGATAAGGCCCTACGAGCCCCGGGGCCACCGGCACGCAGCCGAGGCGGAGCAGGAGTTATCCCGGCTAGCCGGCTCAGAGGTCAGGGTCTCCCTCATCCCCCACGCAGTCTCCTCGATAAGGGGCGCCCTGGCCAGCGGCCACGCCTGGCTCTTGAGAGAGGTGGAGGAGCAGACGCTGCTGCGGCTCTACGCCGGCTTCTACCGCGACAGCCCCTTTGTACGCCTGGTCCACGGCACTCCCCCGGGCTATCCCGACCCGAAGTACGTGGCCGGCAGCAATTACGCTGACGTGGGGTTCGCGCTCGAGAAGAGGCTGGGCAGGGTGACGGGCTTCGCCGCCATAGACAACCTGGTTAAGGGCGCTGCCGGCCAGGCAGTGCAGGCCTGGAACATAGCAGCAGGGCTCCCCGAGGACACGGGGCTCCGCCTGCCCCCGCTCAAGCCAGCCTAGAGAGGGAGAGGGGTGCCGGTGGAGTGGCAACCCTGGTGGTCAAGGCCGGCGGCAGAGCCCTCATGGCCAACATGGATAACATAGTAGCCTCCGTAGCCTCCGCCGCCAGGCGGGGCCACCGCCTGGTGTTCGTCCACGGGGGAGGCGACCTGGTGACGGAGTACGAGAAGAGGCTCGGCATAGAGCCCAGGTTCGTGACCAGCCCCCAGGGGGTGAGGAGCAGGTACACGACGAGGGAGGAGCTGGAGGTCTTCGTAATGGTGCTCGGCGGCCTCCTCAATAAGAGAATCTGCAGCCGGCTCGCAAGCCTGGGGGCCAGGCCGGTAGGCCTCACGGGCGTCGACGGCCTAGTGCTCCAGGCCGAGAGGAGGCGGAGGATAGTAGTCCTGGACCCCGAGACCGGGAGGAAGCGCGTCGTTGAAGGCGGCTACACCGGGAGGATAACCAGCGTAGACACGGGCTTCCTCGAGAAGCTTCTCGATAACGGCTACACTCCCGTGGTAGCCCCCATAGCCTTCGACCCCCGGGAGGCCACGCTACTCAACGTCGACGGCGACCAGGCCGCGGCGCGAATAGCGGCAGCCCTCCACGCCGACGCGCTCATAGTGCTCACCGACGTCGACGGCCTGCTCCTCGACGGGAGGCTCGTCGAGAGGCTCACAGTCAGCGAGGCCCGGAGGCTGCTGGAGGAGGGCCGAGTAGGCGCGGGGATGAACAGGAAGCTCTACGAGATAGCCCGGGCGGTCGAGGAGGGCGTAGCCCGTGCAGTGATAACCAGCGCCTCCCAGCCCGACCCGGTTCAGCGCGGGCTAGAAGGCAGAGGCACTGTCGTCGAGAAGGGCTAGGAGGCCAGGAGGGCTTCGGCCGTCCCTCGCCCACCTCACCGCCCGGGGGGGCTCGGCGGCCCATCAGGGCGGCTGCAGCCCTCCACACGGCCCCTGGGGGTGGTGCGTAGCCTACCGTTTCTCCCTAGATGTTCATCCCAATTTTATATGGGTTTATGTTTGCATCTAGGGAGTTCCACCTCGCCCATAACTCTTTCCTTAGAGTTATGGGGTCATGGGTGGCTGTCGAGCCCAACGGCACGGGGCTCCCATCCAAGATCTTATGCCCTGAGGGGCTTGGAGCACTGCCCCCATCACCCCCCAGGGTTTTCAGGTATAACATTTAAACATCAACCAATATAAACTTTCCAACAACAATCAAAAACTACACTGCCCCTGGGGGTGGAAAAGCTCCACCAGTATAGCCTCTATCATCTTCTCTGCCTCGCCTGCGAGCCTCTCCAGGTGCCCCGCCGCGGTCCTCAGCCTCTCGCTCAGCAGGAGCTGCAGGGCGTCCTCCTCGCTCAGCCCCCTGCTCTCCAGGTAGAAGAGCTGCTCCCCCGATATCCTGTACTCGGCCGCGCGGTGGCTGGCCTCCTCCACGTCGCCCGTGTCTATCTCCAGGAAGGGCATGGTGTAGCCCTTAGCCTTCTCGCCTATCACGAGCACCTCGGCCTCGAAGACTGTGCTACTGCCGCGGGCGCTCTCCTTTATGCTTGCAAGCCCCCTAGCCGACACCAGGCTCTCATCCAGCGCGAACCCGTAGACCCTCACACGGCTCCTGCTCCCAGCGCCCTGGTGGATTGTATCGGCTATCATGTCCAGCCTCTGCCTCCACCTGCCCACGGCCGCGCCGTAGTGGGTGTAGCTGGAGCCGTTGGCCAGCCTCGTCTCCTCCTCCACACGGTGCATGGCGGAGCCCAGCGCTATGGTGGCGGAGCGCAGCTCGGCACCATGCAGCACCAAGCGGCGGCCCATCAGCGCGTGGACGGCCTCCTCCGGCGCCCTCGCCAGGGTGAACAGCTCAAGCTTCGCCTTCTCCCCTACCAGCATCTCCACAGCGGTGGAGCCGCTGGAGGAGGGCCTATTGTCCAGCACCAGGCCGGCCTCAACCCCCGGCATCACTGCTACGAGTAGATGGCTGCTGGCCCAGACGCCGCGCGGCCCGCAGACTGCCACCTTGTAGACGCCGGGCTCCCGGATCTCCAGCACGTAGGCTTCCCGGAGGAACGCGTAATGTGCGGCTGTAAGCCTGCTCTCATCCGGATGCAGCATCGAGGCGAAGAACCTGGCTAGCTCGCTAGGCGCCTCCTCTAGCCTATAGACGCGGATGCCCCCGGCAGCGCCGCCCCCGCAGCCTATAGCCGCGTCATAGCCCTCCAGCCCCCTTCCAGCCCCGGCGCCGGCCCCCACTGCCTGGGGCTCGCTGAGCGCCTTCTCCAGCTTCTCCTCGAACAGCTTCCAGTCCGTATAGTACTTGGTCGTCGGGGAGTCAGCTATGTGCTGCCAGGGCAGCTTGTCGAGAAGGCTCCTAGCCCTCTCCCTAGCCTCCTCCAGGCCGGCTACAGCCTGCCTCGACACTACTGCCTCACCCTCTTCTCTACCCGGAACCCTGCGCCGACACGCGCGTCTCGCACTAGGGTGCAGCCCATGGGCCCCTCGGCCACCCTGGAAAAGGTGTGTGGGGGGTCCTGGGCCCCTGTGCCTCCAGGGGGCTCCCCGGGGCGTGTCAGCCTACGGCGCCGTACTCGCTAAACTCCAGCTCTATCACCTTAGTGAGCACGCTGAGGTACTCCAGCGGCAGGCTCTTCAGTATATCCTGTATGAAGCCCAGCACTATCAACGCCTTGACCTCGCCCTCTGTGAGCCCGCGGCTGGTCATGTAGAATAGCTGGTCCTCGCCCAGCCTGCCCACGCTGGCCTCGTGGGTTACCTCGGCAGTCGGCTCCTCTATCTCGTTCCTCGGATAGGTGTAGGACTTGCTCTTCTCGTCAAGCACTAGGCTGTCACACTCCACGTGGCTCACACTGTTGTAGGCGCCGCGGTTCACGCGGACTAGGCCCCGGTAGACTGCCAGGCCGCCGTTGCTGGAAATGCTCTTCGATACTATGACGCTCCTGGTCTCGGGTGCAGCATGTATAGCCTTGCCGCCGGTGTCCTTGATGTAGGGACCGTTAGCTATAGCCACTGACACGTTTCTGGTGGAGGCGCCGCGGCCCCTGAGGATAGTGGAGGGGTAGGTGTAGGTCATCCTGCTGCCTATACTACCCTCCAGCCATTCTACGTACGCACCCTCCTCGGCTATAGCGCGCTTGTTGTTGAAGTTGATTATATTCCTGCTCCAGTTCTGCACAGTGTAGAAGTATACCCTGGAGCCGCGGTGCGCGTACAGCTCAACCATGCCGTCGTGGAAGCTGAACTTCTTCAGCACCGGGGCGGCGCAGCCCTCTATGAACTCCAGGTAGCTGTTCTCGTCGGCCACTATGAGGGAGTGCTCGAACTGGCCCTCGAGATCGCTGCCGACGAAGAAGAACGCCTCTATCGGCTGCCTCACCTTCACCCCCGGCGGCACGTAGACGAAGGCGCCGCCGCTCCAGAGCGCGTAGTGCAGTGCAGCAAACTTGTGGTCGGCGACGGGGAAGACCCTGCCGAAGTACTGCTTCACCAGGTCGGGGTAGCGCTGCACGGCCTCCTCCAAAGGCAGTAGTATGACACCCTTCTTGCGCAGCTCCTCCTTAGCCTTGTTGAGCACGGCCTCGCTGTCGAATACAGCAGTCAACCCTGAGAGAGCCTTAGCCTCGGCCTCGGGCAGCCCCAGCTTGGCATAGTACTCCTTAATCCAGTCCGGCAGCTCATCCCAGCTCTCTACCTTCTCCGCCTTAGGCTTCACATAGGCTGCCAGCTCCTCGAGATCAATCTCCTCGATCCCCCGGACCCAGCGGGGCATTGGCAGCTTGTAGAACATCTCCAGCGCGCGGAGGCGGAGGCGACGCATCCAGTCCGGCTCCTTCTTTATCCGCGAGATCTCCTCGACAAGGCTCCTTTCAATCCTGCCGCGTATCTCGATCTCCTTCGGGTAGGGCTTCTCAATGCCCAGGAGGTCCTCGATACTACGAGCCTCGAGCACCTCCTTTATGGGCGCGGGACGCACGCTCGCCATGGGAGGCACCCCTAACCCATGAGCTTTACCACGGAGCTGTCTTGGGGCATGTGCACGGGATGGGGAGATATAGGCAAGAGCTACTTCGAGCTCAGGTAGCGCGCGTAACCCTCCTTCTCGATCCTGCGGGCCAGCTCGGGCCCGCCCTCATCAACCACGCGACCGTTCACCAGCACAACCACGTGGTTTGGCTCGACGAACTCTAGGATCCTCGCGTAGTGAGTTATGACTATTACGCCTGCGCCCTGGTCTGCCAGCTCATTTATCGCTCCCGCTATCACACGTACACCGTCCACGTCGAGGCCGCTGTCGGGCTCGTCGAGTATGGCATAGCGTGGGCGCAGGAGGAGGAGCTGCAGCATCTCAGCCCTCTTCTTCTCGCCGCCGCTGAAGCCGACGTTAACCTCCCTCTGCAACATGTCCGGGCGCAGCCCGAGCTTCACGGCCAGCTCGCTGGCCTGCTTCAGCAGCTCGGGCCTGGGAGCGCCTATCAGCCTCTCCTCCAGCCCAAACCGCCTATTGTAGGCGGCGGCTATGAAGTTTAGGAAGCGTACCCCCGGCACCTCCACCGGGTTCTGGAAGGCCAGCATCACGCCCTTACGGGCCCTCTCGTAGGTGGGCAGCTTGGTTATCGGTTCACCGTCGAGCAGTACGTCGCCCTCCCTCACCCTGTAACGCGGGTGCCCCATGATGACGCTGGCCAGCGTTGTTTTACCACTGCCGTTGGGCCCCATTAGAGCTACAATCTCCCCGGGAGAAACCTTAATGTTAACGCCGTGAAGTACTACCTTATCCCCGGGGCCTGCTGTTAGATTTCTCGTCTCCAGAGCCATCTCCGACGCACCCCACCTTTATCAGGTGTTAAAGTCGCTATTAAGCATAGCGTTGCCCAGCCCCCGCAGCGATAGAGACAAAGCGTAATCGTAGACGCGGACCGGCACGAGGGCGCTCGGGCAGCTAAGACGGGCCAGGGGCGGAGGCAGCAACACCGCGATGGGGCCCAGAGCGTGGTGCGGGGGGTGGGATTTGAACCCACGCCGGCCTACGCCAGCGGGTCTTGAGCCCGCCCCCTTCGACCTGGCTCGGGCACCCCCGCCTCCAGGATAGGCGGCCTAAGGGGGCCGGAGCCGGAAGATCCCCGCAGCGGCCGGCGCCGGGGCCCACAGCCCATGGGGAGCGTAGCGGCGTCCACCCGGCTATAAGGATTCATAGTTGCACTCCTGGGGTCTCCGGCATCCCCCGGGGGGTGCCAGGGCTGCCGAGGCCAGAGGACCTGCTCCGCATGGCCGGTGTGGGCCGGTTCCAGGTGATGGCGCTGCTGCAGGCCGCCCGCCATTATAGGCTCCGGGGCGATCTGGAGAAGGCGAAGAGCTGGGGACTAAATCGCGCCATATTCTACGCGTGGGCCAAGCACTACGGGCCCCGGGGCTGGAGGAGGGCCGCTAGGCTGGAGGAACTCCTCCGCCGCCCCAGCGGCGCGGAGGAGGGGAGAGCAGGCCGCTGCCCGGAAGGCATGGTGGAGGAGCTGGGAGAGTGCGTCGCCATCGGACCCAGGGGATGGTACTCCATCGGGGGCGAGGAACAGACACCAAGGGACTTCGACCGCGAGGTCGCCTCCAGGGCCTCCAGGGTCGTCCCCTGGGATAAGGCGTGGCAGGCCGCGCTGGAGTACGTCTCCCTTTTCCCCGAGTGGGTGCTCCGCGACCCCCAGAGGTTCTACAAACTCGTCTACGAGCCTGTGCGCGACACCTTCTTCCTCCAGCTCCTGCGCGGCGAGAAACCCCGCCCCCCTAGAAGCATTATGGAGAGGCTGGAGAGCCTCAGCAAGATGGAGGAGAAGGGGAGGCAGATGGGCCTAGACGCCTTCCTCAAGAAGCAGAAGGAGCGCCAATAGCCCCTCGGGTGTTAGCAGGCCGGACGCCTCCTAGCCTCTAGCCGTAGCCAACCACACCCCTGGGGCTCGGGCAATCCCCGCCCACCCACTGTAGCCAGAGAAGAGGGGAGGGAGGTGACAAGCGCATTGGCGGCCGAGCTGCTAGCCGTTGAGAGGAACGGGCACCGCCACGCACTCATAGAGCCGGAGCCCGGCGCCGCGGAGAGGCCCTGGAGGGAGGTCGAGGAGCTCCGGGAGAGGCTGCAGCGGCTCGAGGAGGGCTTGGCCGAGGCCGGCGTCTCGCTGAAGAGCCTGCAGAGCCAGGTTGAGGGCTACGCGGCCTCCCTAAGCCTCTACGAGCAGCGTATAGCCGACCTCGAGGCCTTCAAGCAGACCGCCTCAATGATCGGGGGCTGGAAGTCCCAGACATGCATCTATAACAGCGGCGGCGTCTGCAGGCTGTGGAGGCTCAGCCGCGAGGCCGCGGAGAGGCTCAAGACGGCGGTGGCGGAGGACAACGGCGTCTACCGGGTGAAGGTGGCGGAGGCGCCCTGGTTCTGCGGCCTCTGCCCGCTCTACCAGCGGGCCTAGCCCAGTACCACCCTCGTCCCTTTCTTCCCCTCAACCACCTGCTCCGCGTCCTCAAGCCTCCCTATCGCGGCGTAGCACTCTACGCAGCCGCTCCTAGCCCTCTCCTCAACGTACTCCACGGCCGCCTCCACCTTCGGGCCCATGCTGCCTGGAGGGAGCTTGCCCTCCTCCAGCAGCCTCCGGGCCTCGCTGACTGTGAGCCTCTCCAGCGGCCTCTGCCCGGGCCTCCCATAGTCCAGGTAGACGTAGGGGACATCGGTGAGTATGATGAGGGCCTCCGCCCCGAGCAGCCGGGCGATCAGGCTGGAGGTGTAGTCCTTATCCACCACCGCCTCCACGCCGTGGAGCCACCTCTCGCCCCGCACCACGGGGACTCCCCCACCCCCGCCGGCCACGACGACGTAGCCGGCTCGGAGCAGCGCCTCTATGGCGCCCATCTCCACCACCCCACGCGGCCGCGGGCTCGGCACAACGCGACGATACCCGCCACGGGGGTCCTTTGCGAATGCCCAGCCGGTCTCCCTAGCAGCCCTCTCCGCCTCCTCGCGGGTATAGAAGGGCCCCACCGGCTTACTCGGCCTCCTGAATGCGGGGTCGTCCCTGCCCACAAGCACCTGCGTGACCACCGTGGCCACCCTCCTCTCAAGCCCCTTCTCCTCCAGCGCGTCGCCTATAGCCTGCTGGAGCATGTAGCCCAGCCAGCCCTGGGTCATAGCCACGGCCACGTCCATGGTGATAGCCCTCCCGGCTCCCCGGGGGCCAGGGCAGCTATGGGCGCACTCCAGGACCGCGCCAACCTGCGGCCCGTTGCCATGGGTCACCACGAGCCGGTAGCCCCTCTCCACAAGCCTTGCCACAGCCTCCGCCGCAGCCCTTACGTTGCGCCATTGGCTATCGAGCCCCTCCCCCTTCCTCACGAACGCGTTGCCGCCGAGAGCAACGACGAGGAGTCCCCGCACAGCCCGGCTACACCCTCCCCAGGGGTCCACAAGGAGCATGGAGGCGGGGATGGGCCCAGGGCGTGGCGCCCCGCGGCCTCCTCCATTCCCTAGGCGAGACCACCCAGTTACCTGGTTCACCTAGAATAGGTCCCGGTTAGCACAGCATAGCCCACTACGTGGCCCTTGATCCTCTCCAGCACCTCGCCGGCCCTGGCCCCAGGGCCCAGGCCAAGGCTCTCCAGATCCAGCGCGTGGAGGGCGAAAACGTAGCGGTGCGGCCGGTTGCCCCGCGGAGGACAGGGGCCGCCGTACCCGATCTCGCCGAAGTCGCTCACGCCCTGGATGCCCAGGCCCTCCACAACCGGGTCCCGGGGCACCCCCTCCGGGAGCCCGTTAAGCCCCCGGGGTATATCGTAGATCACCCAGTGGATGAACGTACCCCTGGGGGCGTCGGGGTCGTAGACTATGAGGGCGTAGCTAGCCGTTGTGGAGGGGGCCCCGCTCCACTCGAGGGCGGGGGACACGTTCTCGCCGTCGCAGGTGTAGCGGCTAGGGATCCTCTCCCCGTCGCTGAAGGCGGGGGAGGAGAGGGTGAACTGAATCCCGCTGCGTACCAGGTACTCCCGGTGACGGCGGAACAGAACCATAGCCCGGGCCTCCTCCACCCTACACCCCCGGGGGCGCTGGATAAAGCTCTACTGCAGAATGGCGGTCCGCCGGCCGCGGAAGCCGCTAGATTATGTAGGTGGTCTTCGCTAGCTCCTCCTCCTTGCCGGCCTCTATAACGAAGGCCGCCTGCCCGCCGATGTAGAACCGCGCATAGACGTGGGGTGGCTCTCCCCCGGTCAGCTCCCGGAGCACCCCGCAGCGGTTGAGCCCCTGGAGGCCTAGCTCCACTACGAAGCCGTCGCCCCGGTACCAGCCGAGGACCAGGTCGCGCCTCTCCCTGGCGGCGGGGGATGGAAGCTTCTCGAACCCCCTGGAGGCCATCTCCCTGTCCGCCTCCCTCTCCAGGGCATCCACGAACCCGAGGAACTCGTGCCCGCACGTGCCGGCGTCAGCCAGCCTCGGGTACTCCTGGTTCACCAGCCTCTGCAGCCTCCGGACCACGTGCCTCACGGCAGCCACGGGCCCCTGAAGCTGGCCCCTGGCGTCCGCAGCCCCGCCCTGCGCTCTCTGGGGTACTAGCGGAGGCATAGGTTACCAGCCCCGGGTGTCTCAGCTATAGAGTGGGGCTGGAATCCAAATAAACGGTTCCTCAGAGCCCGGGGGCAGGGCTCCTCAGCGCTCGCCGTGGCGGTGGCCCCGGAGCTGGTGGAGCGCGTGGTCCACCACACCCAGCAGGAGCTCCGCCATGAGCTTCGCGGCGTCGGGGTTGCCGGGGCTAACCACTATGAGGCGGTCGCGGAAGCTGCACGCCATGGCCCTGCTCAGCACCGCGTTGGCCACGCCCTGCTCCAGGCTGCGGCGCCGGAACTCCTCCCCCACGCCGGGGAGGACACGGTCGCAGAGCCTGGCCGCTAGGTCCGCGGAGACGTCGCGGGGGCTGGGCCCGGTGCCCCCCGTCACTAGGACCACCTCGGCCCCCTTGTAGAGGGCCTCGGCCAGCCGGTAGAGTATCTCCACTGGGTCGTTCCCGGCCACCGCGGCGTAGGCCAGCTCGTGCCCGTTCTCCGCGAGCATCCTGCGCAGCGCCGGGGTTATCCTGTCGAGCGAGGGGTCAGCCTTCACGCGGTCGCTTGTAACTACGAGGCCCCAGCGGGCCACGGCGGCCTCTCCTCCCCTGCATCCCCGAGGAGGCTCCCGGGGAGAGAAGCATTGCGGAGCGCCGGGGCCCGGCGCCTTACGCTGATAAGCCCCGGGGCGCGGGTGCCTGGTGGACACAAGTGCGGAGCCTTGCGGGGAGAGCCGCTGCTGCTCCGCTGCCGGCTCCTGCTCCCATGCGCCTCCTGCAGCCCCCTCACCGGCGTGGCTGTGTACGTGGAGGACGGGAGGATAGGCTACATCGGCGACGGGCCCCCGGCGGGCGCCAAGAGGGGCGCCGTGGTGGACTGCCCCCGCTACGCCGTGGCCATGCCATGCCTCTACAACGCCCACACCCACGCCGCCATGACCCTGCTCCGCGGCTTCCACGACGACAGCGAGCTGCACGAGTGGCTGGAGAGGATGTGGCATGTGGAGAAGCGTGTCACCCCGGACGTGGCCTACCACGCCTCCCTCCTGGCAGTGGTGGAGATGGCCTCCACGGGCACCTGCGGCTTCATGGACATGTACTTCTGGCCCCATGAGACCCTTAGGGCGGCCCGGGAGCTGGGGCTGCGCGCCCGGCTAGGCCCGGTCATAATGGGCGACGTCGACCCCTACAAGGCGGTTGAAGAGGCAGTCAGGTTCGCCCGGAGCCTGCAGGGCGACCCCCTGGCGGGTGGGGTGGTGAATGTGCACAGCATCTACGCCGCCCCGCTGGAGGCGGTGCGGGAGGGCTACAGGGCGGCTGAGGAGCTCGGCGTGCCCTTCCACATCCACGTCTCGGAGACCAGGAGGGAGGTCTACGAGGCCAAGAAAAGGTTTGGGAAGTTCCCCGTGGAGCTGCTCGAGAGCCTCGGCGCCCTGGGCCCGAGGGCTGTGCTGGTGCACGCCGGCTGGATAGCCAGCTGGGAGCTGGAGGCGGTGCGCCGCGCCGGGGCTAGCCTAGTCCACTGCCCCACGAGCAACATGAAGCTGGCCACCGCGGGCAGCTTCCCCCTCTACGAGGCCATGGAGTCCGGGGTGAACGTGGCGCTCGGCACTAACGGCCCAGCCTCCAACAACAGCCTCGACATGATAAGGGAGGCGAAGACGGGGCTCCTCCTCCAGCGCCACAGCTACTGGGACACCCGCGTGAAGGCCCGCCACCTCCTGGAGGCAGCCACCCGGGGAGGAGCCCGGGCCATGGGGGTGAGGGGCGCCGGCGCCATAGAGCCCGGGGCGCCGGCGGACATACTCGTGCTCGACCTATCCAGGCCCTGGAGCCTCCCCCTGCGCGCCGACAACCTGGCCTCGGCACTGCTCTACTCCGCGGCCGGCGGCGACACCCTCTACACCATCGTAGACGGCCGGCCCGTCTACACGCCCGAGAACCGGGAGAGGCTGTGGAGCCTGGCGGAGAGGAGCGCAGAGCAGCTGAACCGGTTCCTGGAGAGGATAGGGGAGGGCCGGGACCCCGAGCCGCCCTGCAGCCCGCCCCAGGCCTGCAGCCGGTGAGAGGGGCTAGGCGCCCCGCCGCCCCGCCTGCCCGGCCCGGTAGAGGAGCCTGAGGAGATGATAGGAGGCCTCGGCCGCGGCAACAGCTTTCAGCACGTCCCAGGGCAGGAAGACGAGCACCCCGGCCCAGAGAGCCTCCGCCACAGCCCCCCGCCAGGCCATGCCACCCGCTGCCGCCAGCCAGCCGGATAGCCAGAGGGCCCCGGGGAGGTAGACTAGGGGCAGCACCAGGAGCGCACCCCGGAGGAGGGCCCGGCGGCTGTAGGGCCGGGAGAGCCTGCCCGCCACCAGGGCGGCCAGCAGGAAGCCGAGAAGGTAGCCGAAGCTCGGCGAAGCCAGGTAGCCGGGGCCCCCGCCCAGCGCGAAGACAGGTGCCCCGGCAAGCCCGGCGGCCAGGTAGGCTGCCACAGCCCTCCAAGCCCTCGGACCCAGAAGCACTACGAGCAGCGTGAGCGCGAACGTCTGGAGCGTGAACGGCACCGGGAGGCCCAGGAGCCGGAGGGAGGCGCGGGCCGAGACGGCGAGAAGACCTACCCCCACGGCGGCCTCGGCGAGGGAGACCAGAGCCGCCCTCCCCGGGCTCAGGAGGAGCCCCTCAAGCCTCACCATGCCCTGCTCAACGCTGCCCCCCGCCAGGAGCGCGGCTATACGGCTAGCCCTCTCCCCCACCGTCCAGCCCCCGGCGCCGCCCCCCAGGTGCCTGCTAATTTAGCCTCCTCTATGCTCCTCCGCACCCTGGGATGCCTGCTCTTGCCCCAGGAGCCTAGCTGGCGGCAGCCCAGCCTCCACGGCGTCCGGGGGCTGGGGGCCACCGAGGCGGCGGAGGAGGCTCTCAAGGGGCTTAGGAGGCTGGTGGAGGAGGCCCGCGACGTCTGGGGGCTCCTGGAGGCCCTGGACTTCCTGGAGGCCCGTATAGCGGCCAGGCCCTTCTCCGCCCCTCTGGTCAATACCGCGCGGGGCATACTCGAGGCCCTCGCGTCGAAAGAGTATGAAAGCATAGGCGAGGCTAGGAAGAGCATAAGCGAGAGCGTCGATAGGGTGCTGGCTAGGGTCGTGGAGGAGACCGAGGCGGCTGCCGAGATAGCGGCCAGGAGGCTGGAGGATGGCGACGTTGTGCTAACCCAGGGGTATAGCAGGAGCGTCATACGGGCCCTGGAGAAGGCGGCCGCGATGGGGAAGGATATACGCGTTATAGTGGCCGAGTCAAGGCCTCTCCTGGACGGCGTGGAGGCGGCCCGGGCGCTCGCCAGGATAGGCATAGAGGTGACGCTGATAGTAGACTCGGCTATGAGGTTCATGGTGAAGGACGCCACCAGAGCGCTCATAGGGGCCGACGCGGTGACAGCTGACGGCACGGTGATATCGAGGACCGGCGCCGGGCTCCTGGCGCTCGCGGCCAACGAGGCACGGGTGCGCCTCATCGTGGTGGCGGGCTCCTACAAGCTCTACCCCGACACGGTCTACGGCCTCTCCATAGAGACCCCCGCGCTCGGCGACGAGATAATTCCGGAGGAGCACCGGAGGCTGGGAGTCCGCGGCTACGCGCCCCTCTTCGAGCACATCCCGCCGAACCTGGTGGACGCGCTCGCCACGGAGAAGGGCCTCGTAGCCCCCGAGGCGGTGCCCGTGCTTATACGGGAGGAGTACGGCGAGTGGCCCCCACGCCTCGAGCCCCTCGACAAGCTCTTCGCCAGGGCTAGGGAGAGGCTCAGGGAGCTAGCCAGGGCCGAGAATAGGTGACACGTAGTGGAGCTGCCGGAGGAGGTTAGGAGGATAGCCGAGGACATAAAGGCTATGAGGATACGCGGAGCCGGCCGCATAGCGAGAGCCGCGGCCCAGACCCTCATGCTGGCGGCCGAGGCCTACAAGGGGGACAGCCTCGAAGACTTCCGGGCCTACATGGAGGAGGTGGCGAGGCTCCTGATCTCCACCCGGCCCACGGCAGTAAGCCTGCCTAACGCGGTCAACTACGTCATGCGGGCGCTCCGCGAAGGCAGGTTCCAGTCCCCCGAGGATGCCCGCAAGGCGGTAGTGGAGGCGGCCAGGGACTTCATAGAGTACTCGCTGCAGGCGGTGAGGAGGATAGGCGAGATAGGCTCGAGGCTGATCGAGACGGGGGATAGGATAATCACCCACTGCAACAGCAACGCCGTGGAGTCGATACTGGTGACCGCGTGGAGGAGTGGGAAGAGGTTCCACGTCTACGCCACCGAGACGAGGCCCAGGTTCCAGGGCTATATAACAGCGAGGAACCTGGCTAGGGAGGGTATACCCGTCACCCTTGTGCCGGACTCAGCGGTGCTAAGCGTGATGAGGTCCAGGAGGATAACCAGGGTGATAGTAGGCGCCGACACCATCGCCGCCAACGGCGCGGTGATAAACAAGATCGGCACCAGCCAGATAGCCCTCGCCGCCCACCTCCATAGGATCCCATTCATAGTGGCCACCGAGACCTACAAGTTCAGCCCCTACACGGTCGTGGGCCAGCCCGTCGAGATAGAGGAGAGGCCCCCAGAGGAGGTGCTGGAGAACCCCCCGGAGGGCGTCGTCATACGCAACCCGGCCTTCGACGCGACGCCGCCCGAGTATGTAGACATGATAGTGACCGAGAGGGGCATCATACCCCCGAAGTCGGTGGCCCTCGTGCTCTGGGAACTCTTCCGCCGCCGCCCAGCCGAGGCCGGCGGCGTGAAGGTGGAGGAGGACGCCACGGCCTAAAACCCGGGGGCTAGGCGGCCAGGTACTTCTCCAGCGCAGCTATCAGGGTATCGGCAAGCTCCCGTGGATCCCTGTACTCCACTATTATCCTCAGGCTAGGGTAGCCCGGCAGGCTCGTGTCCAGCTCGTAGCCCAGCCCCTCAGCGCCTAGGAGTCCGGCTAGCCGGATAGCGTCGGCCAGCGCTCTCCCGGCAGCCTCGTCGGCCTCGCGGCTGGAGCCCGGCAGCGGCACGGTTATCACCACCGCGTAGCCCCTGCCCCCGCCGGCCTCGGCAACCTCGACCACTATGTCGCCCAGGTGTATCCTTGTAGCCTCGCCCTCCGCCTCGAAGCTGATGCCACGGTCGCGGAGGAAGCCCTGCAGCCTCTTAGCCCAGCCAGTCTTAGCCGCGTGGCCGGGTATGCCCGCCTCCTCGGCCATCCCGGCTCCACCCCCGGGGCTCAGGCCCCACGGGGGCAGTGTTAATGGATGCTCCGGTCCAGCGGCTACGGGCCCCGGCGGGCTGCAGGAGGCTGCAAGATGCCCTGCGCCCAGCTGCCAGGCTGGAAGGGCGTCTACATAGTCGTCTTCGCCCTCCGCGAGGGCTACCGGGGCAGGGTGGGCTCCCGGGCCGCTGTGAGCCTCGAGCCCGGGGTCTACGCCTACCTCGGGAGCGCCTGGGGCCCCGGCGGGGTGCGTGCCAGGCTCTGCCGCCACCTCTACGGCCGCCGTGCCAGGCTCCACTGGCACATGGACTACCTAGCCGCTGCCCCGGGCTACAGGCCCCTGGGCGCGGTGGCTGTGAGGGCTCCGCGCGGCTCTGAGCCCCTGCTCGCAGCCGCGGCCTACGCCTCCAGGTGCTTTGAGCCCCTCGAGCCCGGCCTCGGGGGCACCGACGACCCCTACGGGCTCAGCCATGTGCTCCGCTGCGCTGCCCGCGACTGCCTCTCGGCGGCCCTGGGCCTCGCCTCCTCCCTGCCCGGCCTCCTGGCGGTCCATATGGCCGCCCCTGGCCTGGCCGGCCCCCGGCACTATAAGCATATTAATTCAATTTAATAGTAATTGATGGTTTGCGTGAGCGCAATGCTTAAATAAAGCCCGGCCTGTTAGCGGTGGAGCCTGGGGCCGTTGACACCCAGTAGTTCATTAAGCCTCTTCAACGCAGGCTCAGCAGCCGGGAGGCCTTGAAAACCCAAATGGGTATCCATAGGTTATTGCTCCCTGCATAGGGTCTCCTAGCGCTCCGTTACCACGGCCCCCGCGAGGCAGCCACATGTACTCCGTGGTGGGTGGTAGCCATGGCTGTGCGCGTGGTGCTGGTGGGCCAGGGTCTCGTGGCTACGCACTTCGCCGTAGGCGTGGAGAGGATAAAGAAGGGAGAGGTAGAGCCCTACGGAGTGCCCTTCGCCAAGTACAACATGGTCTACGATATAAAGGACATAGAGATCGTGGGCAGCTACGACGTGGACGAGGAGAAGGTGGGCAAGACCCTCTACGATGTAGCCATCAAGTCCGTCGGCGACATACTGCCGGTGCCCGAGACGCTCAAGAGTGTCACTGTTAGGCGCGGCATCCACCTGGGCTCCCTCGAGGGCCTGCCCTTCCGGGTCAAGGGGCTCGAGGACGAGCTGGGCTCCACCAAGGCCGCGATAGAGAGGCTTGTTGAGGAGTGGAAGCAGCTCCAGCCCGACGTGATAGTGGAGGTGGCAACCACCGAGCCAGCCAAGGCGTTTAACGACGTGAAGGCCCTCGAGGAGGCGATAGAGAGGGATGATAGGAGGAGGCTGAGCGCCAGCCACGCCTACGCATACGCCGCCTACCTCTACGCCAAGGAGACCGGGAGGAGGGTGGTCTTCGTGAACGTTATACCCAGCCCGATAGCCCGCGACGACGCGGTGGCGAAGCTCTTCGAGGAGGCCGAGAGCCTCGTGCTTGGCGACGATGGCGCCACTGGCGCGACCCCCCTGACCGCTGACCTGCTCGAGCACCTCGCGGAGAGGAACCGCTACGTGCTCAGCATAGCCCAGTTCAACATAGGCGGCAACACCGACTTCCTGGCCCTAAGTGTGCCAGAGCGCAACAAGATGAAGGAGGAGACCAAGAGCAGCATAGTAAAGGACATACTCGGCTACGATGCGCCCCACTACATCAAGCCCACCGGCTACCTGGAGCCGCTGGGCGACAAGAAGTTCGTCTCCATGCATATATGGTGGAAGACCTTCAACGGGCTGGAGGACGAGCTAGTGGTGAACATGAGGATAAACGACAGCCCCGCCCTGGCGGGCCTGCTAACCGACCTGGTGAGGATAGGTAAGGCGCTGGTGGAGAGGGGCGTCAAGGGTACAGCATACCCGGTGAACGCCTTCTTCATGAAGGATCCGGGGCCCCGCGGCGCCAGGAACATAGCCCGTATACGCGCCTACTACCAGCTGCTCGACTACCTGAGAGAGAAGGGCGTAATCAAGGCCTAAGAGCTGTTTTACTGCACGCCACCGGCTGCATCCCTCTCCTCCTGGGGCCTGCCGGTGCCTCCCCCTACCCACCTCTCACTCCCCTTGCCCACCTGTACGCAGCTCTATTTACCGGGGGCGGGGCGGCCCCTGAAGCTGGATGATGCTCTATGCGCTTCGTGTTGCGCTGCAAGCCGGGCGAGCATGGCGAGCGGCGGGAGAGAGTGGCGATAGTCGGCGCTGGCCCCGCCGGCCTCTATGCTGCCGGCTACCTCCGGTGCCGCGGCTTCAGGGTGACGGTCTATGACCAGAACCCGGAGCCCGGCGGCTTCCTAATCTTCGGCGTGCTGGACATACACATAGATAAGAATGGCGTGCGCAAGGGGATAGAGGAGCTGCGGCAGATGGGCGTAGAGTTCCGGCAGGAGACGCGGGTCGGCAGGGATGTGATGCTCGGCGACCTGATAAAAGAGTACGACGCCGTCCTCATAGCCACGGGGACGTGGAGGAGCAGGAGGCTCCGAATACCCGGCTCGGAGCAGGAGGGAGTGCTGCCAGCCATGGAGTGGATAGTGGGCTACCACATGTGGCGCTACGGCTATAGGGCTGAGAGGCCGCCGGTGGGCCGCCGCGTGGTGGTGGTGGGCGGCGGGCTGACAGCGGTCGACACGGTCCATGTAGCCAAGTGGCTCGGCGCCGAGGAGATACACCTGGTCTACCGGCGCACCCGCCGCTACGCCCCCGCCGGGGAGAAGGGGTTCCGGGAGGCCGAGGAGGCAGGCGCCATAGTACACGAGCTCGTCACGCCCGTCGAGTACCTGGGCAGCGGGGGCCGTGTCGCAGCGGTGAGGCTGCAGCGTATGCGGCTCGTGGAGCAGCCGGGGGAGAAGAGGCCCAGACCCGTCCCGGTGCCCGGCGAGTACATTACGATAGAGGCGGACATGGTGCTGGAGGCTGTGGGGCTCATACCGACACCCCCGTTCAATGGGGGAGACTACGGGATAAGGCTGAGAAGCAACGGCACCATAGACGTCGACGAGTACAAGAGGACCACCAGGGAGCCAGTGTTCGCCGCGGGAGACGTGGCCCACGGGCCCAGCCTGATAGGTCCTGCTATGAAGAGCGGGCTTGAGGCGGCGGAGGCTATCGAGAAGTACCTCAACGGGGAGATAGGCTGGAGGACTGACGTCTAGCCCTTTCCCCCGCCCCTCCTCTTTCCGGCCTCCTTGCCGGACGGCCTCCCCTTCCTCAAGTATCTATACACGCCCAGGGGAGCGGGTTCCCGCACCTCCGTCCTCCTAGCCAGCACCCACAGCGCCACCACTGTGGCCAGCATGCCGGTAAGCACCGCCGTCCTCGTAACGTCGAAGCTAGTGCCCATGAGTGCCAGTGTGCCTATGAGGTCTCTCGCCACGGCTATCGTTATCGCCTCGAAGAGTATGTCCATTCTGAAGCGCCCCTCTATGAGGCTCCCTACCACTGTGCGCGTGAGGTCTATGAAGACGAATATGAGGAGTATCCTCTCAACCGCCTCGTTGTATATGAAGCCGTGCACGAGCACTGTGTAGAAGAAGTCGGCTATGGCTAGGGAGGTCGCGGTTACGAGCGCCGCTAGGGCTGCAATCTCGAAGGCCTCATATATCTCCGCGATAATGTGTACAAGCCTGCTTTCGCGGGTCTTCTCCTCGTCTTCAGCGTCGCAGCCGGTCACGGCTCAGCCGGGCACCCTCACGGCTGGTGCAAGCTGCTTGGAGGATTTTATGCCTGGTGCCTAGAGGAGTTTCACGGGGATGAAGCCGTGGAGTCCGGGCTCGTTGTGGTGTTCGTGACCGCGCCCCGCGGCAAGGGGGCTGAGATAGCGCGCCGGCTTCTCGGAGAGCGGCTCGCCGCCTGCGTCAACGTGGGGAGCGTGAGGAGCATGTACTGGTGGGAGGGGAGGATCGAGGAGGATGAGGAGGAGCTGCTCGTTATAAAGACCACTGTCTCGAGGCTGGAGGAGCTTATTGAGCGCGTGAAGGAGATCCACCCGTATAGCGTGCCCGAGGTTATAGCTCTCCCCGTCATCGCGTGCCTGGGTGACTACTGTCGCTGGGCCCGCAGCGAGACCAAGCCTCAGAGAAATGCTTAAATACCCCCAGCTGCTGTGGCCGGGTAGGACATGGAGCCGCGTGGCTGGGCCCGTAGCTCAGCCTGGTAGAGCGGCGGGCTCTTAACCCGTAGACCAGCGGGCCTTCGGCCTGGCTGGGCGGAGGTCCCGGGTTCGAATCCCGGCGGGCCCGCCACACCTACGCCGGGATCCACTACCCCCTCCTCCTACCCTTCCACGTGGGCTTGCCTCCCGGCGCACGTCCCTACGCTCCTAGCATGCTCCAGCGCCTCGCCCTATTCCTCCCGGAGGGTTGCCCGGGTCTTGCAAGAGCCCAGGATCTACCCGAACGAGTGCGTCAGGAAGATAGTAGCATTCATACCCGAGGGCCATCTCCACGCCAGGTTCCTCCTGGACCTCGGCGACCAGGTCATAGTGCTCCACGAGGCAGTCGTGGCCGCGCTTGTGAGAGCCTACGCCATGGTTGCCGCTCACCCGGCGCGGCGGGCGGTGGAGCTGGAGGCCAGGCGGCTCGGAAGGGGCGAGAGGAAGCCTGGGTACGCGGAGTGGCAGCTCCTGGAGACGGGCAGGAGCGAGGGGGAGGTGCTCGGAGAGGCTATGGAGGCCTGGTCCCGGGGGAGGCTCGCCGCCTGCAGGGGCGGCCGCTAGCCCCCGGCTCTCGCCTCCCCGCCGGCCCGCCTGGGGTACGGGCAGTAGCCTCGGAGAGGGCACTCGCTGCACCGCGGGCCCCGGGCGCGGCAGTACTGGCGGCCCAGCGCTATGAGGAGGCGGTGGGCCTCCTCGCTCCTCTCGGGGCCGAAGAACTCTAGGAGCGCCCGGGAGGCCTCGTCGTAGCCGGCCTTCTCGCCCACCAGGCCCCAGCGCTTTGCTATGCGGAGCGCATGCGTGTCCACGGCGAAGACCGGGGCGCGGCGCTTAAAGGAGAGGAACACGTCGGCAGTCTTCTTCCCCACCCCGGGTATCGAGAGGAGGAACTCACGCAGCTTCTCCGGCGGCATCTCCATGAGGACCCTCTCTCCCCCGGCCTCGAGTATCCTACGGGCCGCCTCCCGGAGCGCCCGGGCCTTCTGCCTCCAGAGCCCCGCGGCCCTTATCGCCTCCCCGAGCTTCTCCTCGGGCACGCTCAGCACAGCCTCCGGGGTGACACGGCCCAGCAGCATCCGGAGGCTATGGTAGGCTCTTATCGAGCTCCGGGAGCTCGTATTCTGGCTTAGTATGATTGCGGCCAGGACGGCGAAGGGGTTCCCGTCAAGCCTGTCGGCTACAAGCACCACGTAGTCCCGCCAGTCCACGCGGAGGCTCCTGGAGAGGATCCTAAACACTGTCTTCCCGTCGACCCGCTCGGAGATGCTAGCTCCGCCGGCCAAGGGCCTCCTCGCCGGACCCCCAGTCGCGCGGAGCCGCCTCTACTATAGTATTGGCGCCCGCTAGCTCCGCCGGCCCGGGATTCCTCGGGCAAGTAATGCATGGCCCCTCGGCTGGGGCGGGGACAAGGATTTATGTTACTGTAAATCGTTCTATGCCGCTGCCTGTAGAGGCGTCCATAGCACCCTATACAACACGTTACATATAGGTAAATATGGGGCGGCACATGTACAGGAGCTACATAACACCACTAGCAACTAAAACACTCCAATGAGGGCCCGAATCAGCCAGCACAAAGCCGGGCAGAGGGCCGCAGGGCCCTCAACAACACGGGGGATAAGCCGACGCGAGGGCGCCCGGGAGGCCCTTCACGGGAGGGAGGAGGTGGGGGTGGGGG